>JACCXZ010000061.1 GCA_013696745.1 Nocardioidaceae bacterium | reverse complement strand
GGTGGACTTCGTGCCGGCCGACACCTATGAGACCGACGCCGGTCCCGACCCGGACCTCGACGTGATCCGCGAGTCGCTGGCCAGCCTGCTCGACGGGGTCGACGACTTCCATGAGGTGTTCGACCCGTACGACCCCTCGCCGGACGTGATGATCGCCCGGGTCAGCGACGACGTGTCCGCGATTGTCGCGAGTGTCGCGCACGGCCTGGCCCACCACCGCGCCGGCCGCATCGGTGAGGCCTTGTGGTGGTGGCAGTTCTCCTACGTGTCGTCCTGGGGCGCCGAGGCCTCCGGTGTGCTGAGGGCCCTGCAGTCCGTCGTGTCACACGACCGACTCGACTCCGACGCCGCCCACACCCAGGAGATCGAGCGGATCGCGGCAGCCGACGAGATCACCGTGCCGCCGGTCTGATCGTCGGACCGCACGAACTCAGGTAGACACCCGTCGACGTGCGGTAGCCGGCGCCAGTACCAGCGGCCCGGTGCTCAGATCACCTCTTGAAGGCGTCCTTGACGTTCTCGCCGGCGTTCTTGACGTCGGCCTTGGACTGGTCTCCCCGGCCCTCGTTCTTGAGGGAGTCGTCGCCCTTGGCGTCGCCGGCGGTCTCCTTGCCCTTGCCCGTAGCCTTCTCGACTGCGTTCTTGGCCTTGTCTCCGATACCCATGTCGTCTCCTTCAGGATCGTCCGACGGGCCACCGGATCGGCGGTCCGCACCGTGCTGGGGCCGGCTGGCCCCGTACCGATTCTGCCTCGCCTGACAGGGTCGGGCAATTCCGGTCGTTAGACTCAGGGCCGGCGGCGCAGCCTGGCGTCGATCCAACCTCAGCCGGTGACGAAGGACAGTCCGTGGGCATCGTGGTCCAAAAGTATGGCGGCTCTTCGGTCGCCGACGCCACCGGTGTCACCCGTGTGGCGCAACGGATCGTGGCCACCAAGCAGGCCGGGCACCACGTGGTCGTGGTCGTGTCCGCGATGGGTGACACCACAGACGAGCTGCTTGACCTGGCCAACGACATCTCTCCGCTGCCCAGCGGCCGTGAGCTCGACATGCTGCTGACCGCCGGAGAGCGAATCTCGATGGCATTGCTGGCGATGGCGATCGGCAACCTGGGGCACGAGGCCCGATCGTTCACCGGCTCGCAGGCCGGCGTCATCACCGACTCCGCCCACGGCAAGGCCAAGATCATCGACGTCACACCGGGCCGGATCCAGGCAGCGATCCAGGACGGCGCTATCGCGATCGTGGCCGGCTTCCAAGGCGTCAGCCAGTCCAGCAAGGACATCACCACGCTGGGACGGGGCGGCTCGGACACCACCGCGGTGGCGCTGGCGGCTGCCCTGCAGGCAGAAGTCTGCGAGATCTACACCGACGTCGACGGCGTCTTCACAGCTGATCCGCGCATCGTCCCCTCCGCCCAGCGCATCCCGGCGATCTCCTACGAGGAGATGCTGGAGATGGCGGCCTCTGGGGCCAAGATTCTGCACCTGCGCTGCGTGGAGTACGCGCGGCGTCACAACATGCCCATCCACGTGCGCTCGTCGTTCTCGCACAAGACCGGCACGTGGGTCGTCGATGGTTCGAAGGTGGACAGCATGGAGCAAGCGATCATCTCCGGGGTGGCCCACGACCGCAGTGAGGCCAAGATCACCGTCGTCGGTGTGCCCGACAAGGTCGGCGAAGCGGCTCGCATCTTCGAGGCGGTCGCGGCGGCGCAGATCAACATCGACATGATCGTGCAGAACGCCACAGTCGCGTCGACGGGTCTGGCCGATATCTCGTTCACCCTCCCACGCGCCGACGGGCAGACCGCCATGGCCGCGCTCGCGGTGCTCAAAGACCAGGTCGGCTATGACACGCTGCTCTACGACGACGGCATCGGGAAGGTCTCGCTCGTCGGTGCGGGGATGCGTTCGCACCCCGGGGTCTCGGCCGGATTCTTCAGCGCACTCGCGCAGGCCGGTGTCAACATCGACATGATCTCGACCTCGGAGATCCGCATCTCGGTGATCGTCGCAGAGGACCAGGTCGACGACGCCGTCACCGCCGCGCACGCCCGCTTTGACCTCGAGGCCCGTGACGTCGAGGCCGTCGTGTACGGCGGTAGCGGTCGATGAACAGGCTGCGCGTCGGTCTGGTCGGGGCCACCGGTCAGGTGGGAGCCGTCGCCCGAGAGATCCTGGCCGGGTGCAGCTTGCCCATCGAACAGATGCGCTACTTCGCGTCGGCTCGCTCCGCCGGCTCGACGCTCGATTGGTCCGGGGAGCAGGTCGTCGTCGAGGACGCATCCACCGCCGACCCGTCCGGCCTGCACATCGTGATCTTCTCCGCCGGCGGCGCCACATCATTGGCGCAGGCGCCGAGGTACGCCGCCGCCGGTGCCACGGTGATCGACAACTCGTCGGCCTGGCGCCGTGATCCCCACGTGCCGCTGGTGGTCAGCGAGGTCAACCCCGAGGCGATCCACCAGGCCTGGGCCGACAGCGGAAAGGGCATCGTCGCCAACCCGAACTGCACCACGATGGCCGCGATGCCGGTCCTGGCGCCGCTGCATGCCGAGGCGACCCTGCTGCGGCTGGTCGCCTCGACGTACCAGGCGGTCTCCGGTTCGGGTGTCGCAGGTGTCGACGAGCTGGACAAGCAGGCCCAGGAGGTCACCTCGCGCGCATCCGCTCTGGTGCGGGACGGCTGCGCTGTGAGCTTCCCCGCGCCCGTCGTCTACGTCGCCCCGATCGCGTTCAATGTGCTCCCGATGGCCGGGTCGGTCGTCGACGACGGGACGTACGAGACGGACGAGGAACAGAAGATGCGCAACGAGAGCCGCAAGATCCTCGGCATCCCCGACCTGCGTGTGTCGGGCACCTGCGTCAGGGTGCCGGTGTTCACCGGGCACTCGTTGTCGCTCAACGTCGAGTTCCAGCGGCCGCTGTCACCCGAGCGGGCGCGAGAGCTGATGGCCGACGCCCCCGGAGTGCGACTCGTGGACGTGCCGACCCCGCTGCAGGCCACCGGCCAGGATCCCAGCCTGGTGGGTCGGATCCGTCAGGACTCAGGGGTCGACGGTGGCCGGGGCCTCGCGTTGTTCGTCAGCAGCGACAACCTGCGCAAGGGCGCCGCGCTGAACACAGTGCAGATCGCCGAGCTGGTCGCCGCCGCCCGCTCTTGAGCCACGCGGGCCACAGGTTTACCAGGGGACCTTGGTACTTTGCACTGACCATGGGACGCAAGCCATGGTCGGTGCGGTTTACCAAGGGACCCTGGTAAACCGCGAGGACGCTCTGGTCGGGCTGACAGGATTTGAACCTGCGGCCTCGTCGTCCCGAACGACGCGCGCTACCAAGCTGCGCCACAGCCCGTGGCCGTCGGTGAGTCTACCGAGTCGTATGCGTGCTCACGAATCGGGTCTGCGCGCGACCAGGGTCAGCAAGCTGGCCTCCGGGCGGCAGCAGAACCGCACCGGCGCGAGCGGCGAGGTGCCCAGCCCAGCGGACACGTGCAGCCATGAAGGTTCGTGCCCGTCGACCCGATGCCGATGCAGCCCCCGTGCCCGAGCCCTGTCGAGGTCGCAGTTGGTGACCAGCGCTCCGAAGCCCGGCAACCGGAGCTGACCCCCGTGGGTGTGCCCGGCCATCAGCAGCCGGTAGCCCTCACGGTTCCACTGGTCCAGCAGGCGCAGGTACGGCGCGTGCGCCACGGCGATGTTCAGGTCGGCTCCCGGATCGGCGGTGCCCGCCACCGCGGCCAGGTCGTCGTACCCCAGGTGTGGGTCGTCAACGCCGACAAAGCAGATGCGACGCCCAGCCACCTGCAGGCTCCCGTGCCGGTTGGTCAGGTCGAGCCACCCACGGCCGGTGAACGAGTCGCGCAGCTCGCGCCACGGCAGCACCTCGTCGGGTGTGGTGATCTTCTGATTCGACAGCAGGTAACGCGCCGGGTTCTTCAGCACCGGGGCGAAGTAGTCGTTGGAGCCGAGGACGAAGACACCGGGCACGTCCAGCAGCCCACGGTAGGCGCCCAGGACGACCGGCACCGAGTCCTGGTGGGCCAGGTTGTCGCCTGTGTTGACGACCAGGTCCGGCTCGACATCGGCGAGCTCGCGCAACCAGCGCTGCTTGCCGGTCTGACCCGGCGTCATGTGTACGTCGGACAGATGCAGCACCCGCAGTGGCCGGCTGCCCGGTGCCAGGACGGGTACCTCGGTGCGGCGCAAGGTGTACGCGCGGCACTCGACCCCTGCGGCGTAGCCGAGGGTGCCGATGCCCAGGGCGGTCACTGCCGACAGCACGGAGGTCATGGAACGCATCGGCTCAGGCTGTCACACACCCGTGGGTGCGAGACTGAGCACATGGCCGAGCTGAAGGAACGTCTGCGCGCTGACCTCACCACATCGATCAAGGGCAGGCAGCAGCTGCGCTCGTCGACGCTGCGCATGGTGCTGGCCGCGATCACCAACGCCGAGGTGGCCGGCAAGCAGGCGCGCGAGCTGAGCGACGACGAGGTGCAGGCCGTCATCGCCTCGGAGGCCAAGAAGCGACGGGAGTCCGCCGAAGCGTTCACCGGAGGTGGCAGGCACGAGCTGGCCGAGAAGGAGACGGCAGAGGCCGCGATCCTCGCGGACTACCTGCCCGAGCAGATGAGCGCCGACGAGATCGCGGCCGTGGTGGCCGAGGTGGTCGCACAGACCGGCACGGCGGGCGAGGGCAACAGGGCCATGGGCACCGTCATGGGGGCGGTGCAGCCTCGGGTCAAGGGCCGGGCTGACGGCGCGGCTGTCGCAGCCGAGGTCAGGCGTCAGCTCGGCGGCTGATCCGATGACGGTCAGTTGTTCCCCTGACCTCCGGGCCCATTCGGTGCGGGCCGAGGGTCGTCCGGGCTGCCGTCTCCCGGCAGGTCGGGGTCCGCCGGACCCGGATCCGGTGTCGGACCGGGCGGGGGGGACGGGAACGCTGGCGGCATGAACGGCGGTGGTACGAACGGCGGCTCTTCCCCGACGTCCGCGTCGCCCAGCCTGCTGAGGTCGGGTGCCGCAAAGTTCCGGTTCGGAAGCACGTCCTCGAGAGCTCGCATTGCCTGGGCCCACATCGGTCCGGCGAAACCGGACCCGGAGATGTCGCGGATGGATCCGCCGATGACCTTTCCGCTCAGTCCGGCGGGGTTGCCCGCACGGTCGACCCCTGCGATCGTCGCGAACGTCGACAGCGCCGGCGTGTAGCCGGCGTAGGCGACGGTCCGACCGTTCTGAGTCGTCCCGGTCTTGGCGGCCGAGGGGACCGACAGCTGGTTGTTGACGCCGAAGCCGAACTGCTGCACGCCGCGCAGGATGTCATTGATGGTGTCGGCGACCGGCCGGGACATCAGCCGGCGACAATTCCCGTCATTGCTGATCAGCGTCTCGCCGTCGCTGTCGAGCACCTCGGTCACCGGGTGCGGCGCGCAGAACTTGCCGCGCGCGGCGAACGTTGCGTACGCGCTGGCCATGTCCAGCGAGCTGACGTCGGTGACGCCGAGCGCAAAGGTGGGGACCTCGTCGGTCGTAGGGACCTCCAGACCCATCTGGCGGGCCAGTTCCGCGGGCTTGCAGATCCCGGTGAACTGCTCGAGTTTCATGAAGTAGATGTTGACCGAGTCCTGGGTGCCCTCATACATGTCGAAGTAACCGTCACCGGTGGAGTTGCTCACGTCGTCGGAGCCGACCCAGTCGTTGCCCGCACAGTCCCGGTACGTCGTGTCGCTCGGCAGCTCGTACGGCGACGACGTGTTGAAGCTGGTGCTGGGCGGTGCGCCCTGCCTCAGCGCCGAGGCCAGCACGAACAGCTTGAACGTCGAACCCGCCTGGAAACCGTTGGCGTTGCCGTAGATCTTGGGCACCGAGTAGTTGAGGTAGGTTTCGCCGTCACGGCGCGCGTTGCCCATCGGCCGTGACTGGGCGATTGCCTTCACCTCACCCGAGCCCGGTTCGACCATCGAGATGGAGCCGATGGCGAGGTCCGTGGGATCCACCGTGGCCTGCACCGCGCTGTCGGCTGCCCGCTGGTGACGGAGGTCCACGGTGGTGCTGATGGTCAGTCCGCCCTCGTTCAGCGTCCGCAGTCGGTCGCGTGGGGTCGCTCCGAGCGCGTCGTCCTCGAGCAGGAAGTTCTGCACGTAGGAGCAGAAGAACGGTGCGTCGGTGCTCACGCAGCCGTTGGGGAGCTGACGGACCTCGAGCCCGAGGTCGGAGCCGATGATGCGCTCGGCCCTCTGCTCGCGGATCAGGTCCAGCTGCGCCATCCGGGCGAGCACGATGTTGCGGCGGGTGATGGCCGCGTCGGGGAAGCGGGTCGGGTTGTAGGCACTCGGATTCTGGACCAGTCCGGACAACGTCGCAGCCTGCTTGACGTTCAGGTCAGCAGCGTCCACCGAGAAGTAGTGCTGGGCCGCCTCCTGGATGCCGTAGGCGCTGTCACCGAAGTAGGCGATGTTGAGGTAGCTCTCGAGGATCTGGTCCTTGGAGTACTCCCGCTCGTACGCCATCGCGAACTGCAGCTCACGCAGCTTGCGGGAGTAGGAGGTCTCGGTGGCCTCGGCGCGCTCGGCCCTCGTCTCGGCCTGAGTCACGAGGATCTGCTTGACCAGCTGCTGGGTGATGCTGGAGCCACCCTGGGTGGCGCCATCTGCGGCGTTGTTGATGAACGCGCGCAACGTCCCCCGGACGTCGATCGCCCCGTGCTCGTAGAAGCGCGCGTCCTCGATGGCGAGGATGGCCTCCTGCATGACGGGCGCGACGTCCTCCAGCGGGATGTCGGTGCGGTTCTGGTTGTAGAAGTACGCCAGCGGTCGTCCGCGACTGTCGAGCACCGTCGTGCGCTGCGGCGTGGGTTCCTGCTCCAGATCGAGGGGCAGGTTCTCGAATCCGGTGGCGACGTTGCGAGCCGACAGGCCGACGAACGAGGCGACGGGGAGCAGGAGACCGGCCACGAGGACACCACAGAAGGCGCTGACCAGCACCATGGTGACGATCGAGCGGATGGGTCGTCGGGGGGCCCGATCTCCGGGGGAGCGCACAACCATGCCCCCAGGGTACGGGCCGGCGCTGCCCGACTCCATTCCTCACCCTGCGAGCACACGCCACAACACCGCGTCACGATTCGCGCAGACATAGCCCGAAATGACTACGACAAATGGCTAGTCGGCCCCTGCCTGCGGCTGCGACACCGGACTTACATTTGGCACTCACACCGTTCACTTCACTTGGCAGCGCGTCCCGTCACGACGAGGTCGCTCTCGGGAGGCAGCACACATGTTCAGCCACCAGTGGGCGGCCGACGCCGCGTGCCGTACGGTTCGGCCCGACGTCCTGTTCGTCCGCGGCGCCGAGCAGAATCGCGCGAAGCAGGTCTGCGCCAACTGTCCGGTACGTGTCGAGTGCCTGGCAGAGTCCCTGGACAACGACATCGAGTGGGGGGTCTGGGGTGGCATGACCGAACGTGAGCGTCGTTCGCTGCTGCGCCGCCGTCCGAACGTGACTTCGTGGCGTGCACTGCTCGACGAGGCGCGCCGCAACCACGAGGCCGACCCTGCCGCCCGGACGGCGGTCTGAGCGTCGAGGGAGTGTGAAGGGGCGGGTCAGGTCGTGCCGGGGCTGTCTTGCGGCAGCAGGTCAGGAGCCCCTCGCTGCTCGCGCTGGTGTCGGTGCTTGTCGACGTAAAGGCGGCGGTCAGCCACGGCCAGAAGGTGGCCGAGCGGGTGACCCTCGGCAGCGGATGCGTGACCGATCGAGACACCGGGAAGCAGATTGAGCTCCACCGGTACGCCGCTCCAGTCGTCGTCGAAGGCCCTCCGCAGGCGTACAGCCAACGCGTGCGGACCACGCAGGTCCGGGTCATCGCACACCACGACGAACTCGTCGCCGCCCAGTCTGGCGACCAGGTCGTCGGGGCGTAATGCGGCCACGATCAGCCCGGCCATTCGGCACAGCAGCCCGTCACCTGCCAGGTGCCCCAGGCTGTCGTTGACGTCCTTGAGGTTGTCGACGTCCATCATCAGCATCGAGATCGGCACACCGGCCAGGGCGGTCTCGGCCATGCGCTCGTCGAACGCGCGGCGATTGCCGACTCCGGTCAGGGCGTCCTCCCGGGCCGCCCGGTGGGCCACCGCGTGCTGGTCGGACAGGTCGAGCGCGACGAGCGCATCGGCGACGGTGTGCAGGTCACGCAACCGCTGGTGCCACCAGCTGCGGGCTATCGTGCGGGCCAGCGCCAGACCGGCTCGGGCTGCGGAGTCACCCGCCGCCGCCAGCTCGAGCGCCACCCGCTGGGCCAGGATGGCCGTGGGCGGATCCGCAAGCTCGCCGAGGGAGGCGACACCGGCTCGCGCGGACGTCAAGGCGTCCTCCGGCTGCCCGAGCTCCCGGTAGGCGACAGCGATGTGGGTGTGTGCCGCCACCCGGTCGTCGCTGTGCTGCTGGGCGGTGAGGCTGCCCAAAACGCCCTTCAACCGGGCGATGGCCTCGCGGGGCTGGCTGCGTGCCTCGCTGACCGCGAGCATCTTCTCGACGGCCGCATCGAGGATCTCGTCGGGATCACCGCCGCGACGCAGTGCCACCGCGCGGCGGGCACAGGCCAGCCCGGTGGACCGCAACCGTTCGATCTGCGCCGAGTGCTCGGTCCGGCCCAGCAGGTAGAGGTCCTCGGCCCAACGCACATGGACCTCCGCGAGGTTGAGCTGGCCGAACTCCGCCGCCCACCGGCCCCCGAACGGGTCCAGGTTCAGGTCGGCCGCCTGCTGCAGGTGCGGCACCGACAGCTCGTACAGTCGCAGCACGTTGTACGTCAACCCGAGCCACGTGTGTGTCGTTGCGCGTAGGCCGGGGTCCACGGTGCGCCGGAGAGCTGCCTCGGCAGCGACGAGGCTCTCGAAGGAGTCCGACTGCTCGACCGCGCGCGCCCGAATGGCTGCCTGGACCGCGTAGGCCAGGGCGCGCCAGCCAGCATCCTCCAGCTCCATAGCTTGCGCGAGGAGGCGGTCGGCAGCCGCCGTCGCCGCCCCTGTGTCGCGCAACAGGTGGTACGCCATCGCACGGCCGAAGGCGACGCCGGCGGACAGGGAGGACGGAGCAAGGATTTGCTTCTCGAGCGAGGCCAGCAGCGGCAGTGCCCGGTCCGCGCCGCCGCGGACGGCAAGGCTCAGCGCCGCATCGACGCGTTCGCGCAGGCGGTCCGTGCCCGTAGCGCCATCGATCAAACCTTGTCACCGCCCTCAGAAAAAAAGTACACCGCCCGCGGTCATGCCGCAGGCGTACGCCGTCGTCCATCGGACCGGCGACACGGGTCAGCCGGCCATCAGCGTGCCGATCTGCCGGAGGCCTTCGAGATCGTGGACGTCGGTGGCCAGCGCTGGGACGGCCACGATGGGAACCTCGCGATGCGAGCCGGCGAAGCGGCGGGCGTACTGCTTCTCCCGGCTCGAGCGCCGCGCCTGCTCAGCGTGCACCCGCAGGACTGCGGCCACCAGCGGGTCGTCGCCGTCCCCGTCGTCGAGCCGCTCGGCAGCCGCCTGCGCCCGTTCGGCCTCCAGGCCGGGGCTCGGCACCGTCACCCGGTTGAGGACGAGCCCAGCGATGGGCATGTCCTCCTGGGTGAGCCGCTCGACGAAGTACGCCGCTTCTCGCAGGGCGTCGGGTTCGGGTGCTGCCACCACGAGAAAGGCCGTGCCGGGTGCCTGCAGCAGGGCGTACGTCTTCTCCGCCCGGGCCCGGAAGCCACCGAACAACGTGTCGAAGGCGGCGATGAACGTCTGGACGTCGCGCAGCACAGCGGTGCCGAGAACCTTGTTCAGGGCGCTGGTCACGACGCCGAACCCGGCTGAGAAGATCCGTGCCGGCCCCTTGGCGGGGGCCAGCATCAGCTTGATGAATCGGCCGTCGAGCAACGAGGCGAGTCGCGCCGGGGCGTCGAGGAAGTCCAGGGCGGAGCGCGACGGCGGGGTGTCGACCACGATCAGGTCCCACCTGCCGGAGGCTTGTGCCGAGAGCTGTCCCAGCTTCTCCATCGCCATGTACTCCTGGGTCCCGGCGAAGCTGCTCGACAACGCGACGTAGAACGGGTTGGTCAGGATCTGCGCCGCCCGTTCGGGGGCGGCGTGCGCCTCGACGACCTCGTCGAACGTGCGCTTCATGTCCAGCATCATCGCGTCCAGGCTGCCGCCGGCCGGGGTGCCTACACCCTCCACCGGGCGGGGGAGGTTGTCGAGCTCGGTGAGACCCATCGACTGCGCCAGCCGTCGGGCCGGGTCGATGGTCAGCACGACGACGCGACGACCGCGCTCAGCGGCGTGCAGCGCGAGGGCGGCGGCAGTGGTCGTCTTGCCGACGCCGCCGGATCCGCAACACACCACGATGCGGGTGTGGTCGTCGTGGATCAGCGCGTCGACGTCCAAGGCATGACTCGCGCCGGCCACGGGGTGGGTGGATACCGACCGCGCTCTGCTGCGGCGGCGGCTGCCGGGCGCCGTGCGGGCCTTGCCCGTCACACCAGCCCCTGCTCACGCAGCGCGGACGCCAGGTCGTACAGGCCGCCGAGGTCGACACCGTCGGCGAGCTGCTCGAGGTGTACCAGTGGGACACCGAGCCGGTCGAGCGTCATGGCGTGCTCGGTCTCCAGCTCGAGCCGCTCAACGTGGTGGACGGCCTCATTCAGCAGCCCCTCGACGAGCTCGGGGGAATGCCGCACCCCGGCGGTGCCGAGCCCGGCGGCCATCGCGTCGGCGGTCAGCCGGCCGTCCAGGACCGCCTTCCTGGCCGGTTCGTCCAACGGCGAACGCCGTACCAGGTTGACGATGACGTGGCCCAGCGGGAGCTCGGACTCACGCAGGGCGGCGATCCCGTCGATCGTCTCCTGCACCGGCATGTCCTCCAGCACGGTGACCAGATGGACCGCCGTGCGCCGTGACCGCATCATCACCATGATCGAGTCGGCCTGGTTGCGGATGGGGCCGACACGGGCCAGTCCGGCCACCTCGCGGTTGACGTTGAGGAACCGGGCGATGCGTCCGGTCGGCGGCGCGTCGACGACTATCGCGTCGTACTCCGGGGTGCCGTCGTCGTCGCGACGCCGGTTCGCCTCGTACACCTTGCCGGTGAGCAGGACGTCTCGGACGCCGGGGGCGATGGTGGTCGCGAAGTCGATGATCCCGAACCGGTCGAGCGCCTTCCCGGCCCGGCCGAGGCGGTAGTACATGTCGAGGTACTCCAACAGCGCGGCCTCGGCGTCGATGGCCAGGGCGTACACCTCGCCGCCCCCGGTGGCCACCGCGATCGATCGCTCCTCGTACGGCAGCGGCGCGACGTCGAACAGCTGAGCGATGCCCTGCCGGCCCTCCACCTCGCAGAGCAGGACGCGTTTGCCGTCGCAGGCCAGCGCCAGCGCCAGGGCCGCTGCCACCGTTGACTTGCCGGTGCCGCCCTTTCCGCTCACGATGTGCAGGCGTACCTGCGGCCCGGAGTCTGATGGGGTCACCCCACCGAGCGTAGCCGGGTCACACGCAGGGTGCCGAACGGCCTCCGATCGCTCGCAGCACGTGCGGCCACGCCGGTGACAGCGGGTCGATGATCGCGAAGTGGTCGGTCGCCGGGAGCTCGACCAGGTCGATCCCGACGAGCCCGCGACTGTGTGCGACCGGCACCTGCTCGTCGGCGTCCCCGTGCACGACCACCGGTCTGCGTCCGGCCCAGCGACGCAGCAGCACGGCGGTGTCGGCGGCGGCGTACCGGTCGGGGTGCCGAGCCGGTCCCCCGCCCATCAGGTCACGGACCGCACCATCTCCGAGGTTCTCGGCATACGCGCGGGCCAGGTCGGCCACCGGGGCGAGTGCGACCGCGTGGGCGGCGTCCTCACGGCGTCCGGTCAGCGCCCACCACAGCGCGAGGTGGCCACCGGCCGAGTGGCCCACGACGATCGGCCGTCTGGGCGCGACGAGGCCTGGCAGGGCGTCGTCGAGCAGGCCGGGCAGGCGGCTCCGGATCCGCGCGACGTCGTCGAAGGTGCCCGGCCATCCGCCGTCGGCACCGGTGCGCCGGTACTCCGGTGTCGCCACGGCGTACCCCTGCTCGCGCAACGCCACCGCCAGCGGGCGGGTGTGCCGTCGGTCGTGCTCCGCGCGCCAGAAACCGCCGTGCAGCAGCACCGCCAGGGGTGCGCGGGTACGCACACCGAGCCGTGGGGTCGGCAGGTGGACGTCGACGACATGGTCCGGGTGGTCGCCGTGGCGCAGGACTGCGTCCGGGCCGTCGACATGGCGCATCATCACAGCACGTGGATCCGGTGGTGTGATCGGGGGCATCCGCGGTCTGGTGGTCACGCCCGGGGAGCCTAACCGCCAACGGCAGAGCTGGGGCTAGGGTCGCAGGCATGACCAAGTGGGAGTACGCGACAGTTCCGCTGCTGGTGCACGCGACCAAGCAGATCCTGGACACCTGGGGCGAGGACGGCTGGGAGCTGGTCGGCGTCGTCCCCGGCATGAACCCCGAGAACCTCGTGGCCTACATGAAGCGTCCGAAGGTCTCGTAGTGGCGACGCCGGAGGAACGCCTGGCAGAGCTCGGACTGAGCGTGCCGGAGGTGGTGCCCCCGGTGGCGGCGTACGTCCCGGGGCGACGCTCCGGGGGCTACGTCTACACCTCCGGGCAGCTGCCGATGCGCGACGGGGAGATGCTCGCCACCGGCAAGGTCGGCGCGGACGTCAGCGTCGAGCTGGCCACCGAGTGCGCTCGACAGGCAGCGCTGAACGCCCTCGCCGCGGTGCGTTCCCAGGTGCCCCTGTCGCAGGTGGCGGCGGTCGTCAAGGTGGTGGTGTTCGTCGCCAGCAGCCCCGACTTCACCGGCCAGCCGGGTGTCGCCAACGGTGCCAGCGAACTGCTCGGGGCTGTGTTCGGCGACGCCGGCCGGCACGCCCGCAGCGCCGTCGGTGTCAGTGTGCTGCCGCTGGATGCGCCGGTCGAGGTCGAGCTGGTCGTCGAAGTGGCCTGAGTCGATGCGCAGCCGCGTCCCGATGCCCAGCGGCTTCGCCGACACCGCCGAGGCCTACCTGGCCGGCGACGTGCAGGTGGTGCCACCCCGAGACGCGTCCACCGTGGTGCTGGTACGCGACGGGCGCGCCGGCCTCGAGGCGTACCTGTTGCGTCGCCAGCCCTCGATGGCCTTCGCGCCGGGCATGTACGTCTTCCCGGGCGGTGGCGTGGACCCCCGTGACGTCGATGCTGCCATCGCCTGGGCCGGACCCTCACCATCGCAGTGGGCGCAGCGCCTCGGCTGCACCGAGTCGCTGGCACGCGCGCTGGTCGCGGCCGCGGTGCGGGAGACGTTCGAGGAGTCCGGCGTGCTGCTGGCGGGTCAGTCGCCTGCCTCGCTGCTGGCCGATGTCAGCGACGCGGACTGGGAGCGGGACCGCGTTGCGCTGGAGTCGCGCGACCTGTCCTTCGCCGACTTCCTCGCCGCCCGTGGCCTCATGTTGCGCACCGACCTGCTGGCGGCCTGGACGCACTGGATCACCCCGGAGTTCGAGCCACGTCGCTACGACACCCGCTTCTTCGTCGCTGCGCTCCCGGCCGGTCAACGTGCGCGCGACATCTGGGCCGAGGCCGACCGGGTGGGGTGGATGGCACCGGCCGATGCGGTGGTCGGTGTGGAGTCAGGCGCCATGGCGATGCTGCCGCCGACGTACGTCACGTGCGCGGAGCTCGCCAGGTTGTCGTCGTCGGCCGACGTACTGGCGGCCGCGCGCAGTCGCGTGATCGAGCCGATCATGCCGAAGATCGTGCGCGAGGGTTCCCGTACCTACGTGGATGCGGAGCTGCCATGACCTGGACCGGCGGGGCGGCAGGCGCGTACGCACGCTGTGTCCTGGCGCCCAACCCTGGCCACATGACCCTCGAGGGGACCAACACCTGGATCCTGCGCGCACCAGGTGCGTCCCGCAGCGTCGTGGTCGACCCCGGTCCGCTGGTCGAGGAGCACCTCGCTGCCGTCGCGAGGGCAGCCGGTGACGTCGCCGTCGTGCTGTTGACGCACGGGCACCCCGACCACTGCGAGGGAGCCGCGGCGTTCGCCGACCGGGCAGGGTGCGGGGTGCGTTCGGTAGACCAGCAGTGGTTGATCGGCGAGGCTCCGCTCAGTGACGGCGAGGTGATCGAGGTCGATGGGCTCGCGTTGCGGGTCGTCGCCTCCCCCGGGCACACCGCGGACTCGGTCTGCTTCCTGCTGCTCGCAGCAAGCGCCCTGCTGACCGGCGACACCGTGCTCGGCCGGGGGACCAGCGTGGTGGCGCACCCGGACGGGGCGCTGGGGCCGTACCTCACGTCGTTGCGTTCGCTGCAGGAGCTCTGCGCCGCACGACGGGTCAGGCAGCTGTGGCCGGGACACGGTCCGGTGCTGGAGGATCCGGTGGTGGTCCTCGACGGCTACCGCAGACACCGCGAGCAGCGTCTGGAGCAGGTGCGCGCAGCGCTGGCCGCGGGCGCCGCGGACGCCCTCGAGGTCGTCCAGTCCGTCTACGCCGACGTCGACCCGGTGCTCTGGCCGGCTGCCGAGGTGTCGGTGCGGGCACAGCTGGAGTACCTGCGCGCCGAGTGAGCGAGGGGGTCCCCCGTGGCAAGCCTATTGGCACAGGGGACCCCGGCACCGATGCGCGGTTGGCGTAATTGCACCCGCGGCTTGCCTGCGGATCGCCAACCTCTCGCGGACACCCCCACGAGGCGGTGGACGCGACAACAGTGGGGGCATGCCACGCCGCGCGAAGTACGACGAACCGGCCGTCCGCGAACTGCTGAAGAGGCAGGATCAGGTCGCCACCCACGATCAGCTGGTGCAACTGGGGATGCCGAGGTCCACGGTCACTCATCGGATCCTGCCGTCTGGGCCCTGGCAGCGCCTCCTGCCCGGTGTCGTGGCCGCGCACGCCGGCACGATCACGGCGCGTGAACGACTCGTGGGCGCGACGCTTTACGCGGGCCTGGAAGGCGTGGTCACGGGTCGACCCGGCCTGCGTCTGCACGGGCGTCACACCACGGATCTGAGGGGTCCCGAAGTGCCGCACATCCTGATACCGCATGACCGGCGACGCAATGCGCACCACTTCGCGGTCATCGAACGCACCCGGAATCTGCCGACGCCTGTGCTCGTGGCCGGCCTCCGCGTTGCACCGCAAGCCCGATGCCTGGTGGACACCGTTCGCCGTGAGGAGCCTGTGGACGCCGTGCGCGGCATCGTGGCGGAATGCCGTGCAGAGCGGCGATGTATCGCCACAAGCGCTGGTCGAGGCGCTCGAGCAGGCGAACCGTCAGCGTACGGCGGGTACGAGGCTCGCGTTGGCCGAGATAGACGCCGGTGTTCGCGGCGTCGCCGAGGTGAGAGTGGCCAAGCTGGTCGAGCGATCGAGTCTTCCTACGACCATGTTCAATGCCGTGCTGTTCCGCATGGACCGCCTACCACTTCGGGCGCCAGCTCTACATCAAGTCGCAGCGCCTTCAGCGCAGAGCGATGCGCGACGGTGTACTGCTGATGGGCATCTCCCCGGTCGATGCCTTCGAGAAACCAGAGGGGTTCATCGAGGAGCTCGGGGATCTCATCCACGTGGCCGGGCAGCGTGTCCCGCCCGACCTCATCGTTCGTCGCCGAGATCAGTTCGCCGAAGGCAGGCCATTGCCCAATCTCCTGGACGTGTAGACACATGGCCCGTCAGAACCACCGCCTCTGGGGAGGATCGCGGCCGTACTGCATTTGCGACGGGATCCCCTGTGACGAACCTGACGGCGCAGGGGACCCCTCGCCAATCAGCGGGCCGTCAGCGGGACCGGCGCTGCAGTCGTTCCACGTCCATCAGCACCACCGAACGCGGCTCCAGGCGCAACCAGCCGCGCATCGCGAAGTCGGCCAGTGCCTTGTTGACAGTCTCCCGGGAGGCGCCGACGAGCTGGGCCAGCTCCTCCTGGGTCAGATCGTGGTGCACGTGGATGCCGTCGTCGGCAGCGCGGCCGAAACGGCGGGAGAGGTCGAGCAGGGCCTTGGCGACCCGGCCGGGGACGTCGGAGAAGACCAGGTCGGCCACGACGTCGTTGGCCTTGCGCAAGCGGGCTGCGAGCTGATGGAGCAGTGCCCGGGCCACGTGCGGCTGGTCGACGAGCCACTTCTGCAGCTCGTCGTGCCCGAGGCTCATCATCTGACAGTCGGTCACCGCGGTCGCGGTCGCGGAGCGCGGACCGGGGTCGAAGAGCGAGAGCTCACCGAACATCTGGCCCGGGCCGAGGATCGCCAGCAGGTTCTCGCGCCCGTCGGCGGAGCTGCGGCCGAGCTTGATCTTGCCCTCGGTCACCACGTAGAGCCGGTCACCGCTGTCGCCCTCGTGGAAGAGCGCCTGGCTGCGGCGGATGCTCACGTCCCTCATGGACGACCGCAACGACGCAGCAGCGTCATCGTCGAGTCCTGAGAAGAGCGGCGCCTGGCGCAGTACGTCGTTGTCCACGGGTCCTCCTCGCCGACCGGCGACACCGCACATGGCGGCGTCCGACATCCGGGTGTGGCACGTCACAGTCTGGCGCATCGAGGCTCGGACGTGTGCTGCGGTGCGTCCTGCGGTGCTCGGCGTCGCTCTCGCAGGTCCTCCGGCGCTCGACGTGCCGGCGAACTCCGTAAACTCGGCTCGTGCCCCCGAACTTCATCGCCACTGCTGAGCCGCCGCCCACTGCGCTGGTGCGTCGCGCGCGCAAGGTGAACCGGGTGCTGGCACAGACCTATCCCCGGGCCCAGACGGAGCTGGACTTCAGCAGCGCCTTCCAGCTGCTGGTGGCCACCGTGCTGTCGGCGCAGACCACCGACAAGCGGGTCAACCTGGTGACGCCGGATCTGTTTGCTCGCTTTCCCGATGCCCACGCACTGGCGGCGGCGGACCGCGCCGAGGTCGAGACGATGGTCGAGTCGACCGGTTTCTTCCGCGCCAAGACCGATGCGCTGCTCAAGCTCAGCCAGGCGTTGTGCGAGCGATACGGCGGGCAGGTACCGGGACGGCTCGCGGACCTCGTCACGCTGCCGGGTGTGGGTCGCAAGACGGCCAACGTGGTGCTCGGCAACGCGTTCGGCATCCCTGGGATCACCGTCGACACGCACGTCGGCCGGTTGAGCCGTCGGCTCGGGTGGACCGACGAGCAGGACCCGGTCAAGGTTGAGCACGCGGTCGGTGCGCTGTTCCCCCGTCGCGACTGGGCCGCACTCAGCCACCACCTGATCTGGCACGGTCGTCGGTGCTGCCACGCCCGTAGGCCCGCGTGCGGGGCATGCCCGGTCGCGCACTGGTGTCCGTCGTACGGCGAGGGGCCGACCGATGCCGTCGAGGCGACGAAGCTCCTGCGTACGGAGGGGCGGGCATGAGCAGCAGCACGCACCTAGGGGGACCGGTGAGGTCAGCGATCGTGGCCGGTGTCCTGATGGGAGGCGTGCTGAGCGGTTGCACACCGAAGGTCTCGGACCTGGATGACCCCCGTGTCCCGGACGGACCGGTCGACATCAACGTTGCCGAGGTCGAACTGGTCCGCCTCAAGGCCAGCGCCGGGATGCTCGACTGCCCGACGACCGACGACCCGAGCGAGGAGCAGTACACCCCGATGCCGCAGGAGCCGTTGCCGAACGTGGTGCTGCCGTGCCTCGGCGGCGGTCGTGACGTCGATCTCGCTCAGCTGCGCGGACCCGCCATCATCAACGTCTGGGCCAGCAACTGCGAGCCGTGCCGTGAGGAGCTGCCGATCCTGCAGCAGGTGCACGAGCAGGCCGACACCACCGACTTGATCGTTCTCGGCATCGACTACCGGGACTACTTCCCGGGAGCCGCACTGCGCCTGCTCAGCGAGTCCGGCGTGACGTTCCCGTCGGTCGCCGACGTCAACGGCGTCACCACCGCTGATCTGCAGGTCGTCGCGTTGCCGCAGACTGTCTTCGTGAACCGGGCCGGCAGCGTGGTGGCCGTCGAACGCCGGGAGATGAAGTCGTACAAGATGGTGAGCGGCCTGGTGGACCAGCACCTCGGGATCGAGCTGCCGCCGCCTCCCGTCGACGAAGAACCATGACGCACGGGGGCGTCGGACCGCTGCTGCCGCCGTGGCTGCAGCCTTTTCGCGAGGTGGCGCGCAGCATGACTGTGGACACGCTGTCCCGGCACGTACCGCCCCCGCCGTCGGGAGCCCGCGAGTCCGCGGTGCTCATGCTCTTCGGTGAGACCGCAGGGGAACCGGACCTGCTGTTCACCGAACGCTCGCACGACTTGCGGTCGCATGCCGGCCAGGTGTCCTTTCCTGGTGGCAGCGCCGACCCGGGTGACGGTGGACCTGCAGGCACCGCCCTCCGCGAGGCGATCGAAGAGGTCGGCCTGCTCGTCGACGGCGTGGACGTCTTCGCCGAGCTTCCACCCCTGTGGGTCCCGCCGAGCAACCACGCGGTCACGACGGTGCTGGCCTGGTGGCGGCATCCCAGCGATGTCACGGTCGTCGACCCGGCGGAGGTGGCCAGCGTCCGGCGCATCCCGTTGGCCGAGCTGATCGACCCCGAGTGCAGATTCACCGTGCGACACCCGTCCGGGTGGAAGGGTCCCGCCTTCGACATCGGCAACGGACTGGTCCTCTGGGGCTTCACGGCTGGGCTCGTGGCCCGCATGCTGGCAGCGGTCGGCTGGGAGCGGCCGTGGGACGAGTCGGTGATCCGACCCGTCCCGGTCACCTCACGTGGCCGGGCGTCGTGAACCTTCTCGACGTCCTGCTGCTGTTGTTGACCGTGGCGTACGGGATCTCCGGCTACTGGCAGGGCTTCGTGACTGGTGCCGCGGGGACCGCCGGGCTGCTGGCGGGTGGCACCATCGCCGTGCTGCTCGCCCCGCTGCTGCTCGACGGGTTCGAGCCCTCGATCTCGCTGTCGATCGGCGTGCTCGTAGCCGTGCTGCTCGCCGCGTCGGTCGGGCAGGCACTCGGGTCCTTCGTCGGCTCTCGGGCGCGTGAGCGGATCACCTGGCGCCCAGCCCGGTCCCTGGACGCAGCCGGCGGCGCCGCCTTGAGCATGGTCGCCGTGCTCGCCGTTGCCTGGGTGCTCGGCTACGCGGTCAGCGGTACCCGATTGCCCGCCATCGCCGACCAGGTACGCGACTCGGCCGTGCTGTCGCGGATCGACTCGGTGATGCCGGGGTACGCCGATCGGGTGTTCGGCGCGTTCAACCAGGTGGTCGACACCAACCTGTTCCCCCGTTACCTCGAACCGTTCACCGCTGAGAGCATCGTCGAGGTCGAGCAGCCGACCCAGCGGGTGCTGCGTCGCCCCGCCGTCGTCCAGGCGGGGACCAGCGTGGTCAAGATCCTGGGCAACGCCGAGTGCGGCCGCCGGATCGAGGGCTCGGGCTTCGTGTACGCCAGCGGTCGGATCATGACCAACGCGCACGTCGTCGCCGGTGTGGACGCACCGACCATCGAGATCGGGGGCGACAGCTACGACAGCGATGTCGTCCTCTACGACCCGGAGCTCGACGTCGCCGTGCTCGCCGTCAGCGACCTTGATGCCCCGCCGCTGGACTTCGACACCGACGCGGAACCGGGCGACGCGGGCGCCGTGCTCGGCTACCCCGAGAACGGGCCCTACGACGCGCGGGCCGCCAGGATCCGTGCCGAGCAGACCCTTCGCGGCGCAGACATCTACGCCGAGGGCACGGTCAGCCGGGACGTGTACTCCATCCGTTCACGCGTACGCTCGGGCAACTCCGGCGGTCCGCTGGTGTCGCGGCGCGGCTCGGTCCTCGGAGTGGTGTTCGCCGCATCGTTGTCCGATCTGGACACCGGCTACGTGCTGACCGCCGCACAGGTCCGGGACAGCGCAGCGGCAGGCATCACCGCCGACGAGGCCACCGCCACGGGCGACTGCGCCTGAGACGCTCACAGCAGGGCGGCCACGCCCTCGAGCAACCGGTCGACGTCGGCGTCGTCGGTGTACGGTGCGATCCCGGCCCGCACGGCCCCCTCGTCTCCGAGCCCCATCCACCGGGACGCCTCGAGGGCGTAGAAGTTGTCACCCGGTGCATTGACGCCGCGCGCGGCGAGCTCCTCGTGCACCTGCGCAGGTGATCGACCGGCGACCGAGAACAGCACGGTGGGAGTACGCCGTTTCGGGTGACCGTGCAGGGTGACGCCCTCGAGTGACCCCAGTGCGTCGACCAGGCGCTCGAACAGGACGTGCTCGTGCGCCTGGGCAGCGGCCATCGACGTGCAGACCCGGCCGCGCCGGTCACCGACGGACGGCACCAGGTCGGCGATGAAGTCGACCGCCGCTGCGGTACCGGCCAGCAGCTCGTAGGGCAGCGTGCCGAGCTCGAAGCGCTCCGGTACCTGCTGACTCGACGGCAGCAGCTTGTGCGGGCGCAGCGTGTCGAGCAGGGCCGGGTCAGCGATGAGTGCACCGTGATGCGGGCCCATCCACTTGTACGGCGACGTGGCGTAGAAGTCCGCGCCCATCACCGACATGTCGACCGGGGCGTGCGGAGTCAGGTGGACGCCGTCGACGTGCACAAGCGCGCCGACGGCGTGCGCGGCCTGCACGATCGCAGCGACGTCGGGCCGGGTACCGATCAGGTTGGACGCAGCCGTCACCGCGACGACCCGGGTGCGCTCGGTCAACAGCTCCGTGACCGCTGTCGTGGCGAGCTCACCGGTGTGCGGGTCGAAGGGAGCCCACCGCACGGTGGCACCGACGCTGTGCGCCGCCTGCACCCACGGGCGGATATTGGCGTCGTGGTCGAGGCGGGTGACGACCACTTGGTCGCCGGGCTGCCACGCCGCCGCCAGCGTACGGGCGAGGTCGTAGCTGAGCTGGGTCATTGACCGGCCGAACACCACGCCGTCCTCGACGCCGCCCACCAGGTCTGCCACCGCTCGGCGGGCTGCCGTGACGATGTCGTCGGCGCGGCGCTCGGCGGTGCTGACCCGACCTCGGTTGGAGATGGAGGAGGTCAGCGTGTCGGCGACCGCGCGGGCAACCGGCTCGGGCACCTGCGAGCCGCCCGGCCCGTCGAAGTGTGCGGTGCCCTCGGCCAGGGCGGGGAAGCACGCGCGTACGCGGGCGACGTCGTAGGTCGCGGGCGGCTGCACGCTCGTCAGCGGTTGCCCTTGAGCGCCTTCGGCAGCTCCTTGGCGGTCGCGATGGTCCGTTCCGGGGCACGCACCTGCTTGACCTTCCGGAGACCGACGAACGCGAGCAGCGCAGCGACCAGCAGGTGGAAAACGGTGACGATGAGGAAGGCCCACTGCAGGTCCAGTCCTTCGCCCCCCCAGTGGATGAAGTACGCAACGGTCACCGAGAACAGGATCACCACGAGTACGCCGAGGAAGGCGGCCCCGCCGAGCAGCGCGGCCCCGATGCCACCGACCTTGAGGCTGATCTTGAGCTCGGACTTCGCCAGCGCGATCTCGGCGTGAATCAGGCTGGAGATGTCACGGCTGGCGTCGGACACCAACCGGCCCAGGGTCGGCGTGTCCTGCGCGGTGGCGCGGTGCTGTGCCGAGGTGCTCATCAGCTCTCCCTTCGTGCGTGACGTCGCCACGCGGCTCCTGAGCCTAGATCACAGGCACGCCGTCGCGCAGGACGGACGAGGCTCAGCGGTGCGGTTTCTGTGCCTGCCGGTGTCGTCTCTGCTGATGCACGAGGAACGCACCCAGCACCGCGGCGACGGTGGAGGCGCCCAGGACCGCCACCTTGGCGCGGTCGAGCTCGGTGCCGTCGAAGCTGAGCTCGGTGATCAGCAGCGAGACGGTGAAGCCGATGCCGGCGAGCACCGACACAGCCGCGATGTCGCCCCAGCGAAGGTCCGGCGCCAAGCTGGCCGAACCGAACCGGGTGGCCAGGAAGGCCCCGCCGATCACGCCCACGGCCTTGCCGAGGATCAGACCGAGCGTGATCCCGAGCACGAGCGGGTCGGTGAAGACCCCGAGACCGCCGCTCACCGTGACCCCGGCGGCGAACAGGGCGAACAACGGCACTGCCAGCCCCGCCGACCACGGGCCGAGGCGGTGCTCGAGCCGGTCGCGCGGGGACTGCTCCTCACCCGGGTCGGTGTGGGCCCGGGTCAGCAGCCCGAAGGCGACGCCGGCGACCGTCGCGTGGATGCCGCTCTCGTGCATGCACCACCACGTCGCCAGCGCGAGCGGGACGTACACCAGTGGACTGGTCACCCGCTGCCGCTGGATCAGGACGTACGCACCGAGTCCACCTGCAGTCAGCGCCATGTAGACCAGGCTGGTGTCGGAGCTGAAGAACACCGCGATGATCGTGATCGCGCCGAGGTCGTCGACGACGGCCAGCGTCAGCAGGAACGCCCGCAGCGAGGTAGGCAGGCAGCGACCGACCACGGCGAGGACCGCCAGCGCGAACGCGATGTCGGTGGCCATCGGGATGGCCCAGCCGGCCAGTGTGCCGGTCGGTGCCAGCAGGTTCACTGCCGTGTAGATGGCGGCCGGCGCCACCATGCCGGCGATCGCAGCGACCGCTGGGACGAGCGCGTCGGCCGTACGACTGAGGCTGCCGGTGGTGAGCTCCTGCTTGAGCTCGAGCCCGGCCACGAAGAAGAAGACCGCCAGCGCGCCTTCGGCGGCCCAGTGCTGCACGTCGAGCGGACCGATCTGAAATGCACGCAGGTTTTCGTAGGTCTCAGCGGCAGGCGTGTTGGCCCAGACGATGGCAATCACCGCGGCCACGAGGAGGATGACCCCGCCGACGATGTCGTTGCGCAGTGCCTCGCCCAGCCTGGTAGCGCCGGTCATGCTGGGAATCGTGTTCGACATGCTGCTCCGTGTTCGGGGTCGGTCATATCGCCGACCGGACTTCCCGGCACACCAGTCGTGAAGCCTACCGACGGGATCGTCACCCGACATCTCGACAGGGTCCCTCCGGATCACGCCGTCAACGCGTCTGATGGGTCGCCGGTGTCGGTTGTTGCTTCTGCCGGCCTTCGCGCGGCGCCGCTGGTCCGGGTGCCCATGTAGGGCGACGGGTCAACGCGAGGCGATCACCCCGAGCACGAAGGTGGCGCCGGCGAGGCCGGCCCTGACCGTTGCCAGCAGCCGGAGCCGCCGGCGCATCGCCGGTCGCTCCTCGGGCAGCGCGAAGACCCGCTGCGGCCAGTGCCGCCAGGACACGTGCCAGAAGATGCCGCTCGCGGCTGCGAGCAGCAGCAACTGGGCGATCCACAGGGTCGTGCTCCGCTGGCCGTCGCCGTGGCGACGAGTGCGACGACTGGCCAACGGGTTGCCGTGCGCGAGGTCTGCCAGCAGGTGCTCGTGTGCCTCGTCGTCACCGCCTTGGAAGAACGCGGCTTCGGCGCGACGTTCAGCAGCGAGTACGCCATGGCACCCACCCAGCCGGCGAGCAGGCCCAGGTGAACCATGCTCAGCAACGCCTCCAGCACCAGATCCCCTTGGGTCGGTGGGTGGGCTCACTACGAAGCCGTGACGTCACGGGGTGGCCCCGCTGCGAACCTAAGGTCACGGGGCCACCCGGCAACGAAAAGCGAGGGGCGAGGGACGGTCAGGTCAGTCCTCGTCCGCCTTGCCGCTGCTCAGTCCGCTCTTGATCTGGTCCATCACGCTGGTGTCCGCCAGCGTGGTCGCGTCGCCGACCTCGCGGTTCTCGGCCACGTCTTGCAGCAGACGGCGCATGATCTTGCCCGACCGGGTCTTGGGCAGCTCCGGTACGACCATGATCGATTTCGGCTTGGCGATGGCGCCGATCTCCTTGGTCACGTGCTGGCGCAGCTCGGCCACCACGTCGGGGCCTCCGTCGCCGGCGTCCTCGCGCAGGATGACGAACGCCACCACGGCTTGGCCGCTGGACTCGTCCTTGGCTCCCACGACGGCTGCCTCGGCGACCTTCGGGTGCGACACCAGGGCCGACTCGATCTCGGTCGTCGACAACCGGTGGCCCGACACGTTCATCACGTCGTCGACGCGCCCGAGCAGCCAGATGTCGCCGTCCTCGTCCTTCTTGGCCCCGTCACCGGCGAAGTACATGCCCGGGAAGCGCGACCAGTACGTGTCCTTGTAGCGCTGGTCATCACCCCACAGGGTGCGCAGCATCGCCGGCCACGGTTCACGGACCACGAGGTAGCCGCCGGAGCCGTCGGGCACCGAGGCGCCGGTGTCGTCGACGACGTCGACGACGATGCCGGGCAGTCCCTGCATGGCTGAACCGGGCTTGCCCGCGGTCACACCGGGAAGCGGAGAGATCATGTGGGCGCCGGTCTCGGTCTGCCACCAGGTGTCCATGACGGGAGCCGTGCCGCCGCCGATGGCGTCCCGGTACCAGACGTACGCCTCGGGGTTGATCGACTCGCCGACCGAGCCGAGCACTCGCAGCGAGGACAGGTCGAACTGCTCAGGGATGTCCTTGCCCCATTTCATGCAGGCACGGATCGCCGTGGGTGCGGTGTAGAAAATGGTGACCCCGTACTGCTGCACGATCTCCCACCAGCGCCCACGGTGCGGGGTGTCCGGCGTGCCCTCGTACAGGATGGACGTGCAGCCGTTGGCGAGCGGGCCGTACACGATGTAGGAGTGCCCGGTGACCCAGCCGATGTCCGCGGAGCACCAGAACACGTCGGTCTCGGGCTTGAGGTCGAATACCGCCCAGTGCGTCCACGCCGACTGCACGAGGTAGCCGCCGGTCGTGTGCAGGATGCCCTTGGGTTTGCCCGTCGTGCCCGAGGTGTACATGACGTACAGCGGGTGCTCGGCGTCGAAGTTCTCCGGCGTGTGCTCCGAGGACGCCTTGTCCACGACGTCGTGCCACCAGACGTCCTTGTCGCCCCAGGCGATGTCCTGGCCGGTGCGCCGCACAACCAGCACGTTCTGGATGCCGGGGGAGCGGCCCACGGCGTCGTCGACGGCCGGCTTGAGAGCGCTGGGCGCACCGCGCCGGTAGCCTCCGTCGGCGGTGATGACCAGCGTGGCGTCGCAGTCCTCGATCCGGTTGGCCAGCGCGTCGGCGGAGAAGCCACCGAACACCACGGTGTGGATCGCCCCGATACGGGCGCAGGCCAGCATCGACACGACCGTCTCGGGGATCATCGGCATGTAGATCGCGACCCGGTCACCCGTGCTCACCCCGAGGTCGGTCAGCGCGTTGGCCGCCCGGCACACCTCGTCCTTGAGGTCGGAGTACGTGATGGTGCGGGTGTCGTCCTCGGGTTCACCCACCCAGTGGAACGCCACCTTGCCGCCATTGCCGGCCTCGACGTGACGGTCCACGCAGTTGTACGAGGCATTGAGCTCGCCCCCCACGAACCACTTGCCGAACGGTGCATCGTCCCAGTCAAGCACGCGGTCCCAGCGGGTGCCCCAGGACAGCCGTTGGGCCGCGGACTCCCAGAACGCGAGACGGTCGGACTCCGCTTCGGCGTACACCTGCTCGGTGACGTTCGCGCTCGCCACGAGGTCGGCAGGAGGCTCGAAGCGGCGCTCCTCACGGGACAGGTTCGACAAGGATGGCTCGGTGGACTCGGACACGTCATCTCCCTCGCTGGTCGTGCTCTCATCATCGGCCTGACGGGGGCCTCCACGCTCGTTCGCACGTTGGCGAGGGGGTCCCCTGTGGCCAACCTATTGGCATGGGG
>JACCXZ010000037.1 GCA_013696745.1 Nocardioidaceae bacterium | reverse complement strand
CACTCTGCGTGATGGGCAGAACGGTGGCCTGGTGACACGCTGGTGACACGGGAGCAATCGCCCGCGCCACGTCCAGCCGCTCCGCCACCCCGTTCGAGGTCGTCGTCGAACAACCCTGAGTACACGTCCAACGTCATCACCGCGCTGGCGTGACCGAGCATCCGCTGGACGCTCTTGACGTTGGCCCCGGCGCTCACCGCGAGACTCGCCGCCGTGTGCCTCAGCTCGTGCGGCGTGAGGCCGCCGAGCCCGGCTCCGACTGCTGCCTGGTCGAACACGTCGCGGCGGAAGTTGAGATTGCGGAGCACCGCGCCGCTGGTCGTTGTGAACACGAGGTCGGTGGGCGCCTTGCCGGCGACGAGCACCGCGAGGTCGTCGACCAGGAAGCGAGGGACCGGCACCGAACGGTGCTGGTGTGACTTCGGCGTCCCCCATGTCAGATGACCACGGACCTCGGTGACCGCCTCGGCGACCGTGAGGCGTCGGCGCATCAGGTCCAGCCGCGACACGCGCAGCGCCGCCAGCTCGCCCCATCGCAGACCGCAGTACGCCAGTGTCAGGACCACCGTCCCGTGCGGCCCAGCGGCGTCGGCCAGCTCGCGCACCTGCTGGTGGGACAGGAAGCGCTTCTCGGACCGCTGCGCCCGAGGCAGCCTGACACCATTGGCAGGGTTGCTCGCCATTCGCCCGTCACGCACCGCCAGGTCGAGCAAGAGTGAGAACACCCGGTGGACGTAGCGGACCGTGGCCGGCGCCAGCGCCAGCTCCGCCACCCAACCGGCAACGTCGGCATGCCGTACGGCGCTCAGCGACACCCGTTTCCAGCGCGGTGCGATCTACTTGACGAGGATGCCCTCGTACCGCGCACGGGTAGATGGCTTCAAGTGACCCTGAGCGGCGAGTCACTGCTGAGACCAGTCCCCGACCGTGACGCGTCCGGCGGTCGGATCGACGTAGGCACCGGCGCGCAGCGAGTGTCGGATGCTGTCGAGGTAGTCGTCGGCCTCGCTGCGCTTGACGAACGACCGGGTGAGGGTCCGTCCCCCCGGCTCACGCCAGCGGGCCAACCACGCCGTACGTCCGTTGCGGACCCGCTTCTCGACACTCGCCACGTCAACCGCCTGCCTTCCCTGGACCCTCAGCAGCTCCGAGGAATCCCCTGTCGCGTGCCGCCGCGACCCAGCGGCCGGCCGTCGACCGAGGGAGTTCCATCCACTCCGCGACCAGCTTGGTGGGCGGGCTCCCGATGGCGAGGGCCAGTCGGTACACGTAGGCGACCCACCACAACACCTCGTCGGTCGGGCCGGACTGCTTGAAGCGCTGCACCATCTCATCGGTCAGGCTCTTGTCGTCGGCCGCGAGTTCGTGCTCAGAGACATGACTGACGACGAGCACGGAGCTGGCGCCGACCTGTTTGACCAGGCTGGCAACAGGGATGCCACGCAGCGCCTCGGTCGTGACCGCAGGGCCACCCTCGCGCCGCTCAACGGTCACGCTGACGCACTCGAAGCGTCCCGCGCGGCCGTCCGACACGGGCACGACCACGACCACCAGTTGCACGTCGTACCCGTTCACTTCGGAGACGCTCGCAAGTTGCCGCGACGGCGCCACCAGACCCGGCGCGATCGGAACGAGGGTGGAGCGTTTCGGCGCGGTGACACGTAGACGCATGTCGGCATCGTGTCACGATGAGCAGGGTCGGTCAACACCATCTCGGTTATGGTATGGTTCAGTCAGAACCCATCCCGCAACGGAGGTACGGCCAATGACCAGCGCAACCGAGTGGCTCAGTCTCGAAGACATCGCCGCCGAGCTGGACGTCCCGCTGCGGACCCTGTATGCCCAGCGCTCACGCGGCATCGGGCCACGCGGCTACAAGCTCGGCAAGCATGTGCGTGTGAAGCGTGCCGACTTCGAGGCGTGGCTCGAATCGCACGCCGACCCGACCCCGGCGGCGTGAGCGGGCTTCGTCGCCTGCCAACGAGCCGGTCCACATCCATGAACGCCTACCAGAGCATCCTCGACGCGCTGGAGAGCCACGGCTCGAAGGTGCGCGCCAACGGCGCCAAGGGGATGGCGCAGTGCCCGGCGCACGAGGACCGTGATCCGTCGCTGAGCATCCGACGCATCGAGGGATCGGTGCTGCTGCACTGCCACGGGTCCTGCCACACCGACGACGTGCTGGCCGCAATCAACCTCAGCAAGCGTGACCTGTACGACGAACCGAAGGGCGCCCCCTACGCCTACGACAACGGGCGACTCGTACACCGCAGTCCCGACAAGCAGTTCAGCCAGTCCGGTGACACCAGAGGGACCGGACAGCTGTACCGCCTGGCGAAGGTGACCGCGGCCGTCGAAGGCCCTGCGCGAACATGGCGTGCTCGTGCCGGGGCGTTCCGACGCCGACCACGACCGGCCGGTCCGGTCGCCTGCGTGGGCGATGTGGAGGGATGCCTCGACGCAGGTACGGCAGTGGTCCAACGAGCTCGGTCTCTCCCCGTCCGCACGGTCCCGGATGCCCCTGCCCGACGACTCACCCGCCGACCCCGACGACAACCCGTTTGCCCCGCAAGGAAGGCACGACCAATGAACGACGACGACGCGATCGAGACCCAACAATCAGCACCACGAAGGAGAACACCATGACCATCACCGAGACCACCGTCGACCCGTACACCGGCGACGACGGCACCGATGACGAGGCCAGGACCAGCTACACGGCGCGTGCGGCGTTCCTGGCCGGTCTGCGGCACGGCCGCTACCCGGTCGTCCCCGAGGCGCTATCGGTGGCCGTGCGCGCCATGGAGCACGCCGACGAGCTGTCCGACGAGGTGCGGAGGTCCAAGCCGCTTGGCATGGCGGTGTTCTGCCGGCAGGTGGCAGCCGACGCGCTGGCCGGCAAGCCCTACCCGACCCGACTTCGCCGAGGCGGCCTTCGACGCCCAGCAGGCTGCGGAGAAGCTCAGCGCGCAGTCGATCGCGGCGGAGACGGTGCGCCGGGCACTGCACGACCAGTTCGCCGGGGTGATCACCGGGTGCCTGCCTGAGCTGCTGGACGGGCTGCGTGCGCGGCTGGTCGAGCTGCTGGGGCGAGCTGCGCGACGTCGACACCGCACTCGGTGGGCTGGACATCGAGGACCCGGCAGCTGTCGCTGCCGCATCGAGCAAGCAGCGTGCCGCCTTGGTGGGCCTCTGCGCAGGCGGTACAACACAGTCTGCGGGGTGGGCAGCGGGCGGCCCTGGAGGCCAGCAGCGTCTCCGCGCCCGGCACCACCCCGCTGAGTGTCGGGCACACCTGGCAGCACGTGTTCGACGCGGGGCTGCACGAGTTCTCCGACCCCGGCCAGCACGGGCTGCCGCCGGCGTACCTGAAGCAGATTCCCCGGTTGCGGGGCCTGTCCGCGCGCCCCGATGTGTGGTTGCCGAGCGTCGATGAGCTGCGCGCCGCCTATCGCCAGCGGTCCGCGCCACCCGAGGCCGGCGTCGTCCACTGGGATGACGAGTACCTGTACCCGAACGACCACGAGGGGAGCACCGCATCATGACCGAACAGCCGTTGTCGGCCCGCGCCTACGCCGCCGCGCAGAGCATGTACGAGTCCGACCACCGGGGAGCGCCGCCACGCCCGGAGGACTTCACCCACCTCGACGCAGCCGCGCCGCCGGCAGTGGTCGAGCCGGAGCAGCCTTCCGCGCCGGCGCCAGCTCCGGAGCCGGGCTGGGACGTCTCAGCGTTCGCCGCGTTGCCCTCCGAGACCCGCGCCGCGGTGCTGGCCGGCACGGCCGCCGAGCGGGGGCGCACCTTCCTGGAGGCGGAGGCCGAGGCTGAGCTGCTGCGCGCCGGCGACGTGCACCGGTACCTCACCGACCCGGCCAAGTACGTCGACCAGGCCGGCCGGGTGGACCGCACCATGATCCGCGTCGACCTCGAGCAGCTCGTGCGCGACCGGCCCGAGCTGGCCCGCTACGGCAACCGCCCCGGCCAGGACCCGGCACGCCCCGACGAACGGCGGCGAGCGGCCCCCGGCTCGGCTGTGGGCGCCACGCCTACTAGCCGGGCCATCAACGATCGGGTGGCGCAGGTCAAGGCGATCATGGAGGGCGGGAGCGGGGTGAGGTTCCGGTGAGCCGGTGGCCGGCGGGGCGGAAAACCCGCGCGGGCAGGGCCGGCAACAGCGGAGGACGTGCGTTGGTCGGCCTACCCTGCCAGACTCAGCGCGCGGCGACCCCTACTGCTGTGCTCGACCGAGAGATGTTCTCCGAACCGGAGGCCGCTCGGTTGCTTAGGACGGAGGCGAAGGTCTCTCACCTTCACTCAAATCGTCAGCGCCTCACGGCGCACACGGACCAGGGCTGAGTGACCTCAGCCGGCGGCGGACCGGTCGGGGCGCTCGCGCCACAACGAGTAGCAGGCTTTCGCGGCGAGCACCCCGCCGCCGAACGTCAGGACCAGGCCCGGTCCCGGCACCCAGCCGTCGCGGCCGACGAGGTTAAGCAGGTGCACGACCTGCCAGACCGGCAGCCCGGTCGCCGCCAGCGCGAGCAACCCCGCCTGAAGGGTTGCGAGCCGCCGGTTGCTGACCAGCGCACCGGCGAGCCCCAACGTGGCGGCATAGAACGTCCACAGCCCCGCCCCGCGAGCGCCCGACACCGAGCCGGCGGCGGTGTCGACCCAGGGCAGGAACGACCCGAACAGCACCATGAAGGTGGCGCCGAGCAGCGGCTTCTGGCCACGACCCGCGCGTGGCCACCGGCGTTGCGCGGCCGCAGGGGACCGGGGAACGGTGGACACGACCCGGATCGTACCGTGAGCGACAACCGGCCAGCCGGAACGTCCACGGGCGCCTCCGGCCGACCGTGCCGCTGGCTGCAGATGTCCGACCGCCCACCGCAACACGTCACCCGCCTCACAACCGCACTTGACCGACACCGACCTGACCTGCTTGCCTCAGCGCATGGACGAGTCGCAGCGCCAGGAGTATTGGCGCCGAAACCTGAAACTGATGGCTGTGCTGCTGACGATCTGGGCGCTGGTGTCGTTCGGCGCGGGCATCTTCTTCGTCGAGCCGCTGAACACGATCGTGATCGCCGGGTTCCCGCTGGGGTTCTGGTTCGCCCAGCAGGGCTCGATCCTGGTGTTCCTGGCGCTCATCGCCATCTACGTCTGGCGGATGGACAAGCTCGACGCTGAGTACGGCATCGACGAGTATGAGGAGGAGGTGCACCACTAGTGACCGAGATTCAGCTCTGGACGCTGATCTTTGCGATCCTGACGTTCAGCGTCTACATCTACATCGCCTACGCGAGCCGGGTGCAGTCGACCTCCGGGTTCTACGTCGCGGGCGGCGGCATCCCGGCGCCTGCCAACGGTGCAGCGATCGCCGCCGACTGGATGAGTGCCGCCTCGTTCATCTC
>JACCXZ010000028.1 GCA_013696745.1 Nocardioidaceae bacterium | reverse complement strand
TCGGCTCGCCCGGCATCTTCGGGTAGTCCGGCGGGTACGGCATGTCCTCGAGCCCGGTGCCGGAGTCGCGCTGCCACATCCCGAGCAGCGGTTCCAGGGAGTACGCCGTCTGATCCATCGACGCCATCGGATCGCCTCGCTCCGCCAGCCGCGACGGCACTGTGCGCAGGGTCAGGTCACGCGGGTCGACGTCGTTCAGTTCTGGCCACCCGAAGGGCGTGGAGACCGGCGCGCCGGGGCGTGGGCGCAGGCTGTAGGCAGCGGCGATGGTGCGGTCGCGGGCGTTCTGGTTGTAGTCGACGAACACCGATCCGAAGGGGCGTTCCTCCTTCCACCAGCGTGTGGTGACGCGACCGGGCATCCGCCGCTCGAGCTCGCGTCCGAGCGAGATGGCGGCATGGCGTACATCGGTGAAGGTCCAGAGCGGCTCGATGCGGACGTAGATGTGGATCCCGCGCCCGCCCGATGTCTTCGGGAACCCGGCCAGCGAGAGCTCGTCCAGCAGTCCCTGCGCCTCCTGGGCGACCTGCACGGCGTCGGCGAAGGTCGCCCCGGGCTGCGGGTCGAGATCGATGCGCAGCTCGTCCGGGTGCTCGGTGTCACCCCGACGTACCGGCCACGGGTGGAACGTGATGGTGCCCATCTGGGCTGCCCAGCAGGCGACCGCAGGCTCGGTCGGGCAGACCTCGTCGGCGGTGCGGCCCGACGGGAACGCGATCTCAGCGGTCTGCACCCAGGGCGGGGCGCCGCGAGGGATCCGCTTCTGGAAGAACGCGTCGCCGTGGTTGTCGGTGCGCGTGGACAGGACGGCCCCCTCGAAAACCCCCTTGGGCCACCGCTCGAGGGTCGTGGGCCGTTCGTGCAGGGCACCCAGCAGCGCCTCTCCCACCGCGGCGTAGTAGCCGACCACCTCCACCTTGCTGATCGCAGGCCGACCCTCGTGTGCGGGGAAGATCTCACGATCGGGATTGCTCACGCGTACGGTCCGACCGGCGACGTCCAGCTCCAGCGCAGCAGCCATGAGCTCACCGTACGCTGGAGCGCATGGGATACCGCGTGCAGAACACCGAGGAAGAGTGGCGCAACAAGCTCACGCCGCAGGAGTACCGCGTCCTGCGCGAGGCGGGCACCGAGGCTCCGGGAACCGGCGAGTACGAGCACACCAAGACCACCGGGGTGTACCGCTGCCGTGCCTGCGGGGTGGAGCTGTTCCGCTCCGACACCAAGTTCGAGTCGCACTGCGGATGGCCATCGTTCTACGCCCCGTTGGCCGGTGACTCGGTCGAGTACGTCGAGGACACGTCGATGTTCAGCAAGCGTGTCGAGGTGCGCTGCGCCAGCTGTGGCAGCCACCTCGGGCACGTCTTCGAGGGTGAGGGCTACGGCACCCCGACCGACCAGCGCTACTGCATCAACTCGATCTCGATGACGCTGGACCCCGACCAGGCCTGACGCCCGGTCGCGTCGGTCCGTGAGTTCGGTCGCGTCGGTCCGTGAGTTCGGGGGAAGCTCGTCCATCAGGTCGCGCCAGCGGCGGTTGTCGTCCGACGACCCCGTGTGCGGCCGGCGGAAGCACCCCACGTACTCCCCGATCTCCTCCAGCTGCCATACCCGCTCGAACAGTTCGACCGTGTCAGCATCCAGTAGTTGCGTGCAGCCTCCCGCTGCGACGTACGCCGAGGCGGGTCCGGTACCGTCCGCTCCGGCCAGCACCGTTCGCAGGTCGCGTTCACGCGGTGCCAGGGCGACGGACTCCCAGTCCACCAGGAGCGGTCCGTGCTCGGTCCACAGCACGTTGGCCGTGTGCCGCTCAGCGTACGGCCCGGTGTCCCACGACCTCCCCAGGTCGAGCAGCGCCGACTCGAGTGCAACCCGGTGCTTCAGCTCCGGTCGCCAGACAGGCACATCGCGTGGCCGAGCCGTGGCATGCAGCCGGCCCAGCAACCCGGTCACCACTACGCGTTCCGCGTCATCGGCGAACGCTCCAGGACCGCTGTGGGCCTGGATCCAGGGCGTGAGCGATATCAGGTGTTGGTCATCGAGGACGGCGACGACCTGGGCCGACCGCGACAACACCGGCGCCACCACGAAGCCGAGGCCGTCGCCAGCGAGTTCGCGTGTGCTCTCGTACGCGCGCCGGCGAGCAGACCACACGTCGAGCGCGTCCACGGTGGCGAACCAACGCTGGCCGACACCGTCGCTGCATACCGCCCAGTGATGCGCTCCTGCGTCGACCGGCAGATGCTCGGCGCTGTAGGCGTCGAGATCCCAGTGGGCACGTACAGCCTCGACGACGAGCTCCGCCGTCACCCCGGCCGGTTCGTTCAGCACACCCACACGGTAGACGAATCAAACTCACGGACGGACGGCACCAAAGTCACGGACGCGCGGGACCAAACTCACGGATCGGCGCTAGGGGAGGGTGGCGACGAGCTCGGCCACGGAGCACCGGCGTCCGGTGTAGAACGGCACCTCCTCGCGCACGTGCAGACGCGCCCGTGAGGCACGCAGGTCACGCATCAGGTCCACGATGCGGTGCAGCTCGTCTGCCTCGAACGCCAGCATCCACTCGTAGTCGCCGAGGCCGAATGACGACACCGTGTTGGCGCGTACGTCGGGGTACGGCCGCGCCTGCAGGCCGTGCTCCTTGAGCATGTCGCGCCGTTCGTCCTCGGGCAGCAGGTACCACTCGTAGGAGCGCACGAACGGGTAGACGCACACGTACGCCCGGGACCGTTCCTCGGCCATGAACGCCGGCACGTGGCTCTTGTTGAACTCTGCCGGCCGGTGCAACGCCAGCTGCGACCAGACCGGCTCCAGGTGCGACCCGAGCGCCGTGCGGCGCAGCCCGTTGTAGGCCCGCTGCAGCTCCTCGGCACTGGAGGCGTGCCACCAGACCATCAGGTCGGCATCGGCTCGCAGTCCGCTGACGTCGTACGTCCCGCGCACCACGACGTCAGCGGCGGTGAGCCGGTCGAGCAACGCCTGCACCTCGGCGCCCAGGGCCGTGCGGTCGCCGTCGCCGAGCGGGCGGGCCAGCGCGAACACCGACCACATGGTGTAGCGGACGGCGTCGTTGATCTCGCGTGCCTGCTTGCCGGCGTTCGGGGCACGGGTCGGCTCGGTCATGGCTTCATTGTTCCCCGGCGTCCCAGCTGCTCGAGCAGCCGGTGCGCCGCCGCGGTGCCGTCGGCCACGCAGGCAGCGATACCGACCCCGTCGTACGCGGCGCCGCACACCTCCAGGCCCTCGACCTCGGTCACCGCGGCCCGGATGCGCTGCACCCGCGACCGGTGACCGACGGAGTACTGCGGCAACGCGCCACCCCAGCGGGTGACCTGCGCGTCGATCAGCGGGCCGCGCAGTCCCGCCGCCTCGGCGAGGTCGCCGGCGGCGAGCTCGACCAGCTCGGTGTCCTCCCGCTGCACCAGGTGCTCCTGTCCATGCCTTCCCACCGAGGCCCGCACGACCGTGATTCCGCCCTCGCGCTCCCCTGCCTCGCGCAGCCATGCCCACTTCGCCGAGGAGAACGTCGACGCCTTGACGTCACGGCCTTCCACCGGCGGCACCAGGAATCCACTGCTGGTCAACGGAGGACCGAGTGCACCAGCGGGGTACGCGAGCGTGATGACCGCCATACCGGCGTACTCGATCCGGCGCAGCTCTCGCGCGGCAGCCGGGGCCACGATGTCGAGCAGCCGTGACGCCGGTGCGGCGGGCGTGGCGAGCACGACGGCATCGACCTCGAGCAGCCGGGCGTCGTGGGTGGACCCGACGACCAGCCGCCACCGGGTCGCCGACGCGCGCGTCAGCAGCCGGACCGTGGCCGACGTCTCTACCTGGGCGCCGGACGCCGACGCGACCGCCGCGGGCAACCTGCCGACTCCACCACGCAGCCCGGCGAACACCGGGGAGCTCGTGGTCACCGGCTGCGCGGAGACGCGCTGCGCAGCGCGGACCAGTGAGCGCCCGGCGACCGCCAGCTGCTGCACCTGCGGCGCAGCAGCCGCGAGCGAGAGCCGGCGGGCATGCCCGGCGTAGACGCCGCCGAGCAGCGGTTCCACGATCCGGTCGACCAGCTCGCTGCCGAGCCGCCGGGCCAGGAAGTCGCCGACGCTCAGGTCGTCGGCCTGCGCCTCCGACAACGCTGAACCGGGCAGGAACGGCTCGGCGCGCACCCGCAGCACACCGGTCCGCGAGAGCACTCCGGACCCGGCGAGACCCGGCAGGTCGGCGGGCACTCCCATCACCGTGCGCGGCATCGCCAGCAGGGCGCCGCGGGTCCAGATCGACGAACCGATCGGTTCGGGGTGGGTCAGGTCGTCCCCGAGGCCGGCGACGCGGGCCAGCGCCACCGCTTCGGGCCGGCGGTTCAGCATCACCTCGGCACCGAGGTCCACCGGCAGCCCGGCCACCTCACCGACCAGCAGCTTGCCGCCGATCCGGGGTGAGCCCTCCAGCACGACGACCTCGACGTCCGAGGCCGAGGTGGTCAGGGCGTGCGCAGCCGCAAGACCGGTGATCCCACCGCCGACGACAGCGACGCGCACGCTCACGCAGGAGCCGTCCGGGAGTGCACGAAGTCGACGAGCCGCGTCAGCGCGTCCGGATCCGTGTCGGGCAGCACACCGTGTCCCAGGTTGAACACGTGCCCGGGAGCAGCCCGACCGGCCTCGACGACCTCAGCAGCCGCCCGCTCCACCACCGCGGTCGGCGCGAACAGCAGTGCCGGGTCCAGGTTGCCCTGGACGGCGCGGCCGGGTCCGATCCGCCGGGTCGCCTCGTCCAGCGGGGTCCGCCAGTCGACCCCGACCACCTCGGCACCGGCCTCACCCATCAGCCTCAGCAGCTCCCCGGTACCGACGCCGAAGTGGATCCGCGGGACACCGAGATCGGCCACGGCGTCGAGCACCCGGGCGGAGTGCGGCTGCACGAACTGCACGTAGTCGGTGGCTGACAGGACACCCGCCCATGAGTCGAACAGCTGCACGGCTCGAGCGCCCGCTTCCACCTGGACCCGCAGGAACGCCGCTGAGATCGCACCCAGACGCGTCAGCAGCGAGTGCCACAGGTCCGGGTCGGCGTTCATGAGCGCCTTCGTCCTGGCGTGGTCCTTGGACGGCCCACCCTCGACCAGGTACGAGGCGAGGGTGAACGGGGCACCGGCGAAGCCGATCAGCGGGGTCTCACCGAGTTCGCCGACCAGACCCTGGACGGCCTCGGTCACGAACTCGACGTCGACCGGTTCCAGGGCGCGCAGCTGGTCCAATTCGGTGGCCGAGCGCACCGGCGCGGCGATCACCGGCCCGACACCGGGGACGATGTCGAGGTCGACACCGATCGCCTTGAGCGGCAAGACGATGTCGGAGAAGAAGATGGCCGCGTCCACACCGTGGCGGCGCACCGGCTGCAGGGTGATCTCGATGATCAGGTCGGCGCGCATGCAGGAGTCGAGCATCGCGACCCCCTCACGCAGCTTGCGATACTCCGGCAACGAACGGCCCGCCTGTCGCATGAACCAGACCGGAGGGTGCGGCACCGGTTCACCGGCGATGGCGCGCAGCAGCAGGGGGGTCGTCACCCGGCCGATCCTCCCAGGTCACCCGGCGCGTCGCAGCGGTGGCGCTGCGCCTGGGCGCCTAGGCTGCCGAGCATGGCAGCCCGTACGGAGCTCGACGGTCCGCCGACAGAGTTCGTCACGGCCGTCGAGCAGATGCGCAGCGCTCGAGTGCGTCCTGAGATCACACTGGAGGAGCTGACCGCGCCGCAACGGATCGCACCGTACGCCCGCGCCGTGACCGCCGACCTCGTCGTGGACGGCGTCGAGCTCGGCACCGGTCGCCTCGTGCTGCTGCACGACCCCGCCGGCAACGAGGCCTGGCACGGAACGTTCCGCTGTGTCGCGTTCGCCCGGGCGGAGATCGAGGCGGAGATGACGACCGACCCGGCGCTGTCCGCCGTCGGCTGGTCGTGGTTGACGGACGCACTACTGGACCACGACGCCGAGTTCGTCGCCCCCAGCGGCACCGTGACCACAGTGGCGTCTGAGGGCTTCGGTGGCATGGCCGAGGACGGCGGCAAGGCCGAGATCGAGATCCGCGCCTCCTGGACGCCCGTCGGTGACGTTGCCTCGCACGTGCTCGCCTGGGCGGACCTGCTGTGCACGGCGGCGGGTCTGCCGCCGCTGCCGCCGGGAGTGGTCTCTATGCCGAGTCGACGTGGTCGCCGGAGCTGACGCGGGGACATGACTCCGACGGATCCCGACGACGTACACACCGAACCGCCCCCCGAGATACCGCCACTGCGCCTGCGTGGCTCCATGCCAGAGGTGGCAGACACTCCGGAGGCCCTGCGGAGCATCGTCGCCGCGGTCGCCGCAGGCAGCGGTCCGGTGGCGCTGGACGCCGAACGCGCCTCGGGCTACCGCTACTCCTCACGGGCCTATCTGGTACAGCTGCGCCGCGCAGGCACCGGGACCGGGTTGATCGATCCGATTCCCTTCGACGACCTGAGGGCACTCGACGACGCCATCGGGGACGCGGAGTGGATCCTGCACGCGGCCACCCAGGACCTGCCCTGCCTCGCCGAGATCGGCCTGCGCCCGCGCTCACTGTTCGACACCGAGCATGCCGGACGGTTGCTCAATGTGCCGCGGGTCGGTCTCGCCTCCCTGGTGGAGACGCTCCTCGGCTTCTCGCTGGCCAAGGAGCACTCCGCGGCCGACTGGTCGACCCGCCCGCTGCCGGGATCCTGGCTGGAGTACGCGGCGCTCGACGTCGAGGTGCTCCTCGAGCTGCGCGAGGCGATGATCGACCGGCTCATCGAGTCCGGAAAGCTCGCCTGGGCTTACGAGGACTTCGACGCACTCACCCGGTTCACCGGCCCGCCGGTGCGAGCAGAGCCGTGGCGTCGTACGTCGGGCTTGCACAAGGTGCGTGGACGGCGGGCGCTGGAGATCGTCCGGCGGTTGTGGCTGGCCCGCGACGAGGTCGCGAGGAGCCGCGACATCGCGCCGGGACGGGTGCTGCCCGACGCGGTGATCGTGGCGGTAGCCTGCGCACCGCCGGTCGACGGTCGTTCCCTGCGGACCGTGGTGGCGATGCGGCATCGAGCCGCCCGCAGGAACCTCGACATCTGGGGTGAGGCGCTCGACGGCGCGCTGGCCACCCCCGAGCACGACCTACCGCCGACCACGGTCTCGATGGACGGGCCTCCCCCGGCCCGCTCGTGGCCCGAGCGCGATCCAGCCGCCGCGGCCCGGCTCGCGGCCTGCCGCGCCCTGGTGACCGAGCTCTGCGAGACGTACTCGCTGCCCGCCGAGAACCTGTTGACCCCCGACCTGGTCCGCAGGATCGCCTGGGAGCCGCCTGAGCCACTCGACGAGCGGGCCCTGTCCCAACGGCTGCGCGACGGTGGGGCCCGGCCGTGGCAGATCGGCCTCACGGCCGCCGGGCTCACCGAGGCCCTGCACACCCAGCCGGCGGATGGCGACAGCTGATGACCGTTCAACCCCGGGAGTGCTCGAGGGGCTCTCGAGTGGCCACCGTGATCGCCGCCTCGCTGCTGACCGCGACCGGCTGCGCGGGCGGTGCCGATCCGGCTGACGGACCCGGCCCGGCTCCGGAGCCGACCGCACCCGCCGAGCCGACCCCCGAACCTTCCGACCCCACGTCTGAACCCGAGCCCACCGAGCCCGAGCCGGAGCCCACCGAGCCCACGCCTGAGCCGGCCGGTCTTCGTGCAGCGCTGCTGCCGGCGTCGTCGCTGCCCGTCCCCGGTGACGCCCCCGCCTGGACGCTCGAGGGCACCGTGCGTGGCGAAGGCCCTGACCTGGTCTCGGTGTGTCAGCGGACCGCGCTCGCCAACGTCGGCGCTACCCGTACGGTGACGCGGCAGTACTCCTCCGGGGACCTGAGTGCCACGCACCTGGTAGCCCGCTTCGGCGACGATGTCAGTGCGGGTCGGACGTACGAGGTGCTGCAGAGCTGGTGGGGGCAGTGCAGTGAGCAGCTGGAGCAGCAGGACCTCGAGCCCGGCAGGATCCCGTCGAGCTACACCGACATGCCCGGGGTGGGCGACCGTGCCGGCTGGTCCTGGTTGTCCTACGGCCCCGTGCCCGGTGACCCCGATGCGGCCAACATCGAGGTGCAGGCACTCGTCCACGGTGATGAGACGCTCTCCTGGGTGATCTGGCGCCAGGTCGGACAGGACTACAACTATCCTCCGGGTCAGACGCCTCCGGAGCGGGCGCTGCCGTTGATGGCCGATCGGCTGCCACACTGACGACGATGGACGCCTCACGCTTCCGCCGTCCCGCGATGCCTGGACGGGCGATCTTCGACGCGCTGCCCACGGACGACGACCCGGCAACCCGTGCCGAGACCGGTGCGCGGATCGCTCGCCTGCTCGTCGCCGGCGCCCGCTCCAGCACCGACAAGCACGTAGTCGAACGGGTCGTCGCCATGGCCGACGAGCACGGGCTCGACCTGCTCGCCGACCTGTGGCGCGAAGCCGCGGCCGACACCCTGGCCGGGGCCCTCTGGCGGCTGTACCTCCTGCGCGCCGGCGTTCGCGCTGCACCCAGCCAGGTGGCGGCGGAGTTCGAGTCCGGCCGCCACCACGCCCCGGTGGCCGAGATCGTCGCCGGGGTGGTCGAGCCCCCGGGACCAGGCGAGGTGAGCGAGCTCGCCGACGCGGTGCTGCGCGGGGTCGTCACCGGCGACCTCGCCGTCACCCTGGACCGAGCCGCGGCGTTCGCCCGCGTGGTCTCGATCGGGCGCGCGCACCTGGCTGACTCCGATGAGGCCGTACGACACGCCGCCCGCCTGGTGCGCACGGCTGAGCAGCTCGAGCACGCTGCCACGCTGGAGCGGGCCGGGGCGCTGGCCTGAGACCAGGTGTTGCCCGTGCCCTGCGGAGCACCGGCAGGTAGCCTCGGGATGGCGTCGGACCGCGGTAGCCCCGGGTCCCACATTGAGCCGCTACGAGCGGCGACGCGCCGTGAGGCGCTCCCGGTCCGGCGCCTTCACCCGTCTTCGGGCGTCGAGTCTGCGCTCGAGCCGCCCAGCTCGAGCGCGAGGTGCACGAACGTCTCGGCCACCCGCATGCCCACGTGCTCGTAGAGACCGAGGGCGCCGGTGCGCGAGTCGGTCGACAGCTCCGCGGTCCGGGCCCCGTGTGCCCGCCCGGAGCGGAACGCCTCGACGAGCAGTGCCCGGCCGAGACCCCGGCGGCGTTGGTCACGTCGGACTGCGAGCTGGTTCACCCAGACGTTGTCGCCGCTGACGCCCAGGAAGCACGCCCCCATGATGTCGCCGTCCGCCTCGGCGACCAGCAGGTGCCAGGGCGCGAAGCCCGGACGTCCGAGCACCGTGCTGGCCCAGTCCTC
>JACCXZ010000025.1 GCA_013696745.1 Nocardioidaceae bacterium | reverse complement strand
CCCGAAGCGCGAGAGCCGCACCGGGCCGTCGGTGATCAGCCGGTCCCGCGCAGCGGCTGCCTGGAGCGCCTCCTCGACGGCCCGCTGAGCCAGCAGCGCCCGTGCCTGTGAACGGTCGGCAATCCGTGTCGGTCTTCCCCGGCGCTCGTAGGAGCCGGTCCGGCGCAGCTGAGCACTGATCCGGACCGGTGGCGCGGCCGCCCACGAGGTCGACGGCTGCACCCGGGCCTGTTCCCAGGCCTGCTCGCTCTCCTCGGGCAGGCTCAGGTGCCGTGACCCGGTCAGGCCGAAGGCGCTGCGCCACAGCCGGTGCCGAGCGGCATCATCGGGCAGGTCCGCGAACCACCCGGCCAGCGTCAGGAAATCAGCGGAGCGGTCGGAGCGACCCGAGCGGCGGTCGTGCAGCGAGGCGACCACGGCGAGCAGCGCCGGCACCGCCGAACGTGCCTTGGCCCGGAGCAGCCGTGCCTCGCTCTCGCGCACCGGGGTGGACACGAACCAGTCGCTCAGCCCGCGCCACCGCCGCTGCCACAGCTCGTGCTCCACGGCGATCCGGTCGGACGCATCCTCGACCGTTGCCTGGGCGAACAGCTCCGGGGCGCTGTCGCGTACCTCGCGGGCCGCCGCGACACGGCACAGCTCGCCTACGTCGTCGGCGGTGAAGCGCTCCAGGAGGGCGGCGATCTGGGCCCCCCGGGTGACCAGGTCGGAGATGAAGCGCTCCAGGTAGTCGATCAGCCTTTCCTTGTACGCCAGGAACGCCTCGATGTCTGCGTCCTGCAGGTCGATGGCGCGCTGCACCGACCCCATGAACACCACGGCGTTCTCCGATAGCTCGCTGAACCGGTCACGCAACGCCCGCAGGTCCTGGTGCACGCGGGCCTCGTCCAGCTCGCCTCCGGCCACCGCTTCGCGCAGGCCGGTGAGCAGGATGACGATGTCCTCCAGCGCGACGGCCTGCAGTGCGCCGCTGCGGCCGACCGACTGCTCGTAGAGAGCCAGGGCACGCTCGGCCGCCTCGCCGTCGCGGCTGAGCTGGTAGAGCATCCGGCGCCGGTAGAAGTCCTCCAGCGCCGTGACCCGGCTGGTGTCGGGGAAGGCAGCCAGGTTGCCCCACACCGGCGCGGCCAGGCTCTCCAGAGCGTTGGTCACTGCCTCGTCGGAGACGATCTCTCCGCCATCGCTGCGCAGTGCGTCGTGGACGTCCTCCGGGCGCAGGTGGACCGTGAAGCGCTCCTTGGCGGCGACGAACGCGGCCATGATCCGTCGGTAGAGGTGCACGTTGGGCGCCGTGAGGTGGGCGAAGACGCCGAGGTGTGCACGCTGCGCGGTTGGGGTCGAATCTGGCACGGCATCACCGTGCCACACCCGTGTGACAGATCTCTCCGCGCCCGCCGGTTTCCGGCATACATGACAGAGCCGCTGCGGAGGAGCACCCATGGTTGCCATGACCAGAGCTGAGCTTGACGGCCTGGGACCTGGTCGACGCCGAGTACGAGCAGCGCGCCTCGGTCACCGGCGAGCAGACGTACCCGGTCACCCGCCGTTCGCGGTCACGGTGAAACCGGCGTCGTTGGTGACCTGACCACCGCCACGCCACTGTCAGACCCCCCTGGCAGAGTCCGCTGTGTCGGGTCGAGCATCTGGGGGACACATGAACATCGAGATCACGTGGTTGCGTGCGTACGTCGAGAAGCTCCTGCGGGAGAGCGGTCTCGAAGGGGTCGAGGCGGACCACGACGGGGACTACCCGTTCCGGTGGGGGACGGCCGCGTGCTGGGTGCGGGTCCAGGAGCGGCCCTTCGCCCGGGTCGAGGTGTTCGCGCACGTGGTCCATAACGTGCGGTCGTCGGCGCGGCTGCTGCGCGAGATCAACGACGCCAACCGCAGGGCAGTGGGCGGTCAGGTCTACGAGTGGGACGGCACGGTCCTGGCGGCACAGAGCGTCCACGCCCATGGCCTGCAGAGTGACACCCTCGTCCAGGCGTGCGTGGGTGTGGGCACCATCGCCGACGATCTCGGTGCTCTGTTGGCGGCGATGTTCGACGGGCAGACGCCCTACCCGCCGGAGCCGGTAGCGTTCGAGCCGCCGTCCATCGACGCCGAGGGGGCCTGACCTGTGCCGATCTGCCTGCCGGAGCGTCCCGAGTTCAGCACCGAGAGCGAACGACAGGTCTGGCAGCGGCTGCGCGACGGTCTCGGCGACGACGACCTGCTGATTGCCAACCAGCGGGTCACCGACCGGTTCAAGGACCACGAGATCGACCTCGCTGTGGTGCTCCCTGGCGCCGGGCTCGTCGTGCTCGAGGTCAAGGGCTCGCAGGTCAGCTGTACCGACGGAGTCTGGACCATCCTCCGCAACCGACGTGTCGAGGAGATCCATCCCGTGCGCCAGGTGACGCAGGCGAAGTATGCGTTGCGTTCGTACGTCGAGCAGGACCGGCGGTGGGGGAACCGCCGCCGCATCCGCTGGTGCCACGCGATCGTGCTGCCCTACTCCGACGTCGATGACGGCTTCGCTCAGCCGGACTGCCCGCGCTGGGCCGTCCTGGGCCGCGAGGAGATGGACGACCTCATCCCGCGGCTACGGGCGATCGGTGCGCGGCAGGAGACCGGCCACCGCGTTCCCGACTCCGACGACGTGCATGCGATCGAGGACATCCTGCGCGGGCGGCTGGGGCCGCAACGCGACCCGATCGGCGCCGCCGACGAGCGCGCTGACATCGCCGACCGGCTCACCCAGGAGCAGTCTGCGGTGCTCGACGCCATCCGGCTGCTGCCGCGGGTCGAGGTGCGGGGCGGGGCCGGTAGCGGCAAGACCTGGCTGGCGGTGGAGCAGGCACGGCGGCTGTCACGGCAGGGCGTCCGGGTCGCGCTGATGTGCTACTCGCGCGGGCTCGCCGCCTACCTCGAGCGCCGCGTCCAGACGTTCGGGCGCAAGGAGACGCCCTCCTACGTCGGCACCTTCCACGGTCTGGGTGCCGACTGGGGTGCAGCCGAGGGCACCGACGACGACAGTGACTACTGGGAGCGCCGGCTGCCGGCACAGATGGTCCAGCTCGCCCACACGCAATCGGCGCGGCGGCGCTTCGACGCGATCGTGGTCGACGAGGCGCAGGACTTCGCCGACCTGTGGTGGCCGGCGCTCCTGGCCGCACTCGCGGACGAGGACAGCGGGCGTCTGTACGCCTTCTCCGACGAGGGCCAGCGGGTGTTCAGCCGCTTCGCCGGGGCGCCGGCGCAGATGGTTCCGATCGTGCTCGACCACAATTTGCGCAACACCCGCCAGATCGGTGAGGTGTTCAACCCGCTCACCCCGATGCGGATGCGCCTGCTCGGCGGGGAGGGTCCGGCCGCAACGCTGGTGCCCTGCCGTGCTGCCGACGCGCTCGAGACCGCGGACGACCAGGTCGGTCGGCTGCTCGACGACGGCTGGCGGCCCGAGGACGTCGCCCTGCTCGCGACCGGGAGCCGGCACCCCGAGCAGAAGGCCCGTCAGGAGCGCGGTCAGGACCACTACTGGGCGTCCTTCTGGGACGCCGAGCAGGTGTTCTACGGCCATGTGCTCGGTTTCAAAGGACTCGAACGCCGTGCGGTGGTGCTGGCACTCAACGAGAGCGAGCCGCGTGAGCGTTCCCGTGAGCGGCTCTACGTCGGACTGTCGCGTGCTCGTGACCAGCTGGTCGTGTGCGGTGACCCGGACTTCGTCGAGGCGGTCGGTGGCTCCTCGGTGCTGCGTCGCCTGGTCAGCTGCTGAGGTCTGTCGCCTCTTCGTCCGGGTCGCGGATCTCGTCGCGCATCCAACCGACGAACCGTTCGGCGGAGCCGAGCACGATCTGCTGCGCGTCCGTCCCGATCTCGCCGAAGGCACCGTAGATCCGGTCGTACGGGTGGCGCTGGACTGTGGTGACGATCCGGCGCACGAGTCGTTCGGGCAACGGCAGCAGGTTGACGTAGGACCGCATGAACGACACCGACGCCCGGTCACCGCCGACCATGATCGTGTCACCGGACAGGAGTGCTCCGCGACCGTTGGCGCCGGCCGCCCAGTGCGCCACCGCGCTGCCGGGGAAGTGACCGCCGGTCTGCAGCAGCCGTAGCCCCGGGAGCATCTCCTGCTCTCCCGACCAGAGCCGCAGCACCGGGTCGGGGCGGCGGATCCAGCGGCGGTCGACCTGTGCCCACCAGACCGGAACACCGCCGAAGGCGTGGCTCCAGGACACCGAGGCGCCCACCAGGTGCGGATGGCTGGAGGCCACCGCGTGCACGCCACCCAGTGCCCTCAGTCGCTGCACGGCGTCGGTGTCGAGGTATCCGGGTGGCTCCCAGAGCAGGTTGCCGCCCGGCGTACGGACGAGCAACCCGCGTGGGGCGATGCCGACGCCGGGCTGTGTACGCACGGCGTACAGGTCGGGCTCCAGCTCGGCCACGTCGACGCGGGTACCGTCACGCTGGAGCTGGTCGTGCGTCGTCCATGCCTGGCCGGTCTTGGGCACCCCCTGGCGATCGTCGGAGCAGATCGCACACGTGCTGGGTGGGGCGTCGGAGTCGGCGTGCTCGACGCCGCAGGTGGCACAGATCCACAGGGTCATGCCCTCAGCCTGTCCCAACGTTTGCCGAGATTCGAGTCGATGGTCATGCGTCGCGGTCCAGTGACCAGGAGCTCGGATGTCGGCGCAGTTCCGGAGGCGGAATGCAGGGGCCGCTCGCCGCGCTGTGCCTGAGGACCCCGCGCCATCGGGAGGATCCCACGTGCGCATCGAGATCTGGTCCTCCCCCCGCCACGTCCGCCTGCACCGGAGCGACCCCGAAGCCGGACGACTACAACCAGACGTCACGCGGCGAAGTACGGCCAGAGCGTCGAGCAGGCGCAGGACAGTGATCGACTCGATGACGGCCGCGGGTGCGGCTGAGCGGCTGGACCTCCACTTCGCAGGACGAGGCGAGGGCGCTGGGCATCAGTGGTGTGCCGTTCTTCGTGATCGACCGCACCTACGGTCTCTCCGGAGCCCAACCTGCCGAGGCCATGCCGGAGGTGCTGCGCCAGGCGTGGTCCCACGCGCACCCGCTGCAGATGGTCAGCGGCGGTGACGGGGACACGTGCGGCCCGAACGGTTGCGTGACCTGAGCCCGGTCAGGCCTGTTCCGCCACCAGCCCGACCGACCGTGCGTGCTCGCAGGCGTCGGCGCTGTCGCGGATCAGCCGCATCGGCACGCCGAGCCCGGCCAGCTCGGCGGCGATCTTTCGCACCCGCGTCGCCCGGGTGATCGACGCCGGCAGCACCTCGCGGATGTAGATCGCGCGGATGCGGTCGGGCTGCTGGCGGGCCACGGCCGCGTACGCCTCGGTGTCATGCTGCCCGCTGTCGCCGACCAGCACCCAACCCAGGTGCGGATGCTGCTCCATCAGGGCAAGGACCGTCCGGCTCTTGAACGTCACACTGCCCTCCCGGAACAGCCACTGCCCGCCAGGTCCCCAGTCGGTCATGATCAGAGGCCCGGCGGGGAAGCCGTGGTGGTCCAGGAACTGCTCGAGGCTCTCGTGCAGGTTCCAGGCTCCGGTGGACACGTAGAACGTGGGTGCGCGTCCGTCGTCGCCGGCCACGAGCCCGCGGTAGAGCTGCGCGGCGCCGGGGATCGGCTGCCGCTCGTGCTCGGGCACCAACAGTGTGGTCCGGAGCGCGTCGATCAGTCGGGTCAGCCCGGTGTGGATGACTGTGTCGTCGATGTCGCTGAGCAGGCCGACGCGAGCCTCCGGGTCGACGACCAGCAGCCGCCCGAGCGCGGTGCTACCGGCCACGGCGAAGTGGACGTCGTGCCAGCCGGGAGCCAGGTCGGGCAGGTCCAGGCCCGCCTCCAGGTATCCCTCGCGGCCCGACACCGCGTGCACCGTGCGGCCGGCGACCTCGATCCGTACCGGCTCGTCGGTCACGTCGATGCTCAGGTAGCGGGCCAGGCTCGTCACCAGCACGCCCACCCGGCCCGCGAGTGTCGTCGGGTCACGCCGACGCAGCACCACGCGGGCGCGGACGTGCCCTCGCGTGGCGGTGCCCTGGCCGACGTACGGGATCACCGTGATCTGCCAGCCGGGTCGTCCACGCAGCTGGTCGCTGATCCGTTCACCCACGACGTGCTCGACCTGAGTGACCCACCCGGCCAGACGCCGGTGCGCCGCGGCGCGTCGGCGCGATCCGTACACCGTGGTCTCCTCTCGCGATCAGATGTCGTAGTCGACCACGGACGGGCGGTGTTCGCTCGTCGTTGAGGTGGCGGCTGATTCAGGAGACCGGGAAGGAGATCTCGAAGCGGCTGCCGGGGCCGGGTCGGCGCACGAGGCGTACTTGTCCGTGGTGCGCTTCGGCGATGGCGGCCACGATGGACAGTCCGAGTCCGGCCCCGTCGGGTCCGGTGCCGTCGTGTCGTCCGCGGGCGAACCGCCGGAAGACTCGTTGTCCTTCCTCGGCTGGGATCCCGGCGCCCTCGTCGTCCACCCACAGCCGGACGGTTCGGGCGTCGCGGGCGGAGCCGATGCGGATGACGTCGCCGGGTTCTGTGTACTTCACGGCGTTGTCGGCCAGCTGCAGCACCGCCTGGGTCAGTCGCTGTCGGTCGGCGGTGACGACGCCGTCGGCCACCTGCTGCAGCTGCCAGAAGCGCTCGGCCAGCACCGAGGCCTTGCGGTGGATCTCCAGGGTGAGGTCGTGCAGGTTCAACCGGTCGGTCTGCAGGAAGTCCGGATGCTCGGCCTGGGCGATCAGGAACAGGTCGTTGACCAGGCGGGTGAAGCGGTCGATCTCGTCGGTGACCAGGGCGACTGTCTCGCGTCGTTCCTGCGGCGATTTGTCGAGCTCGAGCAGCTCGAGGTGGCCGCGGATCACCGTCAGGGGGGTGCGCAGCTCGTGCGACGTGTCGTCCAGGAAGCGTCGTTGGGTGGTGAATGCCTTCTCGAGGCGGGCCAGCATGTCGTTGAACGTCGCCGCGATCTGGGAGGCCTCGTCGTTTCCGGTGATGTGGATGCGGCGAGTGAGGTCGGTGTCGGAGATCGTCTGTGCGGTCGTGGCCAGCTGCCGCAGGGGCCGCAGCACCCGTCCGGCCAGCGCGAGTCCGACCAGGGTGACCACGAGTAGTGTGACCACGGCGATCAGCCCCTGCGTGCGTACGGCGTCGTCGATCTCCGCGCGCTCGAGCTCGGGGAAGTTCGCCGCCACCCACAGCCCGTCCTCCTCCTGGCCGGTCAGGGGCAGCGCGACGTAGCGGGCCTCGCCGAGTGCCGTCTCTATGGTGCCGCGCTCGGGCTCGTCCAGGGACTGCCAGTACTCGATCGGCCCGGCCAGCTCACCGGACTCACCCGCTCCGGATGCCCGCACCGTGGTGTAGAGGTCGTCTGCGACGAAGGCCAGCAGGGTCTCGCCCTCGTCCGGCACCTCGCGCCGGAAGTAGGTGTCGAAGATCGCCGGCAGGTCGCGGTCGAAGGGCTCGGCCGTGTCGGGGTCGACACCCTGGCTGAGCAACTGGAACTCCTCGGCTTCGTTCTCGAGACTGACCAGGATCTCGTCGTCGAGGCGGTCGAACAGAACAGCACGCAGCAGGACGACCGACCCGGCAGCCGAAACCAGCTGGAGCGCGATGATCACGGCGACGATGCGCACCCGCATGGTGGAGAACCATGCGCCAGGCAGGGTGCCGGTACGTGCCATGGCGTCAGCCTAGATGTGCGCCGGAGGCGAGCCCAGCCACCGCGGCGGGTAGGCCGAGCGCGACAGAGCCGAGTGCATACAGCAGGGCCCAACCAGTGCGATGACTCCGGCCGAGGGCGAAGACCTCGTAGGCAAATGTGGAGTACGTGGTGAAGGCACCGAACAGGCCGGTGCCCAGGAGCGCGAGCGAGTGGGATCCGGCCCCGGAGCCCACCAGTACCCCCAGCAGGAACGAGCCGGTGATGTTGACCACGAAGGTCCCGTAGGGCTTGTGGCTGCCGACGACGCGTTGCACGGTCCGGTCGGTCAAATAGCGCAGCGGCGCGCCGAGTGCGGCGCCGACGGCGACGAGCAGCCAGCTCATAGCCCACCCGGTTGGGTTCCCAGGGCGACGACCCGCTCGGTGATGACCACCGCCAGCGTGAGGACGACGAGCGACCCGAGCAGTGTCAACGCGAGGTGGCCACCTGCCGCAGCCAGTCGTCCGGTCGCCATCAGCTGCTCCGTATCGAGCATGGACGCCGAGAACGTCGTGAAGCCGCCGCACACGCCGACCCCGAGGAACGGGCGCACCAGCCGGTGACCTTCCCGTCGAGTCTCGACGAGCCCCATAAGCACGCCGAGCAGAGCGCTGCCGAGGATGTTGACCACCACGATGGCCCAGTCGACGCTCCCCAGCGTTGACGGCCATAGTTGCTGCGCAACGTGCCGGGCCAGTCCACCCACCAACCCGCCTGCGGCGATCGCTGCCAGGATGCCCGCTTGGTCGGGCCACGGCAATGCGGGCTTCGGCGAGGCGGGCACGGCCACTACCGTACGGCCAGATGCGGGTCGGTGGCCGGCCTGCCGGACCGGCCTAGGGTGGCGTGGACGCGAGTGAGATTCTGGACCCATGACCCGCCGGACCGCCCACACCGACGTGCTCGTCGTCGGCGCCGGACCCGCAGGCTCAGCCGCAGCGGCATGGGCCGGCAGCTACGGACTCGAGGTCGTGCTGGCCGACGCCGCGACGTTCCCGCGGGACAAGTCCTGCGGTGACGGGCTCACCCCCCGGGCCATGGCCGAGCTCGAGGGGCTCGGCCTCGGCAGCTGGGTACGGACGCACGGCGTCAACCGCGGCCTGCGTGCCGCTGGCTTCGGCCAAGAGCTGTACCTGCCGTGGCCGGGCGGTTCGCTCCCGCCGTACGGCAGCGCCGTGCCGCGCACCACGCTGGACGCCCGCATCCGCGAGGTCGCGCTGGGTCGCGGCGCCCTGCCGCTGGAGGGCGCCCGTGCCGTCGACGTCGAGCGCGACCGGGACCGGGTCGCCGCCGTGGTTTTCGTGCTGGCCGACGGCAGCCGGGTCAGCGTGGGTTGCAACCGGCTGGTCGTGGCCGACGGGGTCCGCTCCCCTCTGGGTCGCGTGCTGGGTCGCGTCTGGCACCGAGAAACGGCGTACGGCGTCGCCGCGCGCAGCTACGTGAAGTCCGGACGCAGCGACGACGAGTGGATCTCCTCGCACCTCGAGCTGCGCAGCGAGGCCGGAGAGCTGCTGAGCGGGTACGGCTGGGTCTTCCCGCTGTCCGACGGTGAGGTGAACATCGGCGTGGGAACACTGGCGACGTCGAGGCGTCCCGCCCACGTGTCGCTGCGCCCGCTCATGCAGCTCTACGCCGATGCCCGCCGCGAGGAGTGGCAGCTGGAGGGCGACCTGCGCGCCCCCACCTCCGCGCTGCTGCCGATGGGCGGGGCGGTGTCGGGCGTCGCCGGTCCCAACTGGGCGCTGATCGGCGACGCGGCCGGGTGCGTCAACCCGCTCAACGGCGAAGGCATCGACTACGGGCTGGAGACCGGGCGGTTCGTCGCCGAGCTGCTGCCCCACGAAGCCGATCTGTCGCTGGCCTGGCCGGCGCTGCTGCGCTCGCACTACGGACCGGCGTTCTCGGTCGCCCGGCGGCTGGCCGGGCTGATCACGATTCCACGGCTGCTGCCGGTCGCCGGTCCGGTCGGGATGCGCTCGCAGGCCCTGATGAGCGTGGCGTTGCGCGTCATGGGCAATCTGGTGACCGACGACGACCAGGACCTGACCGCCCGGGTGTGGCGGGCGGCGGGGCGCGCGTCGCTGCGGTTGGACGAACGGCCGCCGTTCCCGGCCGCGGATCTGCGAAGCGCCTGAGGGCATCGGCTCGGTTGCGCCGGTGGGTGGGCGTCGATGCAGGCTGACTGGGTGGCTGCACTGCGGACCCACCACGGCACGTTGTCACTTCCCATGGGTTGCGTCCCATGGGGCGTGCAGCTTGCCACGGGGCTTGTGACTGTTGAGTCTCCTGTGACAGGTGGGGCAAACTCGAGTGCGTGCGCCACTCACCGCTCAGCCGAGGGCGAGCAGTCGGCGCACCGATCGTGCGGCGGACCGCTCAGCCTCCTGCGCGGCCTCCAGCTGCGCTGCGTGCAGAGCGCCCAGGGCGAACCCGACGTGGGCGTCCACACCGTCGGCTCGGGACAGCTCGTACAGCCAGCCGGCCAGGGCGTGCGCGTCCCCGTGGTGGCCGAGGTCGCTCTGCACCCGTGCAGCCCTTTTCCGCAGCCGTCGGACATCCTTGCCCAGGGCCGGCTCGGCGGCCTCGTTGGCGTAGCGCAGACGCTTGGCGGACTTGCGCAGGTCGTGCAGTGCCTCACGGCGCTCCTCGGGTACGGCGGCCTCCTGCGCCCGTCGCGCGCGACGCCTCAGCCGGTCGTGAGCACGTCGGAGGAGCCCGGGCAGCACGGAGGTGGCCGGCTGCCCGGCGACCGGTGAGAGCGCTGCGCCGGAGGTCAACGCCTCGAGATCGGTCAGCAGCTCGACGTAGCGCCGGGAGGCCAGTGCCGTCCGGGTGGCGGCGCGAGCCGTGGCGTCGTCGGAGGACCGCCGCCGCTCGGCCAGCTCGGCAACCGACCCGGTGACCTGGGTGTCCTGCCCGTCGAGCGTCCGCAGCAGTTCGGCGCGTTCGACCTGCAGGTCCCGCTGCATGCTCAGCTCCCTTCCGAGCTGGGTGAGGTCTCCCTGCAGTCGACGGGCGATCTGCTCGTCGAAGATCGGCCGGTAGACCGCCAGCGCGGTCCGCAGCCGCCGGGCCTGCACCCGCAGGTCGTGGACCCCGTCGCCGTCCTCGTCAAGGCGCCACGACAGGTCGGCGGCGCGCAAGGCCTCGAGGTGTTCGTGCAGGTACTCCAGGACCACCACGCCTGCGGATCCGCTGTCGTGGTCCGCCGGCAGCGGTGGAGCAGGCATGACGTGCTCGGCGAGGGCCCTGGCGAGCTTGGACGCGTAGGCCGAGGGCTGCGCCCCTGCGGCGAGCAGCGCGTCGTGCACGAGGTCGAGCACGGCCTCATCGCCGGCCATGAGCTCTACCTCGATCTCGCGCCACACCGTCACGGACTCGGCAGCGGGGGCCCGGGAGCCCGCCGGCCGGTCGAGCAGCACGGTGGCCGCGACCCGGTCGTCGCAGACCTCGGCGAGTGGTGTGCCGTCGTCGGTACGCAGGACGCTACGGTGCCGCGTCGTGGCCAGGGAGACGACCGGCTGAAGGGAGCGACCGAGGACGAGGGACGTCACCGTGTGCTGCACCGCGGCCGGGATCTCGCTGTAGGCACCCAGCGGCCAGTGCACCTCCTGCCGGGTGTCATCCTGTGGTGGCAACTTGAGGTGCCATCCCGCGTCGTCACCGCCGAGTCGGCGACGCAGAGTGACCCGGCGTGCCAGCAGTGACAGGTCGGCGGTGTCGACGTAGGTCGCCTCCAGCTGCACCGTGCCGAGGTCGTCGACCGACGCGATGACCGCGTCCGTCCCGGCGACCAGATCGGGGACGCCGGCGCCGGCCAGCTCGTAGGTGCGTTCGGTCTCCAGGTGTCGGCTGCTCACGCGCCGATCTTGCCAGCCGCTGCTGCGCCCCAGCACCTACCGAACGGTTCATCGGATGACCCGGCCGTGCGCTCGGTGGGGTGATGGCGCACCATCCGACCAAGGTGGGCGCTGCCGCGGGTGGTTAGCCGATGACCGCGACCCCGGTGGGCATGCGCGAGGGGCTGCCGAGAGTGAACTCAGCGGCCCCTCCGCATGGTGCTGAAGTGCATGTGGCTGCAGCGATCGACCTCAGTACACGCTCACGCCATAGACCGACAAGGCCTCGGTGACCGGCTGGAAGTAGGTCGTGCCACCGGTCCGACAGTTTCCGCTGCCACCGGAGGTCAGCCCCAGAGCGGTGCTGCCGGCGAACAGCGAGCCGCCGGAGTCGCCTGGCTCGGCGCACACGTTGGTGCGGATCAGACCGTAGACCGAGCCCTCGGCGTAGTTGACCGTGGCGTTGAGCGCCCTGACCTTGCCTCCCCACAGACCGGTCGTGCTTCCGCTGCGCAGCACGCGCTGCCCGACGTAGGCGTTGCCTGACGTGGTGATGTCGCGGTAGCTGCCGTTGTACAGGTCCACGTCGCCGTAGCCGGGCCCTGGCGTCGAGACGATGCCGTAGTCGTCGCCGGGGAAGCTGCCCCTTCCGTTCGTGCCCGCGAGCACGGACCGGCCGGAGTCCTCGTACCAGGTGGAGGCCACGTCGGTGCAGTGACCGGCAGTCAGGAAGGAGTAGCTCGACCCGCTGCGGACACTGAAGCCCAGTGAGCAGCGTTCGCCGCCCTGTGCCCAGATCGCCTCGCCGCCACCGAGCGCATCGGTGGACAGCCGCCCGGCGACGCGGCGCACGGACACCTTGTCGCCGAACCCGCTGGTGACCGAGCGGAGCCTGCCCATCTGGGACCTGCTCACGCTGCGGTCGGCCTGCACCGCGACCTTGTTCGTCCTCGGGTTCATCGCCCACGAGGTGCCGGGGATGGACGCCTTGGTTTCCAGGGTCCGGGTGACCTTGGAGAGCTGCGCCCTGCTGAATGTAACCAGCCGGGTGCTGACACCGCTGCTGCGCAGCGAGCGCAGGTCGGAGCGGTCGGTGACGTTGACCACGAAGCGCTTGGTCTTCGCGTCGAAGTACGAGCCGGCGGTTTCGTCCGCGGAGCGGGCCAGGTTGGTGACGCCGGCCGCCTCACGTGTCTGCGCGTCCGCGGCGACGGTGGCCCGGCTGAGCGGAGCACCGGTGTCGCGGTGCTCGCCGGCCACGGCGGCGGTTGCCTGGGGGGCCGCCAGCAGCGCAGTGGCGGCGAGGCTGGTCGAGGCGACGAGGGTGACGGTGCAACGGCGGAAGGAGTGAACTGTGCGGTACAAGGGGAATCTCCCTGCGTAGTGGACGCACCTGCTGTACGTCACTGTTAGTGGATGCCCCCTCGAGAGCCGGTGCAAACCTGGCTCTTGCCCACCATTCGCCCGAATAGGGCATCCGCCCTGGGACCGGACCCGTTCGGGCTGCCCCGTCCGCTCAGACTGCCAGCGCTCCCATCGGGTCCCACGCGGGCAGCACGACCGGCTCGGCGTCCAGTGCTGCCTGCAGGTCTGCTGGGAGCCGGTCGGGGTGCACGGCGATCTCGAACACGTGCTCACCGAACCAGTTGTCGTTCATCGTCCAGAAGCCCTTGTCGGCCTTGTCCGGGCCCCAGCTGTTCTCGACCCGCCAACGGCGCGGTGCGCCGTCGACGACATCGACGCCGGTGAACAGCATGGCGTGGGTCATCAACGTGTCGCCGTGGATGAGGCGGTCAGCCTTGTCCAGGGCGAGGTCCGCGTCGTACACGCCCTGGAGGTCGTAAAGTGCGGCATCCCAGTACCCGAGCTCGGCGTGATCCATCCGACCGGTGTCACAGCCGAACCACACCGGATCCCCGGCGACGAGGGCTTCCATCGCCAGACGGCGTACGTGATCGATGTCCACGTTGAGGTAGACGACGGGGGGAGCGCCGACGACGTTGCCGAGGTGCTCGACGGTGTACGTGCGCCCGACCTGCATGCCGGTCCGTGGGTCGTGCACGAGGCAGACGTACTCCTCGACCGGTATGCACGCGTAGCGCGCGGCGAACTGCTGCGGCGTCGTCTCCTCGTCGCGGTGGAACAGCTTGTCCTTGTCGGCCCACTGCCAGGTGAAGCGCGCCGGCGGGGTGCCCAGGTGGATGGACAGGATCCGATGGGCGGTCACGAGCACGTCGCCCTTGGCCGCCCGCAGCTGTTCGAAGTCCTCACCTGTGGCGCCCGCCGCCCGCAGGTCACGGGCGGCCCGGCGCAGCAGCTGCGACAGGGCACGATTGAGGCTGGCGGTCTTGGACGACGAGTGCGTCTCGGGCATCACCGACTGCGGCACCAACCCGTGCTTGCGGACCAGCGCGACGAACATGTTCCACTGTCCGCCGTCCTCGGCGGGGCTGCCCAGCAGGTGGGCCACGGTGCGGTCGTCGACGTCCCGGTCAACGGTGGCGATGATCGCTTCGAGCCAGTGGTTGGCCTTCTCCAGCTTGTCCCAGAACATGAGGTGGTTCTGGGAGAACTCGAAGTCCTTCAGGCCCATCTGCTCCGCGGCGCCCTTGCGCAACAGGTTCAGGCCCGCGAACAGCCAACAGCGGCCGCTCTGCTTCTGGTTGGTGACCGCCCAGTCGTCTATCAGGTGCGACATCGAGTGGTCCATCGACGTCACCACCGCCCGGTTCAGGGCGATGTCCTCCACCGCCGTGCGTGTCACGGCGTTCTGCGCGATCCGGTGCGCGGATGCGGACGCGAAGTCCTTGGCGAAGCGTTCGAGGTCAGCGGGTTCGAGCTGGGCGTTCATGCGGGTCCTCTGGTCGACTACTGGCCGGAATACACCTAGGCTGGGGCAGGTTACGCAACCGTAGGTTACAAGGACGCCGGAGGACACCGATGACCAGCACCGACCTGTCGCAGACCCAGCTGTTGCTCGAGCTCGAGCAGGTCGTGGAGGAGAACCTCAACCGGCACACCAGCATGGCCAAGGAGTGGTTCCCGCACGACTACATCCCGTGGAGCGACGGCCGGAACTTCGACGGGCTCATGGGCGGTGAAGCGTGGTCGCCTGACGACAGTCCGGTCTCCGACGTGGCCCGCTCGGCCCTGATCGTCAACCTGCTGACCGAGGACAACCTGCCCAGCTACCACCACGAGATCGCGACCCTGTTCGGCCGCAACGCCGCATGGGGCGACTGGGTCCACCGGTGGACGGCCGAGGAGGGCCGTCACGGCATCGCCATCCGCGACTACCTGCTGGTCAAGCGCCTCGTCGACCCGGTCGAGCTCGAGCGCGCCCGGATGGACCACATGGCCAACGGCTTCGAGTCAGCCAACTCCGAGGATCTGCTGCGTTCCATCGCGTACGTCTCGTTCCAGGAGCTCGCGACGCGCGTCTCGCACCGCAACACCGGCAAGATCACCGGCGACCCGCTGTGCGACCAGCTGCTGGCCCGAGTCGCAGCCGACGAGAATCTGCACATGATCTTCTACCGCAACCTGCTGGCTGGGGCGATCGAGATCGCTCCCGACCAGGCGATGCGCGCGATCACCGAAGTGGTCAAGTCCTTCGAGATGCCCGGCGCCGACATTGCCGGCTTCCAGCGCAAGGCCGTCGAGATGGCGATCGCGGGGGTGTACGACTTACGTCAGCACCGTGACGACGTTGTGATGCCGGTCCTGCGGCACTGGAAGGTCTTCGACATCGAGACCCTGAGCGGCGACGGGCAGAAGGCCCGCGACGAATTGGCGGAGCTGCTGAGCGATCTGGACGCCCAGGCGGTCCGCTTCGAGGACAAGCGCGACACGCTCAAGGCACGGATGGCCGCCCGCGCTCGTTGACCGGCTGCGGTTTGCGGCTGCGGGTTACCAGGGTCCCCTGGTAAACCTCACCGCCCACGGGTTGCGTCCCATGGGAAGTGTGCGTTTGCCGTGGGCAGTCGGTCTCCACGTCACTGATCGACCCGAGGGCGCTCAACGGGCTCAGAGCGCCCCGCCATCGCCCCGCAGGAGGATGCTCACCGCATGCACGCCCGTGCTCGTACGTGGTTTCGAGTCGTCGCTGTCCTCGAGGCCCTCACCTGGGTTGGCCTCTTGATCGGCATGGCCTTCAAGTACGTGCTTGCTGACGACGAGACCGGAGTGCAGGTGATGGGTCCGCTGCACGGCGCAGCCTTCCTCGCCTTCGTCGCCGTGACGCTACTGGCGGCCCGGACGTTTCGCTGGAGCGTGGGGGTGACACTGGTCGGTCTGGCGTCATCCGTGCCGCCGCTCGGGTCACTGGCCTTCGGGCGGTGGGCGGTGCGGCGCGGACTGCTCGAATGTGAAGGAGCCGTCGCACGCGCCGACGCAGAGCACCACGTGCAGCGGTGACTGACCCCTCGCCCATTCTCATCGATCGGTCGCGAGGACCAGGGGCCGGACGGTCCGGGCGCCGGACTCTCGCAGGAGACGGGCGGCCACGGTCAGCGTCCAGCCGGTTGCACAACGGTCGTCGACGAGCAGTACGGAGGCTCCGGCCACCGCCTCCGGGTCGACCAGGCGGAAACGTTGCCACACCGCGGCGATCCGTTGCGCGGAGTTCATCGCTCCCTGATCCGGCTGCGCGTCCCCGACGATCTGCAAACGGGTGGACACCGGCAGCGCTGAGATCCGGGCCATGCCGTGCGCCAGGTGTGACACCAGCTGCGGTCGGCGCTGCGAGTCCACCGCCACGATGCGGTCGGGAGGGTCCTCGGCGGCAGTGAGGTTCCAGGCCCGCCACACCTGCAGCAAGGCGTGCCGCAGGGGGACCGGGACCTGCTGGTCGGGGGATTGTGGGTCGAACAGCGCGCGCAGGTCGTCGCCCCATCCCAGGTCGGTGAGCCGGGCGACGGCGCGACCGGGAGCGGCCTGCAGGTCAGGCGGTATGCGTCCGCGCCAGGGGACTCCCAGCGTGTCCAGGGCGGTGGGCCACATCCGGCGCGGCTCGAGGGTGACGCCGGGCCGACGCAGCCGCGCGGAAGCAATCAGGACGGACCCGGCGGTGGTGTGGTGATCGAGCTGCAGGCCGCCGCAGTTGTCACAGCGCCCGCACGGGGCGGCGGCGGGGTCGTCGAGCTGTTCGCGCAGCATCTGCAGCCGGCACCGTTCGGAGCGCTGGTAGTCCAGCATTGCCTGCTGCTCCACCGCTCGGGTCTGGGCGACCCGCTCGTAGCGCTGCGCGTCGTACGTCCAAGGTGCACCGGTCGACGTCCAACCACCCTTGACGCGACGTACCGCACCGTCGACGTCGAGCACCTTGAGCATCGCCTCCAGCCGGGACCGACCCAGCGGGACCCGGCTCTCCAGGGCGGTGGTGGACAGCGACTCGGTCTCGGCGTCCAGCTCGGCCAGCGCCTGTCGCACCGCCGGCTCGGGCGGGAAGGACAGTGAGCCGAAGTAGCGCCAGATGTCCGCGTCCTCGTGGCCCGGCAGCAGGACGACGCTGGCCCGGTCCAGGCCGCGGCCGGCGCGGCCGACCTGCTGGTAGTACGCGATGGGGCTCGGCGGGGCACCGAGATGTACGACGAAACCGAGATCCGGCTTGTCGAAGCCCATGCCGAGGGCCGAGGTGGCGATCAGGGCCTTGACGGAGTTGTCGAGCAGCTCGGACTCGATGGCCACGCGCTCGGTCGGGTCGGTCTGGCCGGAGTAGGCGCGGACGACGAAACCGCGCTCGGTGAGGAAGTCCGCGACGTCGTGGGTGGTGGTGACGGTCAGGCAGTAGATGATCCCTGACCCGGGCAGCGCGCCGAGATGGTCTGCCAGCCAGGCCAGGCGGTCCGCATTGGTCGGCAGGGTCACGACGCCGAGGTGCAGCGATGCCCGGTCGAGCTCGCCGCGCAGGGTCAGAACCGGCGCGCCGTCGACCCGTCCCGCCAGCTGTTCGGCGACGTCCTCGGTGACCCGTGCGTTGGCCGTTGCCGTGGTCGCGAGCACCGGGATGTCGGGCGGCAGGCCCGCCAGCAGGTCCCGGATGCGGCGGTAGTCGGGTCGGAAGTCGTGTCCCCAGTCGGAGATGCAGTGGGCCTCGTCGATCACGACCAGGCCGGCATCGCGGGCCAGGTCGGGCAGCACGGTGTCGCGGAACTCCGGGTTGTTCAGCCGCTCCGGGCTGACCAGCAGGAGATCGACGTCCCCGTCCTTGATCTGGGCGTAGACGGCTCGCCAGGCCTCCGGGTTGGTGGAGTTCACGGTGACCGCGCGCAATCCTGCACGCCCGGCCGCAGCGATCTGGTTGCGCATGAGGGCCAGCAGGGGGGACACGATGACGCTGGGCCCGGCGCCGGCCGCTCGCAGGAGTCCGGTCGCGACGAAGTAGACAGCCGACTTGCCCCATCCGGTGCGCTGGACGACCAGCGCGCGGCGGCGCTCGCGTACCAGCGCATGGATCGCCCGCCACTGGTCATCACGCAGCTCGGCGTCGGGGGAGCCGACGATGTCGCGCAACAGGCGTTGCGCGTGGGCGTGCAGGTCGCTGTCGACGGGGGTCTCGGTCACGCATCGACCGTAGTCGCCGCGGTGACCGGGTCGAGCACCGTCGTTGCACTTGTGGAAAACACCTTGACTTGAAGTCAAGTTCAAGTTGCATCCTCGAAGCAACTGAGCTCACCGGAGGACATGATGCCCATCGCCCTGATCACCGGCGCCTCGCGCGGGCTCGGTCGCGCCCTGGCCCTCGCGCTGGCCGGTCGCGGCTGGACCCTGGTCGTCGACGGCCGTGGCGCCGCGGCGCTCGGCACTGTCGCGCAGGAGCTGCGCGACGGCGGTGCCGAGGCTGTGCACGCGCTGACCGGCGACGTCACCGATCGCGAGCACCTCGAGGCGATGGTGGCGTCGGCACCGACGCTCGACCTCCTGGTGGCCAACGCGAGCACGGTCGGGCCCAGTCCCATGCCCGTGCTGGCCGACTACCCGCTGGAGGCACTGCGACGCGTCCTGGAGGTCAACGTCGTCGCGCCCCTCGCTCTCGTCCAGCTCGCGCTCCCGAAGCTGAACCAGGGCGCGACGGTGCTGATGCTGTCCTCCGACGCCGCCGTCGAGGCGTACGAGGGCTGGGGCGGCTACGGCGCCTCCAAGGCGGCCCTGGACCAGCTGAGCGCGATCCTGGCCGCGGAGCACCCCGAGCTGCACGTGCATGCCGTGGACCCCGGCGACATGCGCACCCGGATGCACGCCGAGGCGTTCCCCGGCGAGGACATCAGCGACCGGCCGGAGCCGGAGACCGTGGTGCCGCACCTGCTCGCCCTGCTCGACACTCGCCTGCCGAGCGGCAGGCGCCGGGCCGGGGACGTAGAGGTGGCACCATGAGTTCCCGGCCCACTACCTGGAGCGACCATCTGCCGGTGGACTTCGTGCTGCCCGATGATGCCGAGGCGCACGAGCCCGCCGAGGCCCGCGGGATCGCCCGCGACGACGTCCGGATGCTGGTCACGACACCCGCCGGTGTCCGGCACGCCCGGGTCCGCGACCTCGCCGAGCTGCTCGCTCCGGGCGACCTGCTCGTGGTCAACACCTCAGCCACCCTGCCCGCCGCGCTCGACGCCCGGCGCATCGGGCGACACCAGGCCGACGGCCGCACGGTGCCGTTGCACGTCGGCGACGAGCTCGAGGACGGCCGCTGGGTCGTGGAGCTGCGGCACCCGGACGCGTCCGGTCCCGCCCGGGACGGCCGGCCCGGTGAACGGCTCGGCGTCGGCGGCGGACTCGTGCTGACCCTCGGCAGCGCCTACCCGGACGAGACCGAGCCCGAGGCCCGGCTGTGGACGGCCGTCCCTTCCCGTCCGGTCTCCCGCGTCGCGCACCTGCACGCCCACGGGAGGCCCGTGCGGTACGGATACGTCGAGCAGCCCTGGCCGTTGGAGCAGCTGCAGACGGTGTTCGGCAGGCACCCGGGCTCCGCCGAGATGCCGAGCGCCGGACGCCCGTTCACCGAGCGGCTGGTGGTCGACCTGGTGAGCGCGGGTGTGAGCATCGCGCCGATTGTGCTGCACTGCGGGCTGTCCAGCCCGGAGGCGCACGAGCCGCCCGGGTCCGAACCCTTCGCGGTGCCCGGGTCCACGGCGGCACTGGTGAACCACGCGCGTGCGCGCGGCGGGCGGGTCATCGCGGTCGGCACCACGGTGACCCGCGCGCTGGAGACCGCTGCTGATCCAGACGGCATCGTGGGCCCGGCGGCGGGCCGTACCGACCTGGTGCTGGGTCCGGGACGCCCGGCCAGGGTCGTGGACGGACTGCTCACGGGGCTGCACGCGCCGCAGGCCAGCCACCTGCTGCTGCTCGAGGCTGTCGCCGGAACCGCACTCGTGCGCACGGCGTACCGCGAGTCCCTGGAGCACGGCTACCTGTGGCACGAGTTCGGGGACACGACGCTGTTCCTGCCCGCCCCCGACCCGTCGGCTAGCGCGGCGTGACGACGCTAGTCCGGGCTCTCGCGGTGGGCCCGGCTGAGCGCGGTCACGACGTAGGTCGCTTTGCGGCCCGGTCGCACCGTGCCCGACCAGCGCTGGCCCGGTTGTCCCGGCGTCCGGCGAAACGTGTCGACCAGGTGACCGGCGTCACGTCGGCTGCACGGGGTGATGGCCCGTGGGCTCGGGAACCGGTACACCGCGTACGCCGCCGCGCCTCCCCGGCACGACAGCGACACCGTGGACCCGTGCCGCTTATCCCTCAGCGCGGCGGCGGTCGCCGGCGCCGTGCCGGGCACGAATCGACTCACCGGCTGCAGGGCCGGGCGCTGGTAGTGCCGGTCGGTGACCAGATCGATCGCACCGAGCTCGTTGGCTCGGACACCGGTGTCCGCGTACCACAGGTCGCCGTGCACCGGGAAGCCGGCCGACCGGCGGGTGCGGTTGAAGCGGACGTGCTTGCTCAGCTCGTCGGCCTGCTGCCACTGTTCGGGCTGCCCTGCCAGACCGACCTTGTAGACCGCCTGGCCGATGAGCAGCTGCACACCGGTGCCCTTGGTCACGCGGGACCACCAGCGGGTCAGGTTCGCGTAGTCGGCCACCTCGAAACCGATGTTCCAGTAGACCTGCGGGGCCAGGTCGTCGATCCATCCCCGGCGGACCCACATGCGGGTGTCGGCGTACAGGTCGTCGTACGTCTCGACGCCGCCCTGCGTGTCGGAGCCCGACGGATCGGTGCCGACGTTGCGCCAGATTGCGAACGGGCTGACCCCGAACTTCACCCAGGGCTTGATCCGGGCGATGCGCTGGTCGAGCTCGACACCAGCAGGTTGATGTTGCGCCGCCGCCAGTCGGCCCGCCCCTGCGGGGTGTCGGGGAAACCATCGCCGTACTGCTGGAACGCGCGCCCGTCGCGGAAGGTGTCGCCCTCGACCGGGTACGGGTAGAAGTAGTCGTCGCAGTGCACGGCGTCGATGTCGTAGTTGCGGACCGCGTGCAGGATCGCGTCCTCGACGTAGCGGCGAGCCGCCGGCACGCCCTGGTTGTCATGGAGCTTGCCTCGCCGGTGGGCCGCCTCGACCGCGAACTTCAGCGGGTCGTACCCGGGCGAGCGGCCCTGGGTGCCGGTGAGGTACTTCGACCACGGCTCGAACGGCGAGGGCCAGAAGGCGTCAGCGGTGGGGCGGACCTGGAGCACGACCGGGTTCATGCCGACCTCATGCCCCGATCATGACTCGACGTGACCGGTTGTACGTGCAAAAGGGACGGATCGGATGCACGAAGCGAACATGCCCGCCCGGGAATGCTCCGGCGCAGGCATCGGTTGCCACCGACCATGAGAGCTGCGCTGATACGTGCCCATGGAGAGCCCGACGTCGTGGAGATCGCCGAGGTGGACGAGCCGCTGGTCGGCCCGGACTCCGTCCTGATCGAGGTGGCCGCCTCCAGCGTCAACCCGGTCGACTGGAAGATCGTCGCCGGCTACCTGACCGGCGCCCTGCCCCATCACCTGCCGCTGATCCCCGGCTGGGACGTCGCCGGCACCGTCAAGGCCGTGGGCCCGGCGGTCACGACCGTGAGCGTCGGGGACCGCGTCGCCGCGTACGACCGCGAGGACCACGTGCAGCACGGCACCTACGCCGAGCTGACGTCAGTACCCGAGCGCACCGTGGCGAGGATCCCTGACGGGGTCTCCTTCGAGCAGGCCGGGGCGCTGCCGCTGGCCGGGCTCACCGCCGCGCAGGTGCTGGACGCGGTGGGTGTCGTCGCCGGCGACACGGTGCTCGTGCATGCCGCCGCGGGTGGTGTGGGCTCGATGGTCGTCCAGCTCGCTGCGCACGGCGGGGCACGCGTCATCGGCACCGCGTCGCCGACCAACCACGACTACCTGCGCGAGCTCGGCGCCGAACCCGTGGCGTACGGCGACCACCTGGTGGGCAACGTCCGCGCGCTGGCGCCCGACGGCGTGGACGTCGTCATCGACCTGATCGGCGGCGACGCGCTCGCTGTGACCCCGGAGCTGCTTGCTGCCGGCGGCCGCGTGGTGTCGATCATCGATGCTGACACCGTCTCGCAGCTCGGCGGCGCGTACGTCTTCGTCCGCGGCCGTGGCGACCAGCTCGGTCAGCTGCTCACCCTGGTGGCCGACGGCACGCTGCGGGTGCAGATCGCCGAGACGTACCCGTTGGAGCGCACCGCGGACGCGCTGCGGGCCAGCATGGGTGGACACGTCCGCGGCAAGGTCGTCATCAGCGTCTGAAGCAGTCCACCTTCGGGCGCCGAGATCCGAGTTCCGTGCCACCAGTTCACCGGCCCCTGACCACCAGGTCGGATCTCGGCGGCGTCAGGGTGTGATGGACGGCAGAGGCGCCGGAGCAGTCATGCCGCTCACCCCTCGCGCGTTCACGTCACAGCGCCAGGCCGACGTACTTGGTCTCCAGGTACTCCTCGATGCCCTCGGCGCCCCCCTCGCGCCCGAAGCCGGAGGACTT
>JACCXZ010000151.1 GCA_013696745.1 Nocardioidaceae bacterium | reverse complement strand
GTGGAGCACGAGGGCCGGGCCCTTCGTCGAGGGTGCCGCGGCAGCCGTGGTGTCCACGGTCCTGCTGGCCGACACCGCTGTCGGGCTGCCCTACCTGCTCGTCCCGCTGTTCGTCGCCGGACTGAGTCTGAGTACGCCAGGCATGGTCGCCACCTGGTGCGCCCAGAGCGCCACCCTCATCGGGGTTGCCACGCTCCCGACGATCGTTGCCTCCCCTGTGCTGGAGTTGACCGCGCCCTGGTTGCTGACCAGTCTGGCGGCGGGCATGCTCGGTGCCTGGATCCGCATCTCGTCGGAGCCAGGCACCGACGAACCCGACGCCTACGACGCCGCTCACCGGCTGCTCAGCGAGCTGCGCACGGTGGCCCGCAAGCTGAGCGCCGGGCTCGACCCGGTCGGCATCGCGTACCAGATCCTGGCCGACGTCAACGACGTGGTGGACGACGACGGCGCGGTGCTGCTCGCACGTTCCGCTGGTGGCAGCCTGCTCCCGCTCGCCGGACGAGGTGTCGCCGACCTCGGCGGCGAACACCACGACGACCACCTGGTGATGGAGTGCTGGACGTCTGAGGCCCCGGCGCACGAGAGCGTCGTCGTGGACGGCCGGCGCAGTGTGCGGATCATGCTGCCGTTGCGGCTCGGCGCGCGGATGATCGCGGTGCTCGTGCTGTACCGTCCCACACCGCTGAACAGCGCCATGACGGCCGACGTCGTCGAGCGCCTGCGCCGCCACGCGGTCCAGCTCGACACCGCCATGGTCTTCGACGAGGTTCGGAGCCTGGCCACCATCGACGAGCGTCGACGCATGGCGCGGGAGATCCACGACGGCATCGCCCAGGAGGTGGCGTCGCTCGGCTACTCGGTGGACTCCTTGATGGCTGACACCGACGACATGGTCCAGCGGGACGGTCTGGGCATGCTGCGCGAACAGCTCACGCACCTGGTCAGCGAGCTGCGGTTGTCGATCTTCGACCTTCGCTCGGAAGTGGCTCCCGGCTCGACCCTGGGATCGGTGCTCGCCGACTACGTCCACCAAGTCGGTCGCCAGACCGGCATGACAGTGCACCTGTCGCTCAACGAGACACAGCACCGGCTGCGGGTCGAGGTCGAGACAGAGATCCTCCGGGTTGCCCAGGAGGCCATCACCAACGCGCGCCGGCACAGTGGAGCAGACCACCTGTGGGTGACGTTCTCGGCGGACCCGCCGCAGGCGATGCTGTCCATCACCGACGACGGCGGCGGCCTCGGCGAGCCACGTGCAGACAGCTTCGGCATGAAGATCATGCAGGAACGTGCCGACCGCATCGGCGCCGACCTCGCCGTCGTCTCCGAGTCCAACCGTGGCACCTCGGTCGCATTGACCCTGATGAACCCCCATGCACTCCGTCGCGAGGACTGCTCGGGCGCTGACCAGAAGGAGTCCCGCCATGCTGACGTCGGTCTTGCTCATCGATGACCACGAACTCATCCGCCAGGGCTTGTCCCGCGCGTTCGAGCGCTCTGAGGACTTTACCGTCGTCGGGCAGGCCGGCACCCTCGGCCAGGGTGAGCGCCTGGTCGCCGAGATGTCGCCTCAAGTGGTGGTGATCGACGTACGGCTCCCGGATGGGTCCGGCCTCGACGCGGCCAAACGTCTGCGCAACTCCAATCCGGAGCTGGGCATCGTGGTGCTCACCATGTATGCGGGTGACGAGCAGCTGTTCGCAGCCTTGGAGGCGGGCGCCTCCGCGTTCGTCCCCAAGAACGCGCCCAGCGGAGACGTCGTCGCCGCCGCTCGTCACGCAGCTGTGTCACCGCGCTCGTTCACCGCAGGCGACCTCGCCGACGCGATGCGCCGCCGGATGACGCCGTCGGGCCCGCAGCTGTCGCCCCGCGAGCGGGAGGTGCTGCACCTGCTCGCCGACGGTCTCGGGGTGGCGGCGATCGCCCGCACGTTGTTCATCTCCGAGTCGACCGCCAAGACCCACATCTCCAAGATCTACGACAAGCTCGGCGCCGCCAACCGCGCTTCGGCGATCATGAAGGCGATCCGCGCCGGGTTGCTGCGGGACGAGCAGCGGGCCTGAGTGGCGACCTCGGCTGCGGCTGCGGCTGCGGCTGCGGCATCAACACTGTTGAACGTCTGGGTATTTCTGCCGGACCAGCAGACGTACAGCAGCCACCGGGCCCCTGACACACACCTGACGCACACGAGGGGACCATGGCTCTGGCCACGGGCCCCTTTGGCGTTGCCTGGGCAGCTCGCCATGTTGACTCGGTTCAGCCCGCCAGCACCTCGAGCCTCGTACGCCACGCGGCACTGAAGTCAGCCCGCGTGAGCCCGAAAGCGTCCTCCAGCGCCGGACCGACCCGAGCACCGTCGAGCACCGCGGTGTAGAACGATACGACCGCGTCCGTCCCGTACCGCTCCCCCAGCATCCAGAACACCAACCAGGCCTGCTGGTAGGACTTCGCCAGCCGCAACCGTGCTGAGTCGAAGGCGGCGTCGCGCGGCAGTGACCGCGGCGGCCCGACCCGGCGTACCGCGTCCAGCGCCTGCTCGGCGGCCTGGGCCAGTGGTATCCGGCCGGTCCGCAGCGCGACCCAGTCGGCGAAGCCTTCGCGGACCCACACTGGCATCACCACCGCCGCTGCACCGGTCAAGACGTGTACCGCCTCGTGGATGACGACGAACTGTCGGTCGTCACGCCCGAGGGGCACGAAACGTTCCGGGTTGAGCACCACCAGCTGTGGGGCGCCCGGCACCCCGGAGGCGTCGACCGTGCCGGCGACGCCGGCGATCCGGGTCAGCGCGAGGGGGCTGCGACCGAGCACCGCTGCGGCCTGGTCGACGGTGGCCGGCAGCACGATCAACAGCCCTCCGGTACGCGTGCGCAGGTCCGCAGGCAGCACCGCGGCCAGCTCCTGGAGCGCAACCCGGGTGAGTCGGCGGCAGGCCACCTTCCGCAGGTCGGTGTCGATGCCCATGCAGCGAGCCTGTGGGGTTCCGTACTCCACCAGATCTCCGGCCAGCCACAACGGCAGCGCACCGCTGGACCGGCCGGCCGGCGCGTCCGGACCCAGGCCGAGCACCACGACGCCGTCCCCGCGGTCGCCCAGGCGCATCCGCACCCTGGCGCTCGAGGTGCGGTACCCCGGGTCCGGCCCGATCCCCGGATGCCACGTGACGGCAACCTCGGCCGAGAACTCACCGGGTCGACCAGCCTGTGTGCGGGTGCTGAGCTCGCCGACGTAGCGCAGTCCGATCTCGTCGGCATCCAGGGTGGCGAGCGCGTCGTACGTCTGCCCGGCCCACGCCTGCGACTGAGGGGACGGGCCGGCAGCAGTCAGGAACGCAACCCGGTTTCGGGTGTCCCAGGCGTCCTCCAGCGCAGCCAACGTGAGGCGTACCCGCTCGCTGCGCTCAGTCGTCCGCGCAGCGGACGGGTCGGCGGGAAGGCCCTCCGACGTGGAGGGGCTGTCGCGCAGCACGACGAGCACGGTCACGATCATCATGAGAAATGCCCCGACGCTCCACCACGTATGGCGGCGTGGCTGGTCCCCGGTCACCCGGCCGAGTCTAGGTCTGCCCTCAGCCCACGCGTCGGATCGAGGCGATCGGCATCGAGTCGACCGTGGTCACCTCGACCGGGCGCGACGGGTTGGCCGCGTGCACCAGCTGACCGTTGCCGATGTGCATCCCCACGTGGCTGATCGGGCTGTAGCAGAACACCAGATCCGGCGGCACCCCAGGCGCCCATGGTCAGGCCGGAGCAGTCCCACGCGTCGGGGCCGACGGCGCCCGTAGACGTACGCGTCGCCGACCTGCGCGAGCGCGAAGTCGACCGCGGCCTGGGCGCTGCCGGAGGCCGGGGGGCAGCCGGCGGTGGCGCCTGCGTGCCTTCGGTCTCGCTGGTGTCCTCCTCGGGTTGGGTGTCGGGAGCGGCGGCCTCGGCGGCCTGCTGGTCGGCGAGCAGCTGCTCTGCCTGCTGCGACCGCTCGTCGATCTCGGACTTCTCCTTGCGGCGAGGATCGCGCAAGCGACCAGACCGACACGGGCAGCAACGAACTTCCGGGCAGGACGCACGCGTGCGTTGCCTCCTCGATCCTCCTCCGCCTACCAGGTCAGCTGACGGGTTCGGGCCGGATGACGCCCTACAGGCAACCGCGGCCGACACGAGCCGGTCACGGTTGCTCCGATTCACCCAAGGACACGGGTCCCCGGCTCCACACGACCACGAACGGGCCGGTGGATGAGGCGCGGCACCCCGCTCGACCGTAGGTGGTCGAACAAGCACAGGTGCCGGACGTCACGCTAGTGGGCAGCGACGACGCAAGCCAACCGGCTGGGCGCTTCTCACGGTGCACCCTCGATCACGTCGGACCACCGGTCCGTCGGGTCGTCGCCTTCGTCGGCTTCATGGCTGGAGACAGCCGTCACCAACCGGAGTGGGGGCACCATCCCGACGCCCGCCAGCGCGTCCAGCGCACCGAGCTCGTCGCGGTCGAGCTCCAGCGGCTCCGGCGGGCCGCCCAGCAGGTGGGTGACCACGCAGTCGCCGCAGGCGTCACCGCGTACGACGCAGCTGTCGCAGTCGATGAGTAGTCCCCCCGGCGGGCGCCGGCGGGGATCGTGCCCGTGCAGGTGCAGCTCCATGTCAGTCCTTCCAGGACGTACGACAGTCGTCGACGAACCACAACGTAGGTGCCGCCTCCGACAGCGATGTGCGGCTCTCGCCGCTCACACCCGGGCGAGCAGAGCGAGCAGAGTGGCCGACGGCAGCGAGCGTGCCCCCGCGACCACGACCGCCTCGCGGATCTCCCTGTCGCTCGACACCACCACCACCGGACGGCCCACCGGCTCGGCGCGGGTCAGGTCGCGCAGCACGTCGTCGGCGCTGATGTCCGCGGGGCTGAAGATCACCCGGACTCCTCGCGGCGCGACCACCGGACGGGCCGAGATGTCGGCGCCGTCGAACACCACGGTGATCTCGGCTCCGCTGCGGGCGGCCACCGGCGCCAGCTCACGCACCAGCCGGGCACGCTGCGCGTCCAACGGCATCCCCGACCAGCCGTTCTTGGTCACGTTGTAGCCATCCACGAGCAGGTGTGCACGCGGCAGCGCCAGCAGCTGTTCGAGCAACGAGGGATCAGTGTCCGCACGTGCCCGTACCGGTGCCTCGCCTGTCTCGCCTGTCTCGCCTGTCTCGCCTGCCTGCGCGTGCACGGCCGTGGCCACCGTGTCAGCCGGCAACACGTCGACCGGCGGAAGCGCGAGCTCACGCCGCAGCCCCTGGGCGGCCGACAGCAACGTGTCCAGCAGCAACCGGGCGCGCACCGCCTCGCTGACCCGGTCCTCGCGTCCCGACGTGCGGTCGGAGCGGGCACGCTCCTCGACACCTTCGACCCGGTGGCGCAGCCGCCGGGACTCGGCCCGCGCGTCTGCCAGTGCGGCGCGGCTCTCCTCACGGCTGCTCTCCAACGCGGTGGTCGCTGCGTCGGTCCGTGCCACCGCCTCCTTCGCACGGCTGCGTTCCGCAGCCAACTTGCGTCGCAGGTCGGTGTTCTCGGTCTTCACCGAGGCGAGCTGCTCACGCAGCCGCGCCCGCACGGTCACGGTCTCCGCACGAGACTCCTCGAGCTGCTGCCTCAACCGCTCGGTGGCCGCCTCGTCGAGGGCGGAGGCAGCGGTCTCGCGCTCCACCCGGTCGACAGCGGCGGTCAGTGCCTCCTGCCAACCTGGTGGGCGTACGAGGAACGCGACGGCTGCCACGTCGACCGGGTCCACGGCAGTCGGCGTGCCCTGCTCCACTGCGGCGAGCAGCTCGACGTACCCCGGTCGCACCTGGGCGGCGATCCGCTCCCGGAAGGTGTCGTCGACCAGCGCGGTTGCGATCTGCGTACCAGCCCGCCGTGCGCGACGCTGGCGCGCGAAGCGCATGACCGGTCGCACAGTCGGTGGGACGGTGTCCGGTGACAGTCCCTCCAGTGCGTCGGCAGCGAGGCCCACCACCCGGATGCGGACGACCTCGGGCAACCCGTGCAGCGATCTGGGCTCGTTCACGGCCGGTCAGCACCCGTCGGATCGGCCGCGGGACCTGAGTCCGCCGGCAATCCGGCCGTCGCCTGCTGCTGCGCTCATGCCGACCTCCGCAGTGTGGGTGACAGCGTCCAGGCGAATCGCCGTGACCCGCGAGCGTAGTCGGGGGCAGCTCAGTGCGGGGTCCACTGGTACGGGGCTGAGCCCACTGATGGCTGACAGGCGCGTCGCGCAGGGTTCTGTCAGTCGAGGCACGTACGTTGCCGGACATGAGAACGTCAGCCGGTCCCGGGACCGTCGGTACGTGCGCTGGTCAGGTGCCGGTGCCGGTGCAGGCGAGTTTCGACGAGCTCGGCCGTGCACTGCGTGAGGTGACCTTCTGCGTCGTCGACCTGGAGACCACCGGAGGCTCGGCCGCCGGCGGCTCATCGATCACCGAGGTGGGTGCCGTCAAGGTCCGGGGCGGCGAGGTGCTCGCCGAGTTCCAGACTCTGGTCAACCCGCACAGCGCGATCCCCCCGTTCATCGCCGTGCTCACCGGCATCACCGACTCCATGGTCGCCGACGCCCCCGGCATCGCCGAGGTGCTGCCGAGCTTCCTGGAGTTCACCTCCGGGTGTGTCCTGGTGGCTCACAACGCTCCCTTCGACGTCGGCTTCCTGCAGCACTTCGCCGCTGCGCTGGACCACCGGTGGCCGGCCTTCGAGGTGCTCGACACCGCACGCCTCGCCCGGCGGGTGCTGACCCGTGACGAGGCACCCAACTGCAAGCTCGGGACTTTGGCCCGGCTGTTCCGTACCGGTACCGAACCCAACCACCGCGCCCTGGCCGACGCCCGCGCGACAGTGGAGGTGCTGCACGGGCTGATCGAGCGTCTGGGCAACCTCGGGGTGCACACGTTGGAGGAGCTGTCCACGTTCTCCTCCCGGGTGAGTCCCGAGCAGCGGCGCAAGCGGCACCTGGCCGACGGGCTTGCGCATGCGCCGGGTGTCTACCTGTTTCGAGACGCCCGGGACCGCCCGCTCTACATCGGCACCAGCAAGGACCTGCGAGTCCGTGTCCGTTCCTACTTCACCGCCAGCGAGACGCGCTCACGGATGGGTGAGATGGTGCGCCTCGCCGAGCGGGTGGAGGGGATCGAGTGCGCCACCGCGCTGGAAGCGGAGATCCGTGAGCTGCGACTGATAGCCGAGCACAAGCCGGCGTACAACCGCCGCTCCCGCCACCCCGAGCGGGTGGTGTGGCTCAAGCTCACCAACGAGCCCTGGCCGCGGCTGTCGCTGGTCCGCCGCGTGCTCGACGACGATGCCGACTACGTCGGGCCGTTCGCCTCCCGGCGCAGCGCCGAGCACGCGATGACCGCCGCCCACGACGCGTTCGCGATCCGCCAGTGCAATGGCCGGATGCCTCGTTCCCCGTCGATGTCTGCGTGTGCGCTGGCCGAGATGGGTCGCTGCCTGTCCCCCTGCAACGGCAGCGTCGACGCCACGACCTACACCGTGGAGGTGGCCCGCTTGCGCCGGGCGCTGCTCGACGACCCGCGCGACGTGGTCGATGTGGCCGACACGCGCATGTCCGTGCTCGCTGGGCAGGAGCGGTTCGAGGACGCGACCGTCTTCCGGGACCGCCTGGCGGCCTTCGTCCGGGGCACCGCCCGTACCCAGCGGATCTCTGCCCTGACTCACTGTCCGCAAGTGGTCGCCGCCAAGCGCCGGTCCGACCGCTGCTGGGAGATCCATGTCGTCCGGCACGGCCGGCTCAGCGCTGCCGGCGTCCTGCGGGGCGGGGTCAGCGCCCCCGAGTACGTCGCTTCGCTGGTCAGGAGTGCCGAGACCGTCATCCCCGGCCCTGGTCCCACCCCGGCCGCCTCAGCGAGCGAGACCGAGTGCTTGTTGCGCTGGTTGGAGTCCCCCGACATCCGGCTCGTCGACGTCGACGGCACGTGGACCTGCCCGGTCGGTGGGGCCGGCGGTCAGCTGGCAACCCACGACGCTGTGGGCGTCTCACGCACCGAGCTGGTGCCGTTCGACGAGCGCCGCTCGCTGCGTACCGCCCACCAGCCCTGAGCGATGCCCGCGCACTAGGCTGGCCGGCGTGATCACCGCCATCGTGTTCGTGAACGCCGACGTCGCCCGCATCCCAGAGGTCGCCGAGCAGATCGCCAGTCTGGACGGAGTCAGCGAGGTCTACTCCGTCACCGGCCACATCGACCTGATCGCGATGGTGCGCGTGCGGGCACACGACGACATTGCCCGCGTGGTAGCCGAGCAGCTGAACAAGGTCCCCGGCGTGCAGTCCACCGAGACCCACATCGCCTTCCGGACGTACTCCCAGCACGACCTCGAGGCGACCTTCAGCCTCGGCCTCGACGACCCCCACTGACTCCGCACGCCCCGCTGGGAGCGGGCGCGTGCCGGGCCGAGCTGGCGATCCAGCGGTCCAGGCACCGCAGGGCGGCACCGGAGTCGATGGACTGCGTCGCGGTGGTCAGTCCGGCGGCGAGCCGCTCCATCAAGTCAGCGGTCCCGCCGTCATGGGCGGCCAGGCCCGCGGCCGCGTTGAGCAAGACCGCATCGCGTACCGGTCCCTGCTCCCCCTCCAGCACCCGGCGGAAGACCGCAGCGTTGAAAGCCGCGTCATCGCCGCGCAGGTCTGTGGTGCTGGCCCGGGCGATCCCGAGCTCGGTGGCGTCCACCTGCTGGTCGGTGACCGAGCCGCTGACTGCATGGACCACCCAGACGGACGACGTGGATGTCGTCGTGAGCTCGTCCAGCCCGTCGTCGCCGCGAAAGACGAGGGCATCGACTCCCCGGCGGGCCAGCACCCCCGCCATGATCGGCGCCATCCGCACGTCTGCGACACCGACCGCCTGCGCTCCGGGTCGTGCCGGGTTCGTCAGCGGTCCCAGGAAGTTGAAGGTCGTCGCGATCCCGAGCTCGCGTCGGGCTGCAGCGGCGTGTCGTAGGGAGGAGTGGAAGACCGGCGCGAAGCAGAACGTGATGCCGGCCTCCTCGGCGACGGCTGCCAGCGAACCTACCGGCACGTCCAGGCGTACGCCCAGAGCCTCGAGCACATCGGCGGCGCCGCTGGCCGAGGATGCCGCCCGGTTGCCGTGCTTGACCACGCGCGCCCCGGCACCGGCCATCACCACCGCGGCCATCGTCGAGATGTTCACGGTCCGTGAGCGGTCACCACCGGTCCCGACGATGTCGACGATCCGTCCGTCGACGCCCAACGGGGCGGCGTGGGCGTACATCTGTGCCACCAGACCCTCGACCTCGTCGACTGTCTCTCCTTTGGCGCGCAGAGCGACCGCGAACCCGGCGATCTGGGCTGCGCTGGCCTCGCCGGACAGGATCTCGCCCATGGCCCAGCCGGTCTGACCGACGTCCAGGTCGGTGCCGGCGACGAGCGCGGACAGCACGTCGGGCCAGGTGTGCTCCACCGTCATGTGAACCTCGGTACGGGTCGGGGGGTCAGGACGTGGTGGCGGCGGCGCTGCCGAGACGATCGCGCACCAACCGGATCACCGTCTCCGCGAGCTGCATGGGGTCGATGGGGTGCGGCACAGCTGCCTCCGCCTTGGACCAGGTGGCCAGCCAAGCGTCCTGTGGTCGCCCGGTGAGCACGAGCACCGGCGGGCACCGGTAGATCTCGTCCTTGAGCTGACGCGCGATCCCCATGCCCCCGGCCGGAACCGCCTCCCCGTCGAGGATGGCCAGGGTGATGCCGCCGGCGTCCATCACCTGGATGACGCGCGGTTCGGTGGCCACCTCGACGTACTCGAAGTCCGGGAGGTCCGGGTGCGGGCGCTTTCCCAGGGCTGTCATGACCGCCCGACGCGTGTCACTGTCGTCGCTGTAGAGACATACGCGGACCGGCGTGGTCGGGGTCGCCTGCGGGCCGCTCTCAGTCACCCGGCGATCGTATCGGTCAGACCCGAAGGTCCGTGACCAGTGTCCCGCCGGACCCCGAGCCGTCCGGCTCGGAGTGAGATCTCCTACACATCGTCGTAGAAGTTGGCCCCAGGGGTGGCGGCGGGGCCACCGGAGTCCATAATGGGTGCTGTGGCGACGACCAGCGTGATCCCGGCATCCCGCCTGCACGGGCAACCCGATCGGCCGAGCACGGTCTCGATCGGGACGATCGTGTGGCTGGCGAGCGAGCTCATGTTCTTCGCCGCCCTGTTTGCGGCGTACTTCACCATCCGCGGTGTGAGCCCAGCGCTGTGGGAGCAGGAGACGCAGCTGCTCAACGTCCCCTTCGCGACGGCCAACACGACGGTCCTGGTGCTGTCCAGCGTCACCTGCCAGCTCGGTGTCTTCGCCGCCGAACGCGGCAAGGTCGGCCGCAGCGGCGGCGTCCTGGACGCCCGCAACTGGGGCATGCGTGAGTGGTTCGTGCTCACGTTCGTCATGGGTGCGATCTTCATCGGTGGCCAAGCGCTGGAGTACGCGGAGCTGGCGCACGAGGGCGTGACCCTCTCCGCCTCCGGGTACGGCTCGGTGTTCTACCTGACCACCGGCTTCCACGGCCTGCACGTCGCCGGTGGGCTGATCGCCTTCGTGCTGGTGCTCGGGCGCACGTACATGGCCCGGCGCTTCACCCATGAGCAAGCCGTCACGTCCATCGTCGTGTCGTACTACTGGCACTTCGTCGACGTGGTGTGGATCGGCCTGTTCGCCACGATCTACCTGCTGCA
>JACCXZ010000141.1 GCA_013696745.1 Nocardioidaceae bacterium | reverse complement strand
CCCGACCACGCCGGGAGCGCCGGACCGCCGAGGCGGCCGCACCGGCCCCGCCGGCCGCATCCCCCGATCCAGGCCCGAGCCCCACGGACGGTGGCGATGGCTGAGGTCCTCGACGTGGCGCTGCGCTGCGCTGCTGTGCTGACCGCCTTCCTCACCCTGCCGCTGTTGGTCGGGCAGGCCGAGCACAAGGTGATGGCGCACATGCAGTCGAGGACCGGACCGATGTACGCCGGCGGCTTCCACGGCTGGGCGCAGCTCGTCGCCGACGGCGTGAAGTTCGTGCAGAAGGAAGACGTGATCCCCGCTCGCGCCGACCGCGTCATCTTCGCACTCGCACCGGCGGTCGCGCTCGTCCCGTACCTCGTGGTCATGGTGGCCATCCCCCTCGGCCCGGGGCTGGTCGGCCAGGACCTCGACGTCGGGCTGTTCTTCGTCCTCGCCGTGATGGGGGTCGGGGTGCTCGGCACGCTGATGGGCGCCATCGCCAGCGCCAACAAGTACAGCCTGCTCGGCGGCCTGCGCGTCGCCGTGCAGCTGATGAGCTACGAGCTGCCGTTCGTGCTCGCCGCCGCCAGCGTGGCCATGGCCGCGGGGACGCTCTCGCTGGTCGGGATCGTCGGCGCCTGGCAGTGGTGGTGGTTGCTGTGGCAGGCGCCGGCGCTCGTGGTCTTCCTGGTCGCCGGGCTGGCCGAGCTCGCCCGCCCGCCGTTCGACATGCCGCTGGCCGATGCGGAGCTCGTGATGGGTCCCTTGACCGAGTACGGCGGCATGCGCTTCGCGATGTTCCTGCTCGCTGAGTACGCCGGCATCGTCGTGCTCGCCGGACTCACCAGCGTGCTCTTCCTGGGCGGCTGGCACGGACCGTTCGAGGACCAGCTGGGCTGGCTCTGGACGCTCGCCAAGGTCGGCCTCGTCTCGTTCCTCGTCATCTGGGCGCGCGTCGCGTACCCCCGGCTGCGCGAGGACCAGCTGCAGTCACTCGCCTGGAAGGTGTTGGTCCCCGTGGCCCTCGCACAGCTCGTGCTCACCACGGTCGTCGCGGTCGTGCTCGCGTGACCCGCCTCGGCTCGGGTCTGCTGGCCGGCCTCAAGGTGACGTGGCGCAACCTGGTGCGCCGCTCGGTCACCCAGCACTACCCGGACGTCAAGCCCGAGCTGCCGCCGCGCTCACGCGGTGTGATCGCGCTGCAGGAGGAGAACTGCACGGTGTGCATGCTGTGCGCCCGCGAGTGCCCGGCGTGGTGCATCCACATCGACTCCCACAAGGAGGTCACCCCTGCTGAGGTCGAGGGGGGCAGGGACCGCAGCCACAACATGCTGGACCGCTTCGCGATCGACTTCTCGCTGTGCATGTACTGCAGCATCTGCATCGAGGTGTGTCCCTTCGACGCGCTGCACTGGAGCCCGGAGTTCGAGTACGCCGAGCACGACATCACCGACCTCGTGCACGAGAAGGACCGGCTGCGCGAGTGGATGTGGACCGTGCCCCCACCGCCGGCGCTGGACCCGGCCGGCGAGGAGCCCAAGGAGATCAAGGCCGCGGAGATCGCCGCCGCGAAACGGGCGGCTCCGCCGCCTCCCGTCGACCCGGCCGGGCCGCAGTGACCCCTGAGCTCGTCGTCTTCTGGCTGCTGTCGGTGCTGACCGTGGCCTCGGCGGTCATGGTCGTGAGCACGCCGCACGTCGTGCATGCTGCGCTGTGGCTGGTGGTCACCCTGGGTGCGGTCGCCGGCTGCTTCCTGGTCCTCACCGCCGAGTTCGTGGCCTGGGTGCAGGTGCTCATCTACGTGGGCGCCGTGGTGGTCCTCCTGCTGTTCGCGCTGATGCTGACCCGCTCACCGGCGTCGACGACCGGTGCGACGAGCCGCAACCGGCCGGTGGCGGCCTTCGCGGGGTTCTCCACGTTCGGCGTGTTGGCCGTCGTGCTCACTTCCGGGTTCCGCGGGATCGTGCTCGACCTCGACAGCCAACCTGACCAGCTGGGCGGGGCGGCACCACCGGAGCGGATCGGCGACACCCGCAGCGTCGGTGAGGCGATCTTCACCCACTGGGTGCTGGCCTTCGAGGTGCTCAGCGTGATCCTGCTGGCCGCGTTGATCGGCGCCATCGTGGTGTCCGGCCGGGTGCGCGACCGCGACCGCCAGGAGGCAGCCGCGGGGGGTGGGTCCTGATGCCGCTGCTGCAGCCGCTGCTGCTGAGCTCCGCGCTGTTCGGTATCGGCGTGTACGGCGTGCTGTCGCGCCGCAACGCGGTCCTGGCCCTGATGGGTGTCGAGCTCATGCTCAACGCCGTCATGCTCAACCTCGTCGCCTTCGACGTGTGGCTGCGCGACAGCCTGCTGACAGGGCAGGTGTTCACGCTGTTCGTCATCGCCCTGGCCGCTGCCGAGATCGGGCTCGGCCTGGCGATCGTGCTGCGCCTGTTCCGGGCGTACGGCACCGTCGACGTCGACGCGCTGGCGGACGACCGGCGCGCCGACCCGGTGCACGTGACATGACCGAGCTGACGTCGGTGGGGGGCATGCCCTGGGCGCTGGCGAGCATGATCGGCCTGCCGGTGCTGGTGGCGCTGCTGGTCGCCACCGCACGGGAGGCAAGCCAGGCCGCGCGGATCGCGATCGCGGGAGCCGGCGCGACGTGGATCGTGGTCGTGGTCGCCGCGGCCGGCCAGCTCGGTGACGACGTGCCGCAGGCCGGGGCGTACGCGGGGGGCGGGGAGCCGGTGCTCGGGGTCAGCCTCGCGCTGTCCTTCGACGCGCTGTCCGCGGCGGTCGCGGTGCTCGCGGCCACCATCGGCCTGCTGGTGCAGGTGTACTCCTGCGCCTACCTCGCCGGTGACCCGCGGTACCGCTCGTACGCCTGCATCGTGACCGTCTTCGTGGCGGCCATGAACACCGTGCTGCTCGCCGACGACCTGATCGTGTTGCTGGTCGGCTGGGAGGTGATGGGCGTCTGCTCCTACCTGCTGATCGCGCACCACTGGGAGCTGCCGGCCGCGCGCGACGGCGCGGCCAAGGCGTTCGTGATGACCCGGTTCGCCGACCTCGGGCTGCTGGTGGCGATCATCGTCGTGGGTGCGAGCGTCGGTAGCTACCGGATCAGCGACCTGCTGGTGGCGGTGGAGTCCGGTCGGCTGTCCGACTCGACGATCACGGCGGTCGGCCTGCTGGTGCTGCTCGCGGTGGTCGGCAAGTCCGCCCAGTTCCCGCTGCACACCTGGCTGCCCGACGCGATGCCCGGCCCGACGCCGATCAGCGCCTTGATCCACGCCGCGACCATGGTGGCCGCCGGGGTCTACTTGGTCGCCAGGCTGCTGCCGGTGATCGCGGCCAGCACCGTGACGACGGTCGCACTCGGGCTCCTCGCCGTCGTCACGATGGTGCTCGGGGCGGCGTTCGCACTGGCCGCCGACGACGTCAAGCGGGTGCTGGCCTGGTCGACGGTGAGCCAGCTGGCGTACATGTTCGCCGCGCTCGCCGTCAGTGGCTACGTCGCCGCGATCGGACACCTGATCGTGCACGGCGCGTTCAAGGCGCTGCTGTTCCTGGCGGCGGGCTGTCTCGCGCACGCGGTCGGCTCGACCGCGATCGCGGCGATGGGCGGGCTGCGCCGGCCGATGCCGTGGACGTTCTGGTCGACCACGATCGGGCTGGCGGCCCTGGTGGGGCTGGTCCCGACCGCCGGGTTCTTCAGCAAGGACGCAGTGTTCGGCGCGGCCCTGGACGCCACCCACGTGCAGACCGGCGCGCCGGTGTGGCTGGCCTGGCTGGTCCTGGTGGCCGGCCTGGCGACCGCGGTGCTGACCGCCGCGTACGCGACTCGGCTGTGGCTGCTGGTGTTCTTCGGAGCGGCGAGGGCGTCGCGCCAGGCCGACACGGTGCACGAGGCCCCAGCGGCCATGCGCGTCCCGGTCGCCGTGCTGGTCGTGCCCACCCTGCTGCTCGGTCCGGCGGTGCTGGCGCCCGGCTGGCTGGGCGCGCAGGCCGAGCCGTTCCATCTCGGGATCGCCGTACTCAGCACGGTGCTGGTGGTGCTCCCGGGGCTCGCGGTGTGGGCGGCCTGGCGCCCGGGCGTGGACCCGGCACGGCGGCTGGGACGAGCGCGCCGGGTTCTAGCCCGCGAGCTGCGGGTCGACGACGGCTACGACCGGGCCGTCGTACGTCCCGTCGGTGGCGCCGCACGGCTGGCGGTGGGTGGGGACGCCGACGTGGTCGAGGCGTACGTCCGGGGCACCGGTTGGGGGGCGGACCGCTCGTCGTGGCTGCTCGGACTGGCGCAGACCCGGAACGTGGCGACCTACGTGAGCCTGTCGGTCGTCGCGGTCGTGCTCGCCGGTGTGCTGCTCGGGGTGCTGGGATGACGGGCGGGGTGGCGGGCTGATGATGAGCGGCCTGCTCGTCGTCCTGCTCGCGCCGGTGCTCGGTGCACTCGCGGTCGGACTCGCCGGAGCACGGTGGACACCGCGAGTCGGTGCGCTGGTCGGCGTCGTGGTCTCGCTGGTCTCGCTGGCGGCGGTGCTCGTGGTCTGGTTCACCCGGTCGCCGGAGGAGTCCTTCGCCGGCGAGGTCGACCACGTGTGGATCGAGGCACTGTCGGTGCACTGGCACCTCGGCGTGGACGGCGCGTCCGTACCGCTGGTCTGCCTCACGGCTGTGCTGTCGGCCCTGTGCTGTGCCTGGCTGGCCGGGGAGCCGACGTCGTTGGCCGACGTCAGCCGTGGCGACACGCAGGCCGGACCGTCGACGCATGCCCTCCTCGCCCTGGTGCTCGTCGTGGAGGCGGCGTCGATCGGGGTGTTCGTCGCACTGGACCTGCTGCTGTTCTTCGTGTTCTTCGAGCTCGCGCTGGTCCCGATGTGGTTCGTGATCGCCTGGTGGGGCGACCCGCACGACGAGGCCGGTCGCCGGCAGGCCGCCACGCGGTTCCTGCTGTTCACGGTCACCGGATCCGCGCTCATGCTGGTCGGCTTCGTCGGGCTGGCCGCCCGGACCGGGACGCTGCAGATCCCCGAGCTCGCCACCCTGGCACCGGGTATCACCGGGACGTTCGAGCTCGCGCTCGCCGGGGCGATCGCCCTGGGCCTGGCCGTCAAGACCCCGATCTGGCCGCTGCACATCTGGCTGCCCGACGCGCACGCGAGCGCGCCCACCGTCGGGTCGGTGCTGCTGGCCGGGGTGTTCCTCAAGCTCGGGACGTACGGCTTCATCCGGATCCTGGTCCCGGTGCTGCCCGAACCGACCGCACGGCTCGCGCCGTACCTCGCCGGGTTCGCCGTGGTCGGCATCGTCTACTCCGCGCTGGCCTGCCTGCGCCAGCGTGACCTCAAGCGGTTGATCGCGTACTCAAGCGTCGGTCACATGGGCTTCGTGGTGCTGGGGATCGCCACCCTGAACGAGTCCGGGATGGCGGCCGCGATCTTCGCCAGCGTGGCACACGGCGTGATCACCGGGCTGCTGTTCTTCCTCGCCGGGGCGATCAAGGACCGGCACGGCACCGCGGTGCTCGCCAGGCTCGGTCACGGCATGTACGCCCGCGCACCCTGGCTCGCTGTC
>JACCXZ010000181.1 GCA_013696745.1 Nocardioidaceae bacterium | reverse complement strand
TCGATGCCACGGATGCCGAAGCCACCGGGCACGCAGATGCCGTCGGCGTCCGCGAGGTGCTTGGCGGAGCCTTCGGCCGTCTGGCAGTCATCGGAGGGGACCCAGCGCAGGTGCACCCTGGTGCGGTGCGCGAACCCGCCGGCACGCAGCGCTTCCGCGACCGACAGGTACGCATCGGGCAGGTCGACGTACTTGCCGACCAGGGCGATCGTGACGTCCTCGTCCGGGTCGTGGACGCGCCCGAGCAGGTCGTCCCACTGCGTCCAGTCGACGTCGCGGAACGACAGGTTCAAGCGGCGTACGAGATAGGCGTCGAGCCCCTGCGCATGCAACATCCGGGGGATGTCGTAGATGCTGGCGGCGTCGACTGCGGCGACCACGGCCTCGTCGTCCACGTCGCACATGAGCGAGATCTTGCTCTTGACGCTCTGCGGAATCGGCCGGTCGGAGCGGCACACCACCGCATCCGGAGCGACGCCGACCTGGCGCAACGCGGCGACGGAGTGCTGGGTCGGCTTGGTCTTGAGCTCACCGGACGGACCGATGTAAGGCACCAGGGACACGTGCAGGAAGAAGCTGTGCTCGCGCCCTACGTCGTGACGCAGCTGGCGCGCGGCCTCGAGGAACGGCAGCGATTCGATGTCACCGACGGTGCCACCGATCTCATGGATGACCACGTCGATCACCGGCCCGCCCATGGCGAGCATGCGGTCCTTGATCTCGTTGGTGATGTGCGGGATGACCTGAACCGTGTCACCGAGGTAGTCACCGCGGCGCTCCTTCGCGATGACGTCGGAGTAGACCTGACCGGTCGTGACGTTGGCGCGTCCGACCATCTCCTCATCCAGGAAGCGCTCGTAGTGACCGATGTCCAGATCAGTCTCGGCGCCGTCCTCGGTGACGAAGACCTCGCCGTGCTGGAAGGGGTTCATCGTGCCGGGGTCGACGTTGAGGTAGGGGTCCAGCTTCTGCATCGTCACCCGCAGGCCACGCGACTTCAGCAGTCGGCCGAGGCTGGAGGCGGTGAGACCCTTGCCCAGCGACGAGGCGACGCCGCCGGTGACGAACACATGCTTGGTGGGCGCTGACACGGCCAAGAGGGGCTCCCGTAGATCGCGGAACAGTCGCGGTGCAGTGGGGCTTGCGGATCGACACCGGGCTACGGGGTTCCAGCCTAACAACGATCTGGGATGGTGTGGACCACGACGCACCGGTCCCAGCCCCCGGGTCGTACGATCGGGGCTCGAGGTGTCCCTGCCTAACCTTCACCTGCGACGTCGGGCTCGGGCTGGGGATCCGTGACCTCCGGGACGCTGCTGTCGGTCCCAGCCCCGATCCCGTACTGGCCGGTCTCGCCGGCCACCTGCTCCGCTAGCGCCAACATGGTCGCCACGCGTCCTGCAGCGATCTGCGCCACGTCGACCGTCGACACGGTGTCGCCCGCGTCGTTGTCGCGCACGGCGCTCACCGCGCCTCCGTCCTCGGCGGCGTCAGTGGGCCCAGCCACGACCGAGCCCATCGCGACGGAGTCCATGGCACCCACCAGGCTGGACATCAGCTCGTCCACGCCAGGCTCGGGAGTACCGTGCGGTGATCCCGCTACCACCAGCAGCAGGGTGCCGCGGGTGCTCGGCTCGCCCTCGTACGACAGGAAGCCAGCACCCTCGAAGGCACTGCGGATCTCCTGTGCCTTGGCGTCCAGGCCGGCGCCACCCTCGACCGTCGTGAGCAGGCCGCGGCCCACCGCGAAACCGACGATCTGGTAGCTGGTCGCGTCCCTCAACGGCGGGATGCCCTCGACGCCGTCGAGCACCTGGGTGGCCAGGCTCTGCGCGGTGGTCCGGTTCCCGGGGTCCAGCAGGTCCTCGGAGACGGCCACCTCACCGGCGACCGTCGCGCCGGTGCGCTCGACGTCGGCCCCGAGCGCGTCGACGGTGTCGGCGTCCGCATCCGGCAAGGTCAGCAGCATGACGCTGTGGTTGCCGAGCCGGTCGTCGAGGACGGTCGGTGCGACGGCCTCGGCGAACTCCTCATGGTAGTCCGCCACCGCACTCGCCTCCTCGAGGTCGCTGCGCAGCTCCTCCTCCTCCTCGGCCCGATCCCGCTCGGCCTCGTTGACCAGCCCGCCGGAAATCTCGTCATCCAGGGGTCCGGCGCCGAGCGCGATCCCCGTGGCCAGAGCCAGGAAGATCGCGACGATGGAGACGACGTGGTAGCGGAAGTCGATCACGAGAAGATGCCTCGAAGCCAGTAGACGAAGTCGTTCCACCGGGTGTCCAGCACGCTGATCCATGCCTCGCCGGTGGGCGTGGAGGAGAGTGCGACCAACAGGGCCAGCATCCCCGAGATGATCAGCAGCAGGATCTGCCAGGTCCGGATCCGGCTGTGGTAGAGCCGACCCACCCCCTTGGCGTCGACCAGCTTGGGTCCGACCCGCAACCGGGTGAGGAACGTGCTGGCCATGCCGGAGCGACCCTTGTCGAGGAACTCCACGAGGGTCGCGTGGGTGCCGACCGCCACGATCAGCGGCGCCCCCTTGGAGTCGGCCAGCAGCATGGCGACGTCCTCGCTGGTCCCGGTGGCCGGGAAGGTGACGCCCTCGACTCCGAGGCGTTCGAGCCGTTCCATCCCTGGGGCACGACCGTCGCGGTACGCGTGCACGACCAGCTCGGCACCGCAACGCAAGGTGGCGTCGGACACGCAGTCCATGTCGCCGACGATCAGGTCGGGGGTGTAGCCGGCCTCGACCAGGGCGTCAGCGCCGCCGTCGACACCGCACAGGATCGGACGGTACTCACCGATGTAGTGCCGCAGGGCAGCAAGGTCCTGCCGGTAGTCGTACCCGCGGACCACGATCAGCACGTGCCGGCCCTCGATCTGAGTCTCGATGTCCGGCACACCGACCCCGTCGAGCAACAGGTCCCGCTCGCGTCTGAGGTACTCCATGGTGTTGGCCGTGAACGCCTCCAGCTGTGAGGACAGCCCGGCACGAGCCTCCGCCATGAGCTCGAGGATGCGTTCGGCGTCGTACACCTCTCCGCTGCCGACCTGCAGGCCGTCGCGGTAGATCACTCCTGCGTCGATCCGGACGCGCTGACCCTCGTTCAACACGGCGAGCAACTCCTCGCCGGTGTGGTCGACCAGGGGGATCCCGGCAGCGGCGATGATCTCCGGGCCGAGGTTGGGGTACCGCCCCGAGATCGACTCCGAGACGTTGATGACCGCACCCACGTCGCAGGCGACGAGCGCCTCGGCGCTGACCCGGTCGATGTCGACGTGGTCGATGACCGCGATGTCGCCGGGCTTGAGCCGCTTGGTCAGATTCTTCGTACGCTTGTCGAGCCGAACGACTCCGGTCACACCGGGTTCGTGGGCCTGCTTGGCGCGGCGGATGGAGGACAGACGCATCGATCGTCATCCTGCCACGCGGCCCCGAGCCTCCCCCGCTCCCGGGCCGCGAGGTCGAGCATCTCCTGGGCGTGGGTCTGCGCGGCCTCGGACTCCTGGACACCGGCCAGCATCCGGGACAGCTCCTCCACCCGTTGGAGGGCGTCCAGCCGGACGACTCCGCTTGTCGTCACGGCTCCGTCTTCGGTCTTGACGACCCGGTGGTGGTGGTCGGCGAAGGCAGCGACCTGCGGCAGGTGGGTCACCGCGATGACCTGGGCCCGCTGCGCCAACCTGGCGAGCCGACGACCCACCTCGATCGCAGCACGACCACCGATGCCGGCGTCCACCTCGTCGAAGACGAAAGTCGGGACCTCCGTGCTGTCGGCGAGCACCACTTCCAGCGCGAGCATGACCCGTGACAGCTCACCACCACTGGCACCCTTGGCGAGCGCGCGTTCCTGGGCCCCGGCGTTGGCGGCGAGCAGCATCTCCACCTCGTCCGCGCCGCACGGGCCGAGGTGCTGCTCGGTCAGCGTCTGCGGGGTGCGGACCGCCACCACCACCCGGGCGTGCGGCATGGCGAGCTCGGTGAGCTCGGAGCTGACCCGCGCGGACAGCTGCTCGGCCGCGCGACGGCGTGCCTGGCCCACGGCGGTGGCCCGCTGCAGTAGCACGGCGGTCAGCTCGTCGCGCTCTGCGTGCAGCGACTCGATGCGCTCATCGGTCCCCTCGAGCTCGAGCAGGTGCTTGCGCGCGTCCCGAGACCACGACAGCACCGCTTCCAGGTCGGTGCCGTAACGGCGGATCAGCCCACTCAACGCGGCGCGCCGCTCTTGCACGGCGGCCAGGCGAACCGGGTCGGACTCGACAGCTGTGGAGTAGCTCGCCAGCTCGGTCGCGAGATCGACCAGCTGGTACGAGAGCTCCGCCGCACGATCGGCCAGGTCGGCGACCGTAGGGTCATGATCGCGCTCAGCCTCGAGCAGGGAGCGAGACCTCGCGGTTAGCGAGGCGGCATCGGCCCCGACCTCGTCACCGCCGGACAGACATGCGTGCGCCTGCCCGGTCGCCGCCCGTAGAGACTCTGCGTTGGCCAGCCGGTCCTCCTCGCGGCGCAGCTGCTCGTCCTCGCGCGGCTGGGGTGAGACGGCCTCGACCTCCTCGAGACCGAACCGCAGGCGTTCGACCTCACGCGCTCGCTCCTGCGCGTGGGTAATTAGGTCGCCGAGCAGCACACCGACCGTACGCCAGCGTTCGTACGCCGGCCGGTAGTCGGCCAGCAGGTCGGAGACGGCGTTGCCAGCAAACCGGTCGAGCGCGGCACGCTGGGCAGCCGGGCGCAGCAGCCGGTGCTGGTCGCTCTGGCCGTGCACGGCGACCAGCTGTTCACTCACCGAGGCGAGCGTCGCGGCCGGGACACCCACGCCTCCGACAAAGGCGCGCGAACGTCCTTGCGCCGACAACGACCGTGCCACCAACAGCTCCTCACCCTCGTCGACCTCACCGCCTGCGTCCTCCACGCGGCGCCGGACGTCCGGGTGCTCACCGATGCCGATGCGAGCCTCGACCCGGCACCGGTCGCTGTCATGGCGTACGAGCCCCGAGTCGGCACGCAGACCGCGCAGCAGGCCGAGTGCCGTGACGACCATCGTCTTGCCCGCTCCGGTCTCCCCCGTGATCACCGAGAGCCCGGCGCCGAGCTCGAGCACCGCCTCGTCGATCACCCCCAGGCCGCGCAGCCGGATCTCATGCCACACGACCCTCAGGGCTCCCGTCGGCGCTGGGTGCTGCCACGCCACCCCGTCACGGGCAACTCGAACTTGCGGACCAGGCGGTCCGCGAACGGTGCGGCGTGCAGGCGTGCCAGCCGAACGGGTCGCTCCCCGGAGCGCACCTCCACCCGAGCGCCCGGCGGCAGCGTCGTGGTGCGACGACCGTCGCACCACAGCACCGCCCGAGCGTCGCCACGAGCCAGCACCTCGATCGCGAGGACGGAGTCCGGTGAGACCACCAGTGGCCGGGCGAACAGCGCGTGTGCGCTGATCGGCACCATGAGCAGGGCACGGACCTCCGGCCACACCACCGGGCCACCCGCCGAGAAGTTGTACGCCGTGGAACCGGTCGGGGTGGCGCAGACGACTCCGTCGCAGCCGAAGCGCGACACCGGTCGAGAGTCCACCTCGACGACCACCTCGAGCATGCGTTCCCGCGACGCCTTCTCGACACTCGCGTCGTTCAGTGCCCAGTCACGGTGCACCACGTCGCCGTCGAGCCGGACGCACACGTCGACGGTCAACCGTTCCTCCACGGCGTACGTCCGATCAACCACGTGCGCAACGGTCACCTCGATGTCGTCGATGTCGGCCTCCGCCAGGAAACCGACATGTCCGAGGTTGACCCCCAGCAGTGGCACCCGGGAGGGACGGGCGAGCTCGGCCCCGCGCAGGATGGTGCCGTCGCCACCGAAGACGACGACAAGCTCGCAGCCGTGAGCGGCCCGGTCGTCGGCGGGAACGACCTCGGCCCCACCAGCCACCGGCCCGGCGTCCGGCGCCTCGTCGCTCAGCAGCCGGACGTGTACTCCGGCTGCAGCCAGCCGCTGGCAGAAGTCGCCCGCCGCCGTGCTCGCTGCCTCACGTCCGGTGTGAGCGACGACCAACACCCGGCGAACGGATGCTTCCTCGGTCGGTCTCGGGGCGCGCGTGTCGCTCACCGGACCACCTTCTCACCCGTGGGTCCGGCGCTCACGGCAGCTTCCACGGCCTCGCGGTCCGGCGTGCCGGCATCACGGCGCAGCCAGAGGAAGTACTCGACGTTGCCCGACGGTCCCGGCAAGGGACTGGCGTGCACCGCGCGGGTTCCCCAGCCCAGACCGTGCCCTGTGGTGGCGACGCCGAGAACGGCATCGACGCGTAGCGACGGCTCCCGGACCACCCCTCCGCGACCCAGGCGCTCACGGCCGACCTCGAACTGTGGCTTGACCATCACCACCAGGTCACCGTCATCGTCCAGCACGCCGATGAGGGCCGGCAGCACCAGGCGCAGCGAGATGAAGGACAGGTCACCCACGACCAGCGCGACGGGTCCGTCGATCAGCTCGGGGGTCAGGTCACGGACGTTGGTGCGGTCGTGCACCCGGACCCGTGAGTCGCTGCGCAGCTCCCAGACCAGCTGTCCGTAGCCGACGTCGACCGCCACCACCTCGCGGGCACCGGCTCGCAACAGCACATCGGTGAAGCCGCCGGTCGAGGCGCCGGCATCGAGGCACCGGAGCCCGCGTACGTCGAGTCCCGTCGAACCGAAAGCGGTGATGGCCCCGATGAGCTTGTGCCCGCCGCGTGACGCGTACTCGGTCGGGGCCGCTGCCGGACGAACCACGAGCGCCTGGGCGGTGGTCACCGCGGTGGACGGCTTGTCGGCCCGCATCCCGGCCACCAGCACCCTCCCGTCGCTGATCATCGCACTGGCCTGCTCGCGCGATCGGGCCAGACCGCGACGTACCAGCTCCGTGTCGAGCCGCAGTCGTCGGGGCACGGGTCAGTCAGTGGGTGCGCCGGCGTCCGGCACCGAGCGCAGATGGTCGCGCAGGCGGCTGTGCACCTGGTCGTACACAGCGACGTGCTCCTGCGCAGGATGGTGATCCAGCGTCGCCAGCAACGCGTCGATCTCGGCCGGGTCGAGTGTCGTGCTCGGGTCGCTGCCGCCGTGCTCGTTCATCCTGAGACCTCCGGGTCACTCGGGGTGTCGGCGACCATGATGGACCGCAGCCGGCCACCTGCGTCGCACGTGCTCGGCGGCGAACCGCCGGTGTCTGCATGGTGCCAGGCGCAACCGACCACGGCGCGGACGAAGGCGACGGCCGCGGCGTGTCCCCCCGTGCTGGCATCGGATCGACGGTCCCGGACGCGTACGTGGCCGGACTCCACCCTCGCGACGAAGCCGCTACAGGTGGCGACGTCCCCGTCGATGGACACCGTGGGGTGTGCGACCCAGAGGCCACCGAGGTCGGGTGCCACGAAGGTGGGTCGCTGGGACGGTGGCGCACCGGCCAGGTCACGGAGCCCGGTCACACCGGTGAGCACCAGGAGGCTGTCGGCGCCCACCCGGTTAGCACCCTCGATGTCGGTGTCGAGGCGGTCCCCGACGACCAGTGGCCTGGTGCCTCCAACCCGCAGCACGGTCTCGTCGAACAGTGCCGGCTCGGGTTTTCCGGCGACCTCCGGACGAGCTCGGGTGGCAGCCGCGACCGCCTCCACCAGCATGCCGTTGCCGGGTGCGGTTCCTCGAGCGGTCGGCACGGTCCGGTCGGTGTTGCTGGCGAACCACGCGAGCCCGCCGGCCACGGCATAGGAAGCCTCGGCCAGATCGGCCCACCCGACGAGCGGCCCGAACCCCTGCACGACAGCGATCGGGTCCTGGTCGAGACTGACGACGGGTCGAAGCCCGCAGTCGACCAGTGCTGCGCTCAGGCCGGCACCACCGACGCACAGGATCCGTGCCCCGGCACCGAACCGATCGACCACGAGTCGCGCGACGGCCTGCGCCGACGTGACGACGTCGTCGTCGTGTGCCGCCACCCCCAGCTGCCGCAAGTGCGCCGCCACGGCGGCGGGGGACCGAGACGCGTTGTTGGTGACGAAGGCCACCCGCAGCCCACGGGAGCGCACCGCTTCGACGTGCCCCGGAGCACCGGCGACGGCCTCGCCACCGCGGTAGACGACGCCGTCGAGGTCGAGCATGACCACGTCGTAGCCCGCCACCAGCTCCTCGTCGCGCACAGCAAGCCGATGGATGTCGCGTCGTCGGTCCGGCACCGGTCCTCCAGACTGTGGGCTGACCAGCACAGCCTAGGATGCGCCGGTGCCCGCTGATCCCGTCGTCCGCCTCCCGCGGCTGCAGGCCCGACCGTTTCGCGGTTGGCGGTACGTCCAGCCGGATGCCACCCACGCGCTGTCCGGGCTCATGCAGCGGGTGCTGTCCGCCGACGCCCCGGACAGCGCGACGGAGGTGGCATCGAGCCTGCGCGGCTGGCGTGAGCGCGGCCTGCTCGTCCAAGACACGGAACCCAGCTTCTACGTCTACCGCGGCGAGTTCGAGGGTCATTCCGTGGTCGGCGTCGTGTGCGGCATCTCCGTGCATCCTCCGGGCGACGGGGTCGTGCTCCCGCACGAGGGGGTCAGCGACAGGATGGTGGCACGCCAGGCACGACTCATGACGATCATGAACGGGCAGCCGGAACCAGTTGTCACGGTACGTCGTGGCGGTCGACCGATGCGATCGGTGCTCGGCGGCTTGTTGCAGCGGGCCCCCGCCGCACACTTTCTGGACGCCGCCGGGCGGCACAGCGTGTGGCGTGTCCACGACCCGCACCTGGTACGGGCGCTGGAGGCTGTGATCGACGGCTCACGCCTGCTGCTGGCCGACGGCCACCACCGGCATGCGGCCTACCGCCGACTCGGCCACCGGCTGGGACTCGCCATGGTCGTCGACGACGGCGAGGAGGGACTGCGGCTCGGTGCGATCCACCGGGTTCTGCCGGCCGTGCGGATCGACGCGATCACAGCGACACCCGGCGTCCGGGTGACCCACCTGGGGTCGGGCCCGGGACACGCGGTCCGGGTGCACCGCAGCAGGCGGGCCGATGCCCCCGCCGACACGTGCCGCGTCAGCGACGGTCAGGACGTGTGGCAGGTCGAACCGACCACTCGGGCGCACGGCAGTGCCCCGTTGGCTGTTCCCGACCTGGCGGTGTCCCGGCTGCATGCCCAGTGGCTGCCACGGTGGGGTGTGGCGGAGACAGAGATCGCCTACGTGCACGACGCAGACGAGGCCGTAGCCCAGGCGGCGGCCAGTGGCGGACTCGCCGTACTCATGCCCCGACCAAGGATCGACGCCGTCTTCGATACCGCCCTGCGCGGTGAGCTGCTGCCGGCCAAAGCGACATCTTTTCGTCCGAAGCCGCCCATCGGTCTGGTCCTGCGTCACTGGCCTGACGGTGACGAGGACCGCTGACCGGCGACCGAGATCTGCCGCCCCGAGTTCTGCCGCCCCACTCCCCGACGTACTGGCACCCGGCGTACCCGGACCACGTCGATCTCCACCATGCTCGACACGCCGGCTCCGGTGCGCCAGAAACGTCGACGCAGTGCTCCCTGGACCATCACGTGCTCGTCCGGCCGCAACGACAGGAGCGTGATTTGAGCTCGCCTTCCCCAGGCGACACACTCGAAGGTATCGACCGTGACCCGTGAGGTTGCACGGCTCATCGCGGCAGCACGACGATGCACCGGACTGGCTGCCGGGCGCGGCACCACCACCCGCACGGTCACCAGCGTGTCGCCGCTGGGCAGTGTGCGCTCACGCGCTGCTGCGCTCACCCGACCGAGGACGCGCACCTCGTTGACGTACTCAGCGCTTTCACCGGCTCCCATTGCTGCACCTCCACCCGCACTGTGCTCCGCGCAGGGCCGGTACGGGGGTGACGCCACGCGCCCTGTGGACAGGCTCGA
>JACCXZ010000108.1 GCA_013696745.1 Nocardioidaceae bacterium | reverse complement strand
GGTCGAGAGCTGGCGGCATCTCGAGGGTCGAATCAGAGTCTCCATCATGAGCCACGACGCCACACAGCTTCCAGGGATCATGTCCGAGCACCGGCACGCGACCATCGTCGACGCCATCGAGAAAGGTGAGGTCACCAGCCCGTCACTGCCCATGGCACCTTGTCACTGCCCATGGGTTGCGTCCCATGGGCGGTGCGGTTCACCAGGGGACCCAGGTAAACCTGGGACAGGTGGGGTGCATGGGGTTCGGGGCAGGCATGACGCCAGGCACCTCAGCCCTTGACGGCCCCCTCGAGCATTCCCCGGATGAAGTGTCGCTGGGCTATCAGATAGACGACTACCACCGGCAGCGCGACCAGCAGGGCGCCGGCGGCGAGCAGCGACGTACCGGCGGTGTACTGGCCCTGGAAGAACGCGAGGCCCAGGGGAGCGGTCCGCAGGTCCTCGTCGGTGATCATCACCAACGGGAGCAGGAACTCGTTCCACGTCCACATGAACACCAGCACCACCATGGTGATGAGCGCAGGGCGGCCCATCGGCAGCAGGATCGACCAGAGGATCCGCAGGTGTCCGGCCCCGTCGATCCGGGCGGCGTCGATCACCTCGCGGGAGCTGCTGCGGAAGTAGGCCCGCATCCAGAACGTGCCGAAGGCCAGGGACTGTGCGACCTGGGGGAGGATCAGCGACAGGTAGGTGTCGGTGAGGCCGATCGCCCGCAGGTCATAGTAGAGCGGGACGACGATGGCCTCACTGGGCACCATGAGACCGAGCAGCAGCAGGTAGAACAAGGCGGTCGAGCCGCGAAAGCGCATCGTCCCGAAGGCGTATCCGGCCAGCGAAGCGAGGGTGGCGCTCAGCACGACGACGGCCAGCGACACGATGATGCTCGTGCTCAGGTAGTCGCCGAAGCGGCCGATCTCCCAGGCGTTGGCGAAGTTCGCGATCTCGAACCAGCCGTCGGCCCCGATCTGGTCCGGCTGCAGCGCGGTCACCACGATCAGCCCCAGCGGGTACAGGGCGAACGCCGCCGCGAGGATCAGCAGCGCGTACGTGGCTGCGCGTTCCACCTGCGTAGGCTTCACGAGTCGGCCCGCTCGGCCAGCCGGTTGATCAGCACGGTCGCCACCAGGATGACTGCGGTGAGCAGCAGCGCGATCGTGACGCCGGTGCCTACCTCCCCCTTGAGCATCGCCCGGTCGTACACCTCGTACGACGGGACCCGGGTGCTCTGGCCGGTGCTGCCGATCATCACGTAGACGAGGTCGAAGGTCCGCAGTGCGGCCACCACCGTCAGGGTGAGAGCCACAGCGATCTCACCACGCAATGCGGGGAGTCCGACCGCGAAGAACTCACGCACCGGCCGGGCGCCGTCGAGCCGGGCGGCTTCGTACAGCTCCCGCGGCACCTTGGCCAGGCCGGCGAGAAACAGCACGACGCACAGGCCGGTGCCGACCCAGGTGCCGACCACTCCGACGGTGACGAGCGCGAACGTCGGGTCGCCCAGCCAGGCGCGAGTCCAACTGTCGAGGCCGACCCACCGCAGCAGGCCGTTGAGCTGACCGGCCGGGGCGAAGATGTCCTGCCACGCGACGCCGACCACCACGAGCGCAACGACCTGGGGAAGGAAGAGCACGGTGCGGAAGAAGCCCGACCCGCGCAGCGGGTTGCGCGCCATCAGACCCGCCAGCCCGAGCCCGAGCACGACCGGTACGAAGCTGAAGAACCCGATCAGCAGCAGCGCGTTGAGGAACGGGCGGCGCAGCGCCGGGTCAGTCAGCACGGCGGTGTAGTTGTCCAGGCCGACCCACGTGCCGACGGTCAACCCGTTCCACTCGTACAGCGACAGCCACACCGAGCGGAGCAGGGGAAACAGCAGGAACAGGGCGAAGACGACGAGCGCCGGAGCGAGGTAGAGGTACGCGATGCGCCCCGGCTCACCGGGCGGACCGCCGTGTCGGCGACCCGCCCGTGCACGGCTGAGGGTGTCAGCCACCGGTGTTCTCGGACGTGAAGCTGGTGTACTCCGACTCCAGCGCGTCGAGGAACTCCTCGCTGGAGGTCGAGCCGCCGCCGAGCGCCTTTACCTGGGCGGTGAGCAGGTCGTAGGAGTCCGGCGTGGCGTAGTCGAGGTAGGGCACCAGTGCATCCTGCTCGCCGGCGGTCTCCCAGGCCTGGAAGACCTCGGCCTGGGCGCCGTCCACCGCAGAGGGGTCGGCGTCGACGACCGGCAGGTTACCCGCGTCGGCGATGGCGGTCATCGCGTCCTCACTGGTGATGAAGTCGATGTAGGCCGCGGCGACGTCGGGGTTCTCGCTGGCCTCGGTGATCGCGAACGGCAGGCCGGTGCCGCCGGTCACTGCCTGCTCACCGCTCGGTCCGACCGGAGGCAGGAAGAACCCCAGATCCTCGCCCATCGCGGCCTCGAGGTCGGCCAGCAGCCAGGTGCCGGCCACCAGGAAAGTGCCCTCGCCATCGGCGAACGCCTGCCACGCCGGGTCGTAGCCCAGGCCGTTGAAGCCTTCGGTGAAGTAGTCCGACTCGACCCAGTCAGTGAAGGTCTCGGCAGCGGTCACGTTCGCCTCACTCGTCCACGAGGCGCCCTCACGACCGAAGCCGAGGTCACGGATCTCCTCCCGCGACACGTACTGGTTCTGAACGAAGCCGAAGTCATGGATGCCCGGCCACCCGTCGAGGTTTCCGAACTGGATCGGCAGGTCACCGGACTCCCGCGCGGCCTCGAGTGCCGCCTCGAACTCCTCGGTGGTGGTCGGGATCTCGAGTCCGAGCCCGTCGAGCTTGCTCTTGCTGTACCAGACCCCGACGACCTCACCGACTTGGGCGAGGCCGTACAGGTGGCCCTCGCCGAACGTGGCGCCGTCCTCGGTGTACGAGGCGAGTGCCCGCACCGATTCCGGGAAGCGCTCGGTCCAGCCGTAGACCTCGGCGTACCCGTCCAGCGGGCGCAGCAGACCGGCCTGCACGAACTGACCCATGTCGGTGCGGCCGTTGTTGGCCTGCACCACGTCAGGGGCCGCGTCGCCGGTGATCGCGCGCCGCAGCGTCTGGCGAAGGTCATTGAAGCTGCGGGAGTCGCGCTCGATCGTGACGTTGGGGTACTGCTCCATGAACGCCGCGTTGAGCTCCTCGATCTGTTCGTCCTGCCCGCCGCGGACCTCCTGGTCCCACACGGTCAGGGTGACGTCTCCCATGGCTGCCACATCGGTCTCGACGTCGCTCGCCTCGGTCTCGGTGCCGCCCTCCTCGCCTCCCGTGGAACCCGGGGCACAGGCAGCGAGGCCGAGCGCGAGGACGGCTGCGCCCAGCACTGCTGTCGGCCGCCCGTGGCGTCGGCGGAGATAGGTTCGGGTGCTGACAGGCGTCATGGGGTTTCCTCCGGTACGTCAACGGTCGGGTGTCGGTGGAACGAGTGGGCTGAGATGAAGGGGTCCATCGGGCGCAGGCCGATGGTGGCCGCCGCCCGCGACACCGTGCGGGGCGTGGCGTGCGCCAGGACGTCGTCGAGAAACTCGTAGTCACGGGCCACGCGCGGGTGCGAGCGCGCCTGCGCCCACCAGTTGGCTACCTCAGCCCAGCCGGGCGCAGCCAGTGCGCCGCCGAAGTCCCGCACGGACAGTGCAGCGCACAGGTTTGCGAACCTTAACCGGTGCACCAAGGACCAGTCGCCGAGGCTGCCGACAACGAGCGAGGCCAGGAACACGTCTCCGGCGCCGGTGGGGTCCAACGCCTCGACGGGCACAGCCGGGATCCAGGCGGTCTCACCGGTCTCTCCATCGGCTGCGAAGGCGCCGCCGCTTCCGCTGGTCACCACCGCCAGGGGCACCCACTCCCGAAGGACGTTGAGCGCGGCGCCGGCGGAGTCGGTCCGGGTGTAGGACATGGCTTCCACCGCGTTGGGCACGAACGCGTGGCAGCCGGTCAGTCGTGCGCGCAGCGCGTCGGCGTTCCAGCTCTCGGTGGCGTCCCAGCCGACATCAGCAAAGACCAGGCTGCCGCGGGCAATCGCCTCGTCCACCCAGCTGTCCCGCTCGCCGCCGAGGTCGGCGAAGCAGACGACGCTGTCCGGCGGCGTCCCGATCATCTCCTCGGTGGGGATCGGGGGCGGGTGCGCATGGGTGATCATGGCGCGGTCGTGGTCGTAGGCCAGCGACACGGTCACCGGGGAGTGCCATCCCTCGAACCGGGTCGAGCAGGACAGGTCGACACCCTCGGCCTCGGACAGCATCGCCCAGCAGTAATCGCCGTAGACGTCCCCGCCGAAGGCAGCCGCCAACGAGGTCCGCAGCCCGAGCCGCGAGCACGCGACCGCGAGGTTCGCGACTCCACCGGGGCTGGACCCCATCCCGTCGGTCCAGACCTCGTGGCCACCGGCCGGTGGGGTGACCATGCCGGTGAAGATGATGTCGTGGAAGACCGTGCCTGCCAGGAAGATGTCCAGCCGGTCCATGCTCTGCGTCACGCGTGTGCCTCCTCGACCAGCAAGTCTCTGTCACGCTGCTCAGTTCTGGCAAGAGTTGATCAATATTGCCACCGCAGTGCCCCGCTGTGCGGCCAAGGGGGTCCCCTACGGCCCACCAACGAGCACCGGGGACCCCCTTGCCGGAGGTGCATGCTCAGTTCGGTACATAGTCATGCACGAACCTGACTGATACCGTTTGCGCATGCTTGCCCACCGGCGGTACGAGCAGATTCTCGATCGGCTTCGGGACGACGGCCCAGTCGAGGTCAAGGTCTTGGCCGACGTGCTGTCGGTGAGCGAGGCGACCGTGCGCCGTGACCTCGCTCGGCTCGAGCGCGACGGTGTGCTGCACCGGGTGCGTGGGGGTGCCGCGTTGTCGGGGCAGAGTGAGCCCCCATTCGCGCAAACGGCCACCAGGCACCTGTCAGACAAGGAAGCGGTCGCCTCGCGCGCCGCCGCCATGATCGGTGACGGTGACGTCGTGCTGTTGGACATCGGGACCACGGTGCATCGGCTCGCTGCCCGCCTCACCGGGCGCCACGTCACCGTGGTGACGTCCAGCCTCGCGGTGTACGAGGAGCTCGCCCGCGATGCCGCGGTCGACCTGATGCTGCTAGGAGGCAGTGTGCGACGCAACTACCGCTCGCTGGTGGGCTTCCTGACCGAGCAGGCGTTGCGTCAGATTCACGTCGGCACGCTGTTCCTGGGAACCAGCGGCATCCTCGACACAGGTGCGGTGCTCGACACCACCACGGTCGAGGTGCCGGTCAAGCACGCCATGATCGCAGCCGCGGACCGGGTCGTGCTGCTCGCCGACCCCGGGAAGTTTCCCGGCAGCGGGTTGGCCCGTGTCTGCGGCCCCGAGGACATCGACGTCCTGGTGACCCGGGAACCGGCCTGCGAGAGGACCCGGTCCGTGTTCACCGATGCCGGTGTCGAGGTCGTGCTGGCGTGAGCTGTCCATCCGGCCCCCGCCAGAGTAGGAGATGACACCGATGAAGCTCACGGTCCTCGGTGGAGGCGGCTTTCGAGTTCCTCTCGTGCACCGGGCTCTGCTGGCCGACGACTCCGCCACCCGGGTCGACGAGCTGGTGCTGCACGACGTCGATCCCCAGCGGCTGCGAATCGTCGCGGCCGTCCTGGCCCAGGCAGAGGAGCAGTCTGGCCGCCGCGGTCCCCGCATCAGCCTGGAGACCGACCTGGCCAGCGCCGTGCGTGGTGCCAATTTCATCTTCTCCGCCGTCCGGGTCGGTGGTCTCGCCGGCCGGGTCTGCGACGAGCGTGCCGCCTCGTCCCACGGGGTGCTCGGCCAGGAGACCACCGGCGCCGGCGGCGTGACGTACGGGCTGCGGACCGTGCCTGTCGCGCTCGACATCGCCCGTACCGTGCGCGAGAGCGCCCCCGAGGCCTGGGTCATCAACTTCACGAACCCTGCCGGGATGGTCACCGAGGCGATGGCCTCGGTGCTCGGTGACCGGGTGCTCGGCATTTGTGACTCCCCGGTAGGGCTGTTCAAGCGGGTGGCTCGGGCGCTGGACATCGACCTCGCACGGGCCTGGTTCGACTATGCCGGCCTCAACCACCTCGGTTGGCTACGCCGCGTGCTGGTCGACGGAGTCGACGTACTGCCCGATCTGCTCGGCGACCCGGTACGGCTGGCGACCACGGAAGAGGGGCGGCTGTTCGGAGCGCCCTGGTTGGCGACACTGGGCTGCGTCCCCAACGAGTACCTCTGGTACTGGTACTACAACGCCGATTCGGTCACGGCACTCGACACAGCCGGTGAGACCCGCGGGGAGTTCCTCACCCGGCAGCAGAGCGGGTTCTTCGAGGCAGCTGGCGCGTCGGATGACGCGTTCGGGTTGTGGGAGCGCACCCGTCGCGAGCGCGAGGAGACGTACATGGCCGACACTCGCGAGTCCAGCGGTGCGGGCGAGCGGGAGGCGGAGGATCTCGAGGGCGGCGGGTACGACCGGGTTGCTCTTGCTGTGATGCAGGCGATCGCAGCTGACCGGTCGAGCACGCTCGTCCTCAACGTACGCAACCAGCACGCGCTGGCCGGACTGGACACCGACGCGGTCGTCGAAGTGCCGTGCCAGGTCGACTCCAACGGTGCGCGGCCGCTGGCGACGCCGCCGCTCGACGCCCATGCACTCGGCTTGGTGACCAGCGTGAAGGATGTCGAGCGCACCACGATCGAGGCGGCGCGCAGCGGCTCGCTGGGTCTGGCGACCCGGGCGCTCGCGCTGCACCCGTTGGTCGACTCGGTCACGACGGCACGGGCGATCCTCGCCACCCAGCTCGAGCAGCTCCCCGAGCTGCGTCGGGTTTTCGCTCACTGAGCGGGGAGGGCGCCGCGTGAGGTACGAGCGGGTGAACGTCGCCCGGCATCCGGCAGCACTCCCCATGGCCCATCCGGCAGTACTCCCCATGGCATGTTGTCACTGCCCATGGGAGGCAACCCGTGGGCAGTGCGGTTTCCCAGGGGACCCTGGTAAACCGAGCACACCAGGCCCCGCCCCGGTGCGACACGGTGTGCCCGTCAGCGTTCGGGCAGCTCGCCGGAGGTGGCGACCCCCGCCTCGGCGAAGGCCGCGAGCGTGTCCGACATCCGTGCCGGGTCGACAGCAGCGGTCAGGTCCAGCAGCACACGGGGCGCGAAGCCACCCGCTGCCGCGTCCAGCGCCGTGGCGCGCACGCAGTGGTCGGTGGCGATGCCGACCAGGTCCACCCGGTCGACCCCTCGTCCGCGCAGCCATTCCGCCAGTCGGACACCGTCGGACTCGCCCTCGAAACCGGAGTACGCGGCATCGTACTCACCCTTGGTGAAGACTGCGTCGAAGGGTCGCGGATGCAGGGCCGGGTGGAACTGCGCACCGGGGGTCCCCACCCGGCAGTGCGGTGGCCAGGAGTCGACGAAGTCGGGCTCGGCGGAAAAGTGGGCTCCGGGGTCGACGTGGTGGTCCGCCGTGGCCGCCACCACCTGGTAGGAAACCGCGGCCAGCAGCGACCCAACGGCTGCAGCCACGTGGACACCGCCGGGAACAGCGAGCGAACCGCCCTCGCAGAAGTCGTTCTGCACGTCGACGACGATCAGGGCGGTGCTCATCGATGCTCCTCGCAGTTCTCGTACACGGTGGCGAGCACGGGTTCGCCGCGGGAGAGTTGACGTGCGCTGGGCGGCAGCTCGTTCACGGCACGCGAGTGCACATTACGCGCGTCGTCGAGGCTGTGGCAGTGGACCCGCTCACCGCGGTGGACCAGTGGCACGAGCAGCGTACGGTCGGCGCCGACGTCCGGCGGAGGCGCACCGGTCCCGACCACCTCGGCCTCGGCTCGACCCCGTGCGGAGCCCCGTCGTACAGCCCACTTGCGACCACCGACGCTCAGCTTGTCCTTGGTCAGCTTGGCCACCGGGACACACCGCCCCGAGCCGTCCTCACGGGCCACCAGCTTGTACACGAAGCCGCAGGTCGGGTGCCCGGACCCGGTGACCACCGCGGTGCCGACGCCGTAGCCGTCGACCGGGGCGGCGGCCAGCCCGGCGATGGCGTACTCGTCGAGGTCGCTGGTGACGACCACCCTCGTCCCGGTCGCTCCGAGCCCGTCGAGTTCCCTGCGGACCGCAGCGGCGAGCGCCGGTAGGTCACCCGAGTCGATCCGCACCGCACCGAGTTCGGTGCCTGCCACCTCGATCGCGAGTCGCACCGCGTCCTCGATGTCGTAGGTGTCCACCAGCAACGTGGTGCCACGCCCGAGGGAGTCCACCTGTGCGGTGAAGGCGTCGCGCTCGGTGTCATGCACCAACGTGAACGCGTGCGCACTGGTTCCCGTGGTCGGGATCCCATGCCGAGCGCCGGCGGCCAGATTGGAGGTGGCAGCGAAGCCGGCGACGTACGCCGCACGGGCCGCCGCGACCGCGGACTCCTCCTGGGTGCGCCGTCCCCCCATCTCGATGCACGGTCGCCCACCCGCGACGTTGACCATCCGAGAAGCCGCCGAGGCGACTGCCGAGTCGTGGTTGTGGATGCTCAGCAGCAGTGTCTCCAGGAGCACGGCTTCGGCGAAGGTGCTCTCGACGACGAGCACCGGAGAGCCGGGGAAGTAGGCCTCTCCCTCCGGATAGCCCCACACGTCACCGGAGAAGCGGTAGTCGGCGAGCCAGCCGAGAGTCTGCTCGTCGGTGACCCGGGCGGCACGCAGCCAGGCCAGCTCGTCGTCACCGAAGCGGAAGTTCGCGAGTGCCTCGAGGGCTCGGCCGGTCCCGGCCAGCACGCCGTAGCGTCGCCCGTCCGGCAATCGCCGAGCGAACATCTCGAACACCGAACGCCGGTGAGCCGCCCCGCTGTGCAGCGCGGCCTGCAGCATCGTGAGCTCGTAGTGGTCGGTGAGCAGTGCCGTGGACGTCACGGCGGCAGTATGCCCGGCCCGAATGACCGGGGGAGCACTACAGGCCGTAGCTCTCACCGAATCGCAGCCAGATCTCGCTGATCGTCGGAAAGCTGGGCACCGCGTGCCACAGCCGGCTGACCGGCACCTCACCCACGACCGCGACGGTGGCGGAGTGGATCAGTTCGGCGACATCCTGACCGACCATCGTCACGCCCACCAGCACCCCGGCGTCCTCGTCGACGACGAAACGTGCCTTGCCGGTGTAGCCGTCGGCATGCACAGCCGAGCCGGCGACAGCGATGTCGAGGTCGATGACGCGGGTACGGATGCCCTCGGCCTGCGCCTGCGCCGCCGTCCGTCCGACCGAGGTGGCCTGCGGGTCGGTGAAGATCACCTGCGGCACCGCGACGTGGTCGGCTACCAGCGAGTGGGCCGACCAGGCACCAGTGTCCACGGCGTCGCCGGCTGCCCGCGCGATGATCACCGAGCTGACGATGCGCGCCTGGTGCTTGCCCTGGTGCGTCAGAGGTGCCCGTCCGTTGACGTCGCCCACGGCGTACAGCCAACCGTCGGCGACGCCCTCGACCGTCCCCTGGTCGTCCACCGCTAGTGCGTCACCGGGGGTGAGACCCAGGGTGTCGGCGCCGATGTCGTCGGTCGCCGGCCGACGACCGGTCGCGACCAGCAGCTCGTCGGCCCCCAGCATGGAACCGTCCTCCAGCCTGACGCGGACGCCGGGGTCGGTGTCCTCGACGGCGGTGGCCTGGACGCCCATCCGCAGGTCCACGCCCTGCTCACGCAGGCTGGCTGCGACCAGCTCGCCGGCGAAGTCCTCCATCCGGGCGAGCAGCCGCTGGCCGGCGACGAGGGTGACCCGTGATCCGAGCCCCGCGAACGCCTGCGCCATCTCCGCACCGACGACGCCGCCCCCGAGCACGATCAGGCGCTCGGGGATCCGATCGGCGGAGGTCGCCTCCCGACTGCCCCAGTGACCGGTCGTTGCCAACCCCTCGATGGGCGGTTCTGCAGGCACCGATCCGGTGGCGACGATGACCGCGTGACGAGCCTGCAGCGCGACCTCTTCGTCGAGGTCCGACAACGGCGTGGGGGACACCGTGACCCGGCGTTCGCCGCTGATCCGCCCGTGCCCGCGCAGCGCCAGGATCCCCGCCCCCTCGACCCACTCGGCCTGGCTGGAGTCGTCCCAGTCGGAGGTGAAACTGGTGCGCCGGGCCAGCACCGCGTCGACGTCGATGGACCCGGTGACCGCCTGAGCGGCTCCGGGCACGCGGCGGGCGCCGGCCAGCGCCTCCAGCGGCCGCAGCAAGGCCTTGCTGGGCATGCAGGCCCAGTAGGAGCATTCACCGCCGTAGAGCTCGGACTCGACCAGGACCGTCTCCAGGCCGGCAGCGGCGGTACGCCCTGCAGCGTTCTCACCGACCGGCCCTCCGCCGATCACGATCACGTCGACCGTCCGCACGTCTGTCGCTGTCATGGGGCCAGCCTGCCACGACCCATCGGGCGGCACCCGGTGCCAAGATGGAGCCGTGATCGCAGCGACCCTCGCTCTCGTCGTGACGCCAGCCCACCCGCCGCAGGTGCTGGCTGCCGGTCTGCGCCTGGCCCGCGGCGAGAGCTCGCCACCGGGCACTGTGGTGTTCTCCACATCCAGCGGATGTGTCGCCGCGGTGCACACCCTGCCGACAGGAGCCGACTCGCTCGCCCGCTCGGTGAGCACCGTGCTGCGCGGCGTACCGGTGGTCCTGATCACCCGCGAGGAGGACCGGTTGACGGCCGTACGGTGGCGCGACGGCCGGGCGGGGGAAGGGCTCGCCCCGGGGCTCTTGCTGAGCACGCTGGACGATCACATCGAGGACATGCTGATCGGAGGTGCCGCCCTTGCCTCGGTGCCCGACGTGATCGAGGTGGCCGCCCTGGGGCGGTGGAAGGCCGCGAAGCTGTTGGCAGCCGCTCGTCGGGCCCCCCGCTCCTGACCACGGGGGGACCCCGCGGCGTCACTGCGTCACAATGTCGGGGTGACCGCCCCCAGCCCCGTCGAGCTCGACCAGCCCGAGAGCGACGAGTTCACCGACCTCGACACCCCGTGGGTCACGCTGGTGTGGAACGACCCGGTCAACCTGATGAGCTATGTCAGCTACGTGTTCCGGACGTACTTCGGTCATTCCCGGGAGAAGGCCGACAAGCTCATGCTGCAGGTGCACCAGGAGGGGCGAGCAGTGGTCTCGACCGGAGGGCGCGAGGAGATGGAGCGCGACGTGGAGGCCATGCACGGCTACGGCTTGTGGGCCACGTGTCAGAAGGCCGACGCGTGAAGCGCTTCAAGTCGCGGAGGCGCGAAGGCGCGTACGCCGTGTTCGAACAGTCCGAGGCGCGCCTGGTCGCCAACCTGGCGGCGCAGGTCGCCGAGCTGCTCGGCGAAGGAACCCCGGATGTCGATCGGGCCGGCCAGGACCCGCTGGAGGCGATGCTGAAGCTCGACGGTCCGGTGAACGAGCCCGACGACCCCGTCCTGCAACGGTTGCTCCCGCCGGGTTACCGCGACGATGACGAGGCGGCGGCGGACTTCCGTCGCTTCACCGAGCGGGGGCTGCGCGAGGCCAAGATCACCAACGCGCGCCTGGTCATCGCTTCCCTCCGCGACGGCGGCATGGCCGACGATGACGACGACTCCGTCGAGGTGGATCTCGACGCTGCGGGCGTGCAGGCCTGGCTGCGCACCCTCACCGACGTCCGGCTGGCACTCGCGACCCGGCTGGGAATCGACGACGACGAGCACCGCTGGGACCGCGACCCCGACAACCCTGCCGCTGCCATGCACGACGTCTACGACTGGCTGGGCTTCGTCCAGGAGACGCTCGTCCACGCCATCGACCGGTGACCGAGCACCGAGTCGGCTGTGTCGCTGAACGTGGCCGTGTTGCGCAAGGAGCTGCCAGACCCGTTGTTCATGCGAACGTCCTCCGGGTTGGCGTTCACCCCCGGCGGCTTGAGGCTGGCCAGTCGTGCTTCGGAGATCCTCGGTCTGCAGGACCAGACGGTGTGCGAGGTCAGGCAGGCTCGGTCACGGACGGCGCCGTAGGACCACTGCAGCGTGGTCACTGGTGCCGGGCACCCGCTGGCGGGCGTGCCGCCGCGTCCGCGCAGCTGCGTACTCACGACCTGGAGGTTGGGCCCCCTCGGCCGCTGCCGAGGTCGGTGCGGTGCCCAGGATGCTGAGTCAGCTGGGCATCCCCGAGGAGCGACAGCGCAGACTTTCGAGGCGGCCCCCGCCAGCGGGCGCAACAACACGACTTGTGTCGCCTTGGGCAGACGACGGATTTCTCGGTTGGATAGCAGTCATGTCTCATAATGTGGACGTCAGACGTGACCGTCCGGATGGTCCGAGGGCGCCGCCTACGCTCGGAGGCGTGCTGGTCATAGAGCAGGAGCTCGTCAACGCGATCGTTGCGCACGCAAAGAAGGACCACCCGGACGAGGCCTGCGGCGTGGTCACCGGCCCGGAGGGTTCGGACCGTCCGACGCGGTTCGTCCCGATGCTCAACGCTGCGATGTCGCCGACGTTCTACGAGTTCGACTCCGCCGATCTGCTCGCGTTATACCAGGAGATGGACGCCCAGGTCGAGGTGCCGGTGGTGGTCTACCACTCGCACACCGCGACGCAGGCGTACCCGAGCCGGACCGACATCGGCCTGGCCATGGAGCCGGACGCCCACTACCTGCTGGTGTCCACCCGCGAGCACGGCAATGCGCCCGGTGACGTCGAGCTGCGGTCGTACCGGATCCGCGACGGCGAGGTCGCTGAGGAGCCGGTCCGGGTGGTCGCCTCGTACGACGGCGACCCCCCGGAATGAGCATCCGTTCCCGGATGTTTCGGTTGGTGATCACCCAGACTTCGCAGCACCGAGCAAGGAGAGAACCAATGGCAGTCCAGGTCAAGGTCCCCACGATCCTGCGCACCTACACCGACGGCGCGAAGGTCGTGAGCGGCGAGGGCGGGACCCTGGCCGAGCTGATCGACGACGTGGAGAGCAACCACGGTGGGATCAAAGCGCGCCTGATCGAGGGCGAAGACCTGCGCAGGTTCGTCAACGTGTACGTC
>JACCXZ010000104.1 GCA_013696745.1 Nocardioidaceae bacterium | reverse complement strand
GGACTCTTCCGGCTGCTGGCCGTCGGGTCACTGGTCATCGAGCTGGCCGCTCCGCTCGCCCTGCTGGACCGACGGCTCGGCCGGGCCTGGGCGGTCGGTGCGTTCGGGCTGCACTGGGGCATCCTCGCGCTGATGGGGATCAAGTTCCGGCACCAGTGATCGGGGGTGATCTTCGCATCATTCTTCCCGGTCGACCGGCTGCCGGCGCGAGGCTCGAGCGCCTGAGTGGCCACGGCCGCCTGCGGCCTAGTCCCAGGGCAGGTCTGCGTACACCTGCGGGATCGCCACGGCGACACCGTCGCGGAACGAGGTGAACGGCGTCGCGGTCACGGTCCGCTGCGCGCCGCGGCCGATGTGTCTCCACGTCCCGATGATCTGGCCGTCGCTGACGATCGTCGGCCGGAACACCCCGTTGCCGCCGGGCACTATGCGGGCGGCGAACTCAGTGGCCAGCGCGGCACGGCGGTCTGCGTAACCCAGCACGTACTCGTCGAAACCGGGCAGCAGGAAGACACCTCGGGCATGCTCACGGCAGCGGTCCAGCAGGTCCGGTGTCTGCGGGTCCATGAGGTGCTCGACACCGTCGACCTCGACATGGACCAACTCCGGACGGGCGAGCGCAAGCCCGGTACGCACGTCGGCGGCGACCAGGTTCGTCCACCGCGCGAAGTCCTTGACAGTCGCCGGGCCGTGACCGTGGAAGTAGCGCCGAGCCAACTCGCCGAGAGCCTCCTCACGCTTCAGGCGCCGTGGACGCGTGATCCACTCGTCGACGAGCACGACCAGCTGCTCGCCGTCGCGTACTGGCCCGAAGCACAGGGTGCCGGTCTGCGCCAGGTGCCACAGCATGTGGTAACCGCGCTGTCCGGTCGTGGCCAGGCCAGCCTCGTCCCAGCCGGCGAGCAGCTCGCGGCGACGCATCCGACGACCGCCCGTCAGCGCTTGTCCGGCAAGCTCCCTAGCCTGCTCAATGGCCGCGAGGTCGAGGCCGAGCTCGGCCCGACGGCGCGTCGCCTGCGCCACCACGCGCGGGGCCATCAGGTCCAACATCCACGGCAGGTCCTCGGCCGCGACCAGGTGCAGGGTGCCACGCATCGGCCACGACTTGACGACCTCGCCGGCATTCAAGGCAGCCTCGACGCCCTCGCGGGTGCCGGACCTCATGCGCAGCGCGACTGACGTGAGCACCCCGCGGTGGTCCTGCGCCTGCAGTGCGGTCAGCCACCGCACCGCCCCGGTCGCCGTGACCATGCCTGGACCGGCGATGAGCTGCGCGGTGAGCCGGAGCAGCGCCACCTCGGGCATGGTCAAGGCAGTCATACCGCGCAGACTGTCAGGTGGCGACTGCTCGGGTCAGCGCGGTCCTGGCGAGTCGGTGGGAGGAGCAGCCGCGTGTTCTCCGAGCAGAACCCGCAGTGAGGTCTCGTCGTCAGTGAGGGACTGAGCCAGTACATCAGCGTTCCCAGCGCGACCCAGGCCAGCAGGATGAGGTACTCCTGCGGCCAGATCAGGCATAGATCAGTCCCGGGCCACAGTGCGTAGGCGACGACGAGCACCGCTGCCGCGGCGCCGACAGCGTGCGCACGGTCAGGCTGCGGCTGGGCTGCAGGTCCGGTCGCCGCGCCGGCGTCGCCAGAGCTCCTGCAGGTCGAGACTGTCGGGTCGACGTGCGGAGTCCTGGAGGACTGCGGCGTCGCGGATCCGCGAGACCCGGAACGTACGGTCGGCGTGTCGGTGGGTGGCGAGCAGGTGCCAGATCCCTCCGGCATTGACCAGGCCGTGCGGATCGACGGTCCGCGTCGAGGTCGTCCGGCTCCGCCCGGAGGTGTACCGGAACCGGAGCCGCCGGCCCCCGAACACCGCCTGCTGCAGGAGACCCAGATCTGGTGTGTCGTCGGCGTCGGACAGGAATCCCTCGGGACGCACCAGCACCCGAGACGCCGCCCGCACGGCCAGTGTCTGCTGCTGTTCGAGCATGCTGCTCAACAGTTTGCGCAAGCCCGACGCCAGCGCCGGAGCCATACCCAGGGAATCGGCTGTCGCCCGCGAGCCGGCCGCCAACAGCGCCCGCGCCTCCGGCTCGGTCAGCCCCGTCAGATCGGTCGACCAGCCCGGAACAGCTAACCATGACACTTGGTGTCGTGATTAGCGGGGAGAGTGACCGGAAGCCAACGAGATCCAGCCAATCGAAAGGCACATCATGACGAACCAGCTCACGACCGACCCCCGTCCCTACTACCAGCGCGCACCCCTCCATCCGAGCCCGTGCGCGCAGGCTCGGCGTACCGGTCCTGGACGAGGACTCCGAGGCTGCACGCGAGCACGAGGCCCACGCCGGTGACGGTGCTCGTGGTGGCTGCTGCGCCGGTGGCGAGCAGGAGGACGGTGGAGAGCAGCGGCGTGGCGTAGCCGAGCGGGCTGAGACGTTCGGCACCGCCGCCGGCCATGGCGCGGGTCCACAGGGCGTAGCCGGCGGCCATCGGTCCGAGGCCGATGTAGACCGCAGCGAGTATGCCGGTCCCGGAGGGGCTCGGACTGTTGCTGAGGACAGTGAGTGCGGCGGCAGCCACGGTGCCGGTGATGGTTGCGGGAATGAGCACAGTGGTCGTTGTCGCGGCGTGTCGGCTGGCACCGACGGTGTACACGGCCATGCAGGCCGCGGAGCCGAGCGCCGCCAAGTACCCCCACGTCGCGGCGCCGCCCGTGCCGGCGTCGGAAGCCTCGGACGAGCTGGTGAAGATCAGCGCGACGCCACCGAAGCCGACGACGGCGAGGCCGGCACTGAACAACGCGGCCCGGCTGCGGCGGGTGGCGGCGACCCAGACGGCCGCGAGCAGGGGCCAGGCGTAGGCGAGCACGTTGGCCGCGACGATCGGGGCGGTGGCGAAGGCCAGGTACTGCAGGAAGATCGTGCCGGTGAGGCCGACCACGCCGATGAGGACGCCGACCGGCTGTGACCGGCCGACCTCGGGTTCGATCAGTTGCGAGCAAGGTGTGGACGACCGCCGCTCCCCGCGTATGCGGTGCGCCCAACAGATGGCGAGCAAGGCCACCGCGGCCGTGGCGTACTGCACCATCAGGAGCCACCCGACGCTCATCCGTCCCAACGCCAGGTCGGCGGCGTACGCGTTCGTGGACCACAGCAGTACCGCGGTGAGCGCCGCCACCAGCCCCATCGTCGAGGAACCCATGGAAACAACGTTACTTAGCGAAATAGCTAAGTGACAAGATAGTGCCGTGGATGCCGTCGAGGTTGCCAAGGCCCTGGCCTCGCCGACGCGCGTCAAAGTCCTCGGTTGGCTCAAAGATCCGGACGCCCATTTCGTCTCGCGCCGCCCCGGTGACCTCAGTGCAGCGGGGGTGTGTGCGTCGCTGATCGCCCAGAAGGCGGGCGTATCCGCGCCCACGATGTCTCGGCACCTCGACGTGCTGCGCCGTGCCGGGCTCATCGAGACCGAACGCATAGCCGGTTGGAGCTTCCACCGCCGCAACCCGGGGGGGCTCGATCGCGCCCACCGGCTGCTCGACAACATCTGAACCGTTGTGCTGTGCGAGCTGTCGTCCAGCGTCGCGTGGGCAGCGTACGGGGCCGGCACGTCCTGCGGAGCGGCTCTGAGATCCTCATAAGATGGCCGCGTGACAGCACGGGATGCAGCAGCCACGCGGCCGTGGCGGGTGCGTGCGCCGCGGGACGGCGACTTCGCCCGGTGGCGTGAGCTGTACCAGCAGTACGCCGACTTCTACGAGGAGCCGCAGGCTGACGAGTCGACCGCGCTCGTGTGGTCGTGGATCCAGGACCCGCAGCACGAGGTCGGCTGCCTGCTGGTCGAGGATCGGGACGGTCTGGTCGCCGGGTTGGCGCACTACCGGCCGTTCGCCCGGCCGTTGGACGCCAGCACAGGCTGCTTCCTCGACGACCTGTTCGTGCATCCGGCGCAGCGAGGTACCGGTGCCGTGGATGCGCTGCTCTCCGAGCTGCGCACGACAGCCCAGGACAAGGGATGGGGCATCGTCCGGTGGATCACCGCCGAGGACAATCACCGCGCCCGAGCCAAGTACGACCAGTACGCCACCCGCACCAGGTGGGTCACTTACGAGATGGCCACGTACTGAGGGGAGGCGGGCGCCCGACGTGAAGGTCGCCCTCGCCAGGACGGGGCTGCGCCCCTAGGGTCGAGATCGGCCTACCTGCACAGTCGGCCTGTGGACGATGAGGAGACAGGCATGCCCATCCCGACCGAGAATGTCGGCTCGCTCCCTCGGCCCGCCCGCCTCCAGGAGGCGATCGCGGCGTACGACTCCGGCGACATCGGCTTCGACGAGCTGGCCGAGCGGCAGGACGCGGCCTGCCGCGACTCGATCGAGCGGATGGGGGCCACCGGCGCCCCGATCGTGTCCGACGGAGAGCAGCGGGCGTCCAGCTTCGCGACCTACCCGATCACCGACACCCTCGCGGGCACCGGGTTGGCCGACAACCTCGCTGCCGACGGGCAGTACTTCGCCATCTTCGACGACGGCCACCACCGCCAGCTGCCGCGGTTGACGGGCGGGCCCTTCCGCTACAAGACCTTCGCCTCGGACTACCTCACCAAGTCCGCGCCGTACGCCACCAGGCCGTTGAAGCAGGCTGTCATCGCCCCGTCGATGCTCTGCTTGCTGTACCCGCTGGACGACGAGCTCGACGGCTATCCGCGTGAGCAGTTCCTCAGCGACCTGTGCGACGAGGCCGCGAAGGACATCCGCCAGGCTTTCGCGGCCGGCGCAGCGCGCGTCTCGATCGACTTCACGGAGGGCCGGCTCGCCTCGAAGAACGACCCGCGCAACCCGTGGACCGGCCGGCGCATGCTCGAGCAGTTCATCGAGCTGAACAACCGGGTGATCGACCGCTTCTCGGCGCAGGAGCGGGTCAACATCGGCATCCACACCTGCCCCGGCGGTGACATGGACTCGGTGCACTCCGCCGACGTCGACTACGCCGAGCTGCTGCCGTCGATGTTCACGATGAATGCCGGCTACTTCCTCATGCAGCTGGCCAGCGAGCAGGACAAGGAGCGCGTCTACCGGCTGGTCGGCGAGCACAGCCGCGACGACGCCAACGGTGTCGCGCAGGTGTGCTTCATCGGCGTGATCGACCCGCTGAACCCGACCGTCGAAGCCCCCGAGCAGGTGGCCGAGGACCTCGTCACCGCCTCGCGCTACATCCCGAAGGAGCGCCTCGGGTCGACCGACGACTGCGGCTTCTCGCCGTTCAGCATCGACGACAAGCCTAAGCACGGGTCGCCCGACTTCGCCCGTGACGTCGCCTTCCAGAAGATCACCGCGCGGGTCCAGGGCACCCAGATCGCCGAGGAGCGCCTCGGGCTCTGACGCCTACGCGCGAACGCCGGCCGAACGGAGAAGGGCTGTCATGGAGACGCTGCTGGGCACCCTGCTGTTCATTCCCGCGACGTTCGTGACCGTGCTCGCGTTCGGAGCCGTGATCCGGCGCCTGCTCGGCGTTCGGGTGGGCCTGGTACGTACGTTGCTGGCGGCCTTGCTTGCGCTCTTGCTGGCTGGACCGCTGCTCGACTTCATGCTGCCGCCGACTCCGACGGACCTGGCCACGGCGCTGGTGTTCGGCCTGCTGTCCATCTGCACAGCGAGCCTGATGGCCATGATCATCCTGGTCATCGCCGAAGTGATAGTGCCCGACGGTTCGCTCCCCGGACCCATCGAGTTGTGGCGGGGGTGGCGCAGCCGTCTCACCCGGACCCGCCGGTACTTCCAGATAGTACGGATCGCTGTGCGGCACGGGCTGGGGCGGTTCCTGCGTGGACAACGTCACGCCGGCCTGCAGTCGTCGACATCGCGCCGAGAGCTGGCGCGCTCAGTGCGCCGAGCCATGGACGAAGGCGGTGTCACGTTCGTGAAGCTTGGGCAGCAGCTGTCCACCCGGCGCGACCTGGTGCCCGACGAGTTCGTACAGGAGCTGACATCCCTGCAGGACAAGGCGACGCCGATCCCCTGGACCGCCGTGGAGGCGGTTCTCAGCATCGAACTGGGCCGCCCCGCCACGGAGGTGTTCGAGAACATCGATGAGGAGCCCCTGGCCGCTGCCTCCATAGCGCAGGTGCACGCCGCTCGGCTGCCCGACGGCGCGGAGGTCGTGATCAAGGTGCAGCGACCAGGTATCGCTCGGGTCGTCGAGCAGGACCTCGACATCCTGCTCCGCCTCGCTGCCACCCTCGAGACCCGCACCGACTGGGGACGGTCGCTGGGCCTGTCCAACCTCGCCGCCGGCTACGCGCAGGCACTGCGTGAGGAGCTCGACTTCACCACTGAGCGGGACAACCTCAGCGCGATGGTCGCCGCGCTCGACGCGTCCGGGCGCCACGGGATACGGGTGCCAACGCCGCACGCCCAGCTGTGCACCCGACGCGTCCTGGTGATGGAGAGGTTGGCAGGCACGCCGCTCGGCGCCGCCGAACCGGCCCTGACCGCACACGGCCCGGAAGAACGCCGACGGATCGCGACCGTGCTCCTGGACACGGTGCTCGACCAAGTGCTCGAGCACGGCATGTTCCACGTCGACCTGCATCCGGGAAACGTGCTGGTCGCCGACGACGGCTCGCTGGGACTGCTCGACCTCGGCTCGGTGGGTCGACTCGACGGCACGACCCGGATGGCGATAGGACGGCTGATGGCCGCCATCGGGCGTGCCGACTCCCTGGCCGCCAGCGACTCGCTGTTGGAGCTCGTCGACCGGCCGGAGGAGATCGACGAGCGCGAGCTGGAACGTGCCCTCGGCGGGCTGATCGTGCGTTACGCATCCCCTGGCGCGACCAGGGGCGCGACCGCCTTCACCGCCCTGTTCGGCCTGGTCACCTCGCACCGGCTGGCCGTTCCGCCCCAGGTGGCCGCGGTGTTTCGGACGTTCGCGACACTCGAAGGCAGCCTGATGGCGATCGACAGCCAGTTCGACCTGCTGGCACAAGCCCGCGAGACCGGCCGCGGCCGAGTGGCGGAGGCGATGGCGCCGCAGCGGCTGCGCCAGTCGGTCGAGGACGAGCTGGCCGCCCTGCTTCCCGTGCTGCGGCGACTCCCGCGACGGATCGACCGCATCACCGACGCCGTCGAGCACGGGCGGCTCAACCTCAATGTCCGCCTGCTCGCGGACAGCCGAGACCGCCAGGTGATCACCGACCTGCTGCACCAGGCGCTGCTGACCGTGCTCGGCGCCGCCGCAGGGGTGATGGCGGTGCTGCTGCTCGCCAACCCCGGTGGCCCGCAGGTCACCGAGTCGGTGCCGCTCTTCTTGCTGTTCGGCTACGGCCTGCTCATCGTCGCCATCGTCCTAGTGCTGCGCGTGCTGATCGTGATCTTCCGGCGGGACCCGACCTGAGCCCGAGACGTGATGGCGTCACTTCGCGACCGGGTCCCGCACGGTGGCAACCCACGCCACGACGAGCAGCCACGCCAGGTTGTTGGCGACCCACAGACGTTGCCACATGCCGGGGTGGTCGCCGTCGCTCTGGCCCAGCAGGAGGATCGATCCGATCGCGAAGACGCTGCTCACCCGACCCAACCATCGCGGCCACTGCGAGCTGCGACCCAGCCCACCGATCGCCAGGGTCAGCATCGCGGCCAACGTGAACAGTTCGTAGGCGCCGACGCCCGCTTTGTGCACGGCGTCGATCCAGTCGCCCGCAGGTGTCTCGCTGATGGCGCACCCGGCCGGTCCGTCAGGGCACGAGGAGCGGAAGGTCGCCACCACCAGCGTGGCCATCGCCGTCGCAAGCAGGAACGCGGCGCACACACGTGAGCTCCACGCATCCAGAACGGCTCGCGAAGCGGCCAGGTGCGCAGCAGCGCTGCACAACATCGCGCCGATGACGAGGGCTGCTACCGGTGACCCGCGACTGGCCAGGCTCGAGATGTAGTCCGCTTGCGCGGAGTAGCCGTCGACCAGCGTTCCGGCTCCGAGAGTGCCGGACCAGAACAGCACCACCCCGAGGATCGCGACGACACGCGCGTCGCGCAGCTGCCCCATTCGCTCAGACTAGAGCCGACCACGGCGTACGGGCCTCGCCGACTTGCGACTAGATGTCAACGGTGTTCGATCCGGTCAGCACCTACTCGTATGTCGACGGTCACCCCGGGGATGAGGCGCCTGTCGTCCGGGCATGGACCAGTTCCGCGGCCTGCTCGGCCTCCTCGTCCTGCTCGCCGTGGCCTTCGCCGTGTCCCGCAACCGCTTCGGGATCTCGCTGCGCACCGTGATCGGCGCGCTGGC
>JACCXZ010000096.1 GCA_013696745.1 Nocardioidaceae bacterium | reverse complement strand
CTGCACTCGATCACCTTGTCGGAGCACGCACTGGACCCGACGGCTGCGATGCTCTCGGACCTGTTGAGCATGGGGGTGAGCAGCGAGTCCGGTGAGCGAGCCAGGTTCTCGATGTCCGACGGCGGCGCAGGCGCCCTCGTCGACGTGGCTGCGGGGGCTTCGGTTCGTGGTCTCCAGGCCGGCGGCACCGTGCATCACGTCGCCTACCGGGCGCCCGACCTGGAGACGATGACGCGCTGGCAGCACGAGCTCGCCGATGCCGGCGTCGCCGTGACCGAGATCCGCGACCGGCAGTACTTCAAGTCGATCTACTTCCGTGAGCCCGGCGGGGTGCTGTTCGAGATCGCCACCGACAGCCCCGGCTTCGACATCGACGAGCCGCTGCTGGAGCTGGGCCGTTCGCTGAAGCTACCGCCGTGGCTGGAGCCGAACCGGGCGCAGATCGCCGCGTCGCTGCCGCCGTTCAGCGTCCCGGACTCGGCATGAGTGCGCGGTTGGACCGGCCGCACGTGTTCCTGCCGGGCGGCGCCGACCGGCCGGGCGTACCCCTCCTGATGCTGCACGGCACCGGTGGCGACGAGCACGACCTGCTTGCGCTGGCGCAGCGTCTGTCCCCTGCGTCGCCCGTGCTCTCGCCGCGGGGCAGTGTCCTGGAGGGCGGCATGGCACGGTTCTTCCGGCGGCAGGCCGAAGGTGTCTTCGACGAGGACGACCTGCGAGCGCGCACCGACGAGCTGGCCGACTTCGTGCTGGCCGCCAGCGCCGAGTACGACGTTGAGCCTGGGGCCTGGGTGGCGGTCGGCTTCTCCAACGGAGCCAACATCGCTTCCTCGTTGCTCATGCGCCGACCCGAGGTGCTTTCAGGCGCTGTGCTGTTCGCCGCGATGGTGCCGTACGCGCAGCCGCCATCGGGCGCCGACCTGAGCCGGCACCGGGTGGTGGTCTCCAACGGCGATCGTGACCCGATGGCCGCACGAGAGCAGACAGCACTCTTGGTGGCCCAGTTGCGCGCGCTCGGAGCGCAGTTGGAGGAGCTGCCCCATCCCGGCGGCCACACCATCGATCCGACGGTGCTGTCACGCATCGCCGAGCTCATGGGTTGAGCAGTCGGACCGTCGCTGGCGACTGGACTCCCCATGGCATGCTGTCACTTCCCATGGGTTGCGTCCCGTGGTCAGTGAGGTTTACCAGGGGACCCTGGGAAACCTGTGACAGGTGGGGCGGGACGGGGTGCCGAGGGGTCAGATCCAGGAGCCGAACCAGATCCGGCCCAGCCATTGTTCGTGGGTGAGGAGCTGACCGGTCCACAGCGGGAAGAAGTACGCGAAGCACAGGCCCACGCCGGCGACCAGCGTGACGATCACGACGGTGCCGACGCCTCGTCGCACCGGGTTCGCATCGGCGCGACCGAGCACCACGCCGCACACCATCGCCAGCGCCGCGCACGAGAACGGCACCATGACCACCGCGTAGAACAAGAAGATCGGCCGCTCATCGAACTGGAACCACGGCAGCCAGGAGGAGGCCACCGCGAGCACCGGCACGCCGAAGCGCCAGTCCCGGCGGACCAGCCACTGCCAGCCGCTGACGACCAGCGCCGGGACCGCGGCGCACCACAGCACCGGGTTGCCCAGTGCGAGCACCTGCCGGATGCAGTACGAGTCCGCATCCGCCGCACAGCCCTGCGTGCCGACGTCGATGTGGTTCTCCACCGACACCCCGACCGGTCGGTTCAGTGTCAACCAGCCCCGCGGGTGCGACTGGTAGGGGTGGCTCGCGTCGCGCAGGTAGTCACCCGTATGGAAGTCGTAGATCATCGCGTGGTAGTGCCAGAGGGACCGCAGCGCCTGCACCGCCTCACCGAACCAGCTGGTAGGGCCCACCTCGAGGTACGCACCCCACGCCGGACTGTCGCCGTAGCCGAAACCGAACCGCGCCTCGTACGCCTCGTGGTGGACCAGCCACCCGCTCCAGCTCAGCACGTACACCGCCAGCGCGACGACGACCAGCATGACGACGGCCGGGACGCCGTCGACGATCGTCGCCCGCCACCAGGCGCCGCGCACGCCGATGGCGCGCCGGGCGCCGATGTCCCAGGCGAGCACGAGCAGCCCGAAGACCGCGAGGACGTACACCGCGCTCCACTTGGTGCCGACGGCGAGGCCGAAGCACACGCCGGCGGCCAGCCGCCATGGGCGCCACAACAGCAGCGAGCCGTAGCCGGGGACGTCCGGCGTCTGTGGGTGCTCGGCGAGCAGGCGAGCTCGGCCCCAGTCCCGGTCGGCGACCAGGCAGGCGATCGCGCACACCACCCAGAAGGCCAGGAAGCCGTCGAGCAGGGCGATGCGTGACATGACCAGATGCAGTCCGTCCAGGCACAGCAGCAGACCGGCCAGGCAGCCGAGCAGCGTCGACCCGGTGAGCCGGCGCACCATGCGTGCCAGCACGAGGACGGTCAGCGCGCCGGCCACGGCCGCGGACACCCGCCACCCGGTGGGGTCCATGCCGAACAGCCACTCGCCGATCCCGATCATCCACTTGCCGACCTCGGGATGCACCACCTGGGCCGGTTGATTGAGGAAGAGGCCGTCCAGCTCATCGGCCAGGATGCGCTGGTCGGCCTTCTCGACGGTTTCCCGGACGTAGCCGAACCGGCTCAGCGACCAGGCGTCCTTCGCGTAGTACGTCTCGTCGAACATCAGGTCGCGAGGCCGGTCCAGGCGCCACAGCCGCAAGCCGAACGCCAGCGTGCAGATCGCGAGTGGCCCGAGCCAGCCGATCAGCCGGTTCGAGCCGGCGGTGCGTGACGCCCAGCGTTCGCGCAGGGGCACGCTGTCGGCCCCGAGCAGCATCACCTCACGGATGGTAGGCGATGGTCGACGACCGACGGGCTGCGACGATGTCCGCGTGCCCGCCATCCTCACCCTGGCTGCGACCCCGATCGGGCGCGCTGACGACGCATCTCCGCGACTGGCGGCCGCACTGGCGAACGCCACCGTGGTGGCCGCCGAGGACACCCGTCGCCTGCGCCGACTGGCCGACGACCTGGGCATCGTGCTGAGCGGTCGGGTCGTGTCGTACTTCGAGGGCAACGAGGCCCGGCGCACCGACGAGCTGATGGCGTTGCTCACCGGCGGCGAGTCGGTGCTGCTGGTCACCGATGCCGGGATGCCCAGCGTGTCCGACCCCGGCTACCGGCTGGTGGCAGCTGCGGTAGCCGCCGACGTACCGGTCACCGTCATCCCGGGACCGTCTGCGGTGCTGGCCGCCCTGGCGATCTCCGGCCTACCGGTCGACCGCTTCTGCTTCGAGGGGTTCGCGCCCCGCAGGGCCGGCGAGCGGGCCCGCCGGTTCGCCGAGCTGGCCGACGAGCCGCGCACGATGGTGTTCTTCGAGTCGCCGCACCGGACTGCGGCGACGCTGGAGGCGATGGCCGAGGCGTTCGGGGTCGACCGGGCCGCCGCGGTGTGCCGCGAGCTGACCAAGACCTACGAGGAGGTACGCCGCGGCCGGCTGGCCGAGCTGGCGGCCTGGGCCGCCGGCGGGGTGCGTGGCGAGGTGACGCTCGTGGTGTCGGCTGCGCAGCCCCGCGGTGAGCTGGACGACGAGGCGCTGGTCGCGCTGGTGGCGACGCGTGAGGCTGCCGGTGAGTCGCGCCGGGACGCGGTCGCGGCGGTGGCCCGAGAGACCGGGGCGCGCCGACGGCGGGTGTACGGCGCAGTGCACCGGGAATGAGCGGCCGAGGTCAGTTCCGGTGCACCTGCAGGGACGGGTCGAGGTCGGCAAGCACGTCGAAGTCGGCGTCCTGGGTCCATACGACGAGGCCGTGGGCGAGTGCGGTTGCGGCGATGATGGCGTCCATCGCGCCTGCGCGTCTCCGGCGGTCGCGTCCAGTGACGAGCAGGGCGGCGAGGTGTTCGGCGACGGGCTCGTCATAGGAAAGGGCGACGAAGCGCCGTGCCCGGGCCAGGGTCATGGTCCGCAGCTCTCGCAGCCGGTTGTCCGCGGCGCGCCTCACGCCGACACTCAGCTCGGTCAGCGTGACGACGGAGATCCGCGCCTCACCCGCGGGAGGGCTCCCGACCCGTCTGCGCTGCTCCGCGGCGATGAAGACGCTGGTGTCGACGAGGTATCCGCTCACCGGATCATGTCGTCCGTGGTCAGCCCCACGTCGAAGTCCGAGGCGGGAGAGGTCACATCGAGCCGTTCCGCGAGCTCGCCGATCTCGGTGAGGTCTGCCAGCACCTGGTCGCTGGGACGGCGCTCGCTGCGGCTCTGCCGTGGCGTGATGTCGGCAACCGGCCGGCCGTGCACGGTCAGCACGACCGGCTCGCCGCTCTCCACGGCGGCGATCACCCGCGCCGTGTGATTTCTCAGCTCCCGTACCGAGACGTCCACCGTGTGGCACAGCGTAGCACCACACCGCCTGAAACCGGAGCGCAGAATCACCTATTCCGTCCCTACGATGGGTCGCATGTCCGCATCGCCTGACCAGGCCTTCCCAGCGCAGACCTTCTACATCACCACGCCGATCTACTACGTGACCGCCGCGCCGTCGATCGGCAACGCGTACACGACGGTGGCGGCGGACATGATCGCCCGGTGGCACCGGCAACGGGGCGACGACACCTGGTTCCTGACCGGGACCGACGAGCACGGGCAGAAGGTTCTCGAGGCGGCGAGCGAGCACGGTGTCAGCCCGCAGGAGTGGACCGACAAGCTGGTCAACGAGGAGTGGGAGCCGGTGCTGTCGGTCCTCGACGTCAGCAACGACGACTTCATCCGCACCACCGAGCAGCGGCACACCGACCGGGTACGTGACTTCTGGCAGACCCTGTACGACAACGGGCACGTCTATGAGGGCACGTACGAGGGCCCGTACTGCGTGGCGTGCGAGGAGTTCAAGCTGCCCTCCGAGCTGCTCGAGGATCCCGACGGCGACGACTCGGTCAGGCTCTGCCCGATCCACGAGCGTCCGGTGGAGCAGCTCAGTGAGTCCAACTACTTCTTCCGCCTGTCCGGTTTCGCGGACCGGCTTCTCGATCTGTACGAGCAGCGGCCGACCTTCGTGCAGCCGGAAAGCGCACGCAACGAAGTGGTTGCCTTCGTCACGCAGGGGCTGTCGGACCTGTCGGTCACCCGGTCCACCTTCGACTGGGGGATCGAGGTGCCCTGGGACGAGAGCCACGTGCTGTACGTCTGGATCGACGCGCTGCTCAACTACGCCACTGCCGCCGGCTACGGCGCCGATCCCGAGCGGTTCGACCGGCTCTGGCCGGCCGTGCACCTCGTGGGCAAGGACATCCTGCGCTTCCACGCGGTCATCTGGCCGGCGATGCTCATGGCCGCCGGCGTCGACGTGCCCCGACAGGTCTTCGCCCACGGGTGGTTGCAGGTGGGCGGACAGAAGATGAGCAAGTCCAAGGCCACCGCGATCCACCCGAGCGAGATCGTCGACACCTTCGGCTCGGATGCGTACCGCTACTACTTCCTGCGGGTGATCGCGTTCGGGTCCGACGGGTCGTTCTCCTGGGAGCACATGAAGGCGGTCTACACCTCGGAGCTGGCCAACGGCCTGGGCAACCTGGCCTCCCGGGTGGCCGCGATGATCGGCTCGTACTTCGACGGTGTGCTCCCCGACCCCGGTGAGGCGGGGCTGGCTGAGGCCACGCTGGCCGCCGAGCTGGCGCGGACGGTCGCCGCCGCTGACGAGGCGATGGACCGCCTCGCCCTGCACGAGACGCTCGGGGCGGTCGAGTCGTTCGTCGCGCGCGTCAACGGTTACCTGACCGAGCAGGAGCCGTGGAAGGTCGCCAAGGACGACTCCGGGCCGAGCCGTGCCCGGCTCGGGAGCATCCTGTACGCCGCGGCCGAGGCGCTGCGCGGCGTCGCAGTGCTGCATTCGGCGGCGATGCCCGGTACGGCGGCCGCCCTGTGGGAGTCGCTCGGGGCCGCCGAGCAGCTGGGGGCGCTCGCTGATCAGGACGTTCGCAGCGCCGGACGATGGGGGCAGCTGCCGGCCGGTGCGGCCGTGACCAAGCCGTCGGCGCTGTTCCCGCGGCTGGCCGAGGACGCGTGAGCGAACCGGTCGGGCCGAGGCGGGCGCGGGCGGCGGCCGAGGAGAAGAGTGGTCGGGACCGGGACCGCACCCTGCCACCTGCCCCCGAGCCGTTGCCGCACCCGGTCGTGGACAACCACTGCCACCTCGACATCGCCGACGGTGAGCAGTGGTTCACCGTCGACGACGCGGTGGGGGCGGCCGCTCGCGTCGGGGTCGCGCGCATCGTCTCGATCGGCTGCGACCTGGCCGGCGCGGCCTGGGCGGTCCGGACGGCCGACACGTACGACGAGATCGTCGCGGCGGTGTCGCTGCACCCGAACGAGGCGCCGCGTCTCGCCCAGGCCGGCCGCCTGGACGAGGCGTTGCGCGCGATCGAGTCGCTCGCCGCTGCCAGTCCGCGGGTGCGGGCGGTCGGGGAGACCGGCCTGGATCACTACCGCACCGGTGAGGACGGCCGGGCTGCGCAGGAGGAGTCGTTCCGTGCGCACATCGCCATGGCCAAGGCGTACGACAAGGCGCTGGTGGTCCACGACCGCGATGCCCACGACGACGTGCTCCGTGTCCTCGACGAGGAGGGTGCGCCCGCTCGTACGGTCATGCACTGCTTCTCCGGCGACGCCGACTTCGCCCGCGCCTGCCTGGACCGCGGGGCGTGGCTGAGTTTCGCCGGCACGGTGACGTTCAGGAACGCCGAGCCGCTGCGCGAGGCCTTGGCTCTGGCCCCGGCCGATCGGATCCTGGTCGAGACCGACGCTCCGTACCTCACACCGATCCCCTACCGGGGCCGGCCGAACGCGTCGTACCTGGTCCCGCTCACCGTGCGGGCGATGGCGCAGGTGCGGGGCGACGACCTCGGCGCGCTGTGCGCCGACCTGGAGGCCAACACCGACGCTGCGTTCGGCGGCACATGGTGAGAGTGGCTTCGAGAGGCGCTTTGACCACACCCGTCACACCTGCCACAGATGGGCCGAGCGTGGCATCCACCCGTTTTGGCGTGTCGTGATCTAGTCGTTATCGTCGACGTTTGGTCGCCGGGCCGGGGGGCACCGGGACGCACTGGACATGGGCAGACCACGCCTGATCCGAGCCGTCGCGCGTGGTGCCTGGGAAGCTCGAACGCAGGAGACTCGTGCACAAGCGCATCCTCATCGTCGGTGTCACTCTCGCCGTCGTACTCGCCGTCGTGGGCGGCACCCTCGCCTACGTCACGATGGGCAAGACGGTGACCCTGTCGGTCGACGGCCGGGCCACCCAGGTGCAGACCTTTGCGGGCAGTGTCGCTGACCTGCTCGAGGACGAGGGCGTCGAGGTCGGTGAGCACGACACGGTTGCCCCGGACGCTTCGGCGCAGCTGCGCGAGGGCACCGAGATCGCCGTGCGGTACGGCCGGCAGCTCACCGTCGCGGTGGATGGCATCGAACGCACGTACTGGACGACCGCCGACACCGTCGGCGGCGCGCTGGGCCAGATCGACCTGCGGCTGGTCGCCGACTCCGACCTGTCAATCAGCCGTAGTGCCCCGATCAGCCGCGAGGGCCTTGCAATGGCGGTCAGCACGCCCAAGGACGTGACGGTCGTCGTGCGCGACGAGAAGCAGCGGGTCTCCACCACCGTCAGCACGGTCGCCGATGTGCTCGACGAGCTCGAGGTCAGCGTCCGTGAGCGGGACGAGCTCGAGCCACGGGCGCGGACCGAGGTGCGCGACGGCATGCGCGTCGTGGTCACCCGCATCGGCGTCAACCGGCGCACCGTCTCGGTGTCCACCGACTACCAGACGCGTGTACGGCCGGACGACGACCTCTACACCGACGAGTACGAGCTCGCCCGCGACGGCGAGCCGGGCAAGCAGCGTCTGACGTACCGCATCGTGCGGGCCAACGGAGAGCTGCGTACGCGCAAGCTCATCGAGAAGGAGACGGTGCGCAGACCGGTCCACCGCATCGAGGTGTACGGCAACCAGGAACGCCCGGAGCCCGAGCCCGAGCCGGCACCCGAGCCCGAGCCGGCCCCCGAGCCCGAGCCGGCCCCCGAGCCCGAGCCGGAGCCAGCCCCGCCGGTCGATGAGGGCGTGTGGGACCAGCTCGCGCAGTGCGAGTCCGGTGGCGACTGGTCGATCAACACGGGCAACGGCTACTACGGTGGTCTGCAGTTCAGTGCCAGCACCTGGGACGCCTACGGCGGCCAGTACGCTTCGTACGCGCACCTGGCCTCGCGCGAGCAGCAGATCGCCGCGGCCACCGCCCTGCGTGACGCCAACGGTGGAAGCTATGGCTCCTGGCCGGCCTGCGCCGCCGCCCTCGGCCTCCCGACCTGAGCCCGCCCGGCCACCGCGCGGTTTACCAGGGTCCCCCGGTAAACCGCACTGCCCATGGGATGCAACCCATGGGCAGTGACAACATGCCGTGGGCAGTCAGAGGCGATGTGAACCGCGCGCAGCCGACTGAGTTGCGAGCCCGTGCCTGACCAGGAGCCGGTCCACCCCGGCGTACGCCTGCTCGGCCCCAGTGACGTACGGCTGCTCGCGGATCGCCTCGGCATCCGGCCGACCAAGCAGCGAGGCCAGAACTTCGTCATCGATGCCAACACCGTGCGGCGCATTGCCAAGCTGGCCGGTGTCGGGGCTCAGGACACCGTGCTGGAGGTGGGCTCCGGTCTCGGTTCGCTGACCCTGGCCCTGCTCGAGCGTTCCCCGCGGGTGGTGGCCGTCGAGGTCGACGCCGCGCTGGCCGCTGCCTTGCCTGACACCGTCACCGACTTCGCCCCCGCCCGCAGGACAGACGTCACCGTGGTGCACGCCGATGCGATGCGGGTGGCTGTCGAGCAGCTCAGCGCCGCCACCGGCGAGGCACCCACGGCGCTGGTCGCCAACTTGCCGTACAACGTCTCGGTCTCGGTGCTGCTGCACCTGCTCGAGATTTCGCCCACCCTGCGCACCGTGCTCGTGATGGTGCAGGCCGAGGTCGCCGACCGGCTCGCTGCCGCACCGGGGTCGCGGACCTACGGCGTGCCGAGCGTCAAGGCTGCCTGGTACGCCGATGTGTCACCGGCCGGGCGGGTGGGCCGCAGCGTGTTCTGGCCGGCGCCCAACGTCGACTCCGGACTGGTACGGATGGTGCGCCACGACCCACCGACCGGCGTGGCGCGGGAACTGGTCTTCGCGGTCGTGGACGCTGCGTTCGCGCAACGACGCAAGATGCTGCGGTCGGCGCTCGCCGGTCTCGCCGGCTCCTCGGCCGAGGCGATCAGGGCGTTGACGGCCGCCGGGGTCAGCGAGCAGGCCCGCGGCGAACAGCTCGCGGTGAGCGACTTCGTGGCGATCGCGAGGGCGCTGCCCGCTGCCGACGTCTCGCCGCGACACTAGGTTGGCCGGGTGCAGTCCGTGCTCGTCAGCGCGCCGGCCAAGGTCAATCTGGCCCTGGCCGTCGGTGCCGTGCGCGCCGACGGGTTCCACTCGCTGAGCACCGTCTACCAAGCAGTGGACGTGTGCGACGAGGTCCGCGCGTCACGTACCCACGGACCGGAGATCACCGTCACCCTGGACTCCGCTGCACCCACCGGTGTGCCCCGAGGCCGAGACAACCTCGCCGTACGCGCAGCGGAACTACTGCGACGTCACGCCCGCATCAGCGAGGGGGTGGTGCTCGCGATCCGCAAGGTCATCCCGGTCGGCGGCGGCATGGCGGGCGGCTCCACCGATGCGGCCGCGACGCTGGTCGCCTGTGACGCGCTGTGGGAGCTGCGCACGCCCCGCAACGAGCTGCTGGCGCTCGCGGCCGAGCTGGGCAGTGACGTGCCGTTCTGTCTGCTGGGCGGCACAGCGCTCGGCACCGGCCGCGGTGAGCTGGTCTCGCCGGTGCTGACCCGGGGGACGTACCACTGGGTGTTCGGCATCAGCGACGAGGGGTTGTCGACCCGGAAGGTGTACGCGGAGTTCGACCGGCTGGTGGACCCGGAGCCGAGCGTCGCTCCCGCGGTGTCCGACCGGTTGATGGGTGCCCTGGTGGCTGCCGATCCGGTCCGACTGGCGCATGCCCTGCACAACGACCTGCAGGCTCCGGCGATGGCACTTCGCCCCGAGCTGGGCAGGTCACTGGCGATGGCTGCCGAGTGCGGTGCGCTCGGGGGCATCGTGTCCGGGTCCGGACCCACGCTGATGTTCCTGGCCGCGGACCGCGCACACGCCCTGGACCTCGCCGCGGCGTTGGACGCCTCCCGGGTGTGCGAGGACGTCCTCACCGCCATCGGCCCCGTCCCGGGCGCCCGGATCATCGCGCACGACTGACGACGAGGCTCCCAGGCCGCGTGACCGGCCGGTGCCGCCCTGAGAGAATCACCGGGTGCCTCCTCCTGCGGTGAACCTGATCAACTTCGAGCGGGTGCACAAGGTGTACGGCATCCGACCGCTGCTGGACGGCGTCAGTCTCGGCGTTGCCGCCGGACAGCGGGTCGGAGTCGTCGGGCGCAACGGCGACGGCAAGACCACACTGCTGCGCCTGCTCGCGGGACTGGAGCAGCCCGACGACGGCCGGGTCACCCTGGGCCGTGGGTTACGCGTCGCCTACCTCCCCCAGACCGATGACCTCGGCCAGGCGGACACGGTGCGCGACGTGGTGCTCGGCGGCATGGCCGAGCACGAGTGGGCCGCCGATGCCCGTACCCGAGAGGTCGTCACCGAGCTGACTGCCGGCATGGAACTCGACCGTGGTGTGGAGGGCATGTCCGGTGGGGAACGCCGCCGGGCCAACCTGGCCCGCCTCCTGCTCGGCGACCACGACCTGCTGATCCTCGACGAGCCGACCAACCACCTCGACGTGGAAGCCATCGACTGGCTCGCCGGGCACCTGGGTGACGCCGCCGGCACTGCGCTCGTCGTGGTCACTCATGACCGCTGGTTCCTCGACGCGGTGTGCGACACGACCTGGGAGGTCCACGACGGCCGGGTCGACGCCTACGACGGTGGGTACGCGGTGTACGTCCTGGCCAAGGCGGAACGCCAACGTCAGGCGGCGTCCTTCGAGCAGCGCAGGCAGAGCCTCGTGCGCAAGGAGCTGGCCTGGCTGCGCCGCGGGCCGCCGGCGCGGACCAGCAAGCCGCAGTTCCGCATCGACGCGGCCAACGAGCTGATCACCGATGTGCCGCCCGCCCGGGACCGGCTCGAGCTGGAGCGCTTCGCGACGGTGCGCCTCGGCAAGGATGTGCTCGACCTCGAGCACGTCGACCTGACACTGGGGGGACGCAGGCTGCTCGACGACGTCACGTGGCGGCTCGGTCCCGGTGACCGGGTCGGGCTGGTGGGCGTCAACGGTGCCGGGAAGACCAGTGTGCTGCGGCTGCTCGCCGCCGAGATCGGACCCGACCACGGACGGGTCAAGCGCGGGCGAACCGTGGCAGCTGCGCACCTGAGCCAGACGCTGGAGGACATCGACCCGTCCGTACGCGTGCTGGACAGCGTCGAGGCGCTGGCACGGGTGGTGCGGACCGCACGCGGCGAGCTCAGCGCGACCAGCCTGCTGGAACGCTTCGGCTTCACCGGCGACCGGCTCACCGCACGGGTGGGGGACCTGTCCGGAGGGGAGCGACGCCGATTGCAGCTGTTGCGGCTGCTGGCTCAGGAACCCAACGTCATGCTTCTCGACGAGCCCACCAACGACCTCGACATCGAGACGCTGACGGTGCTGGAGGACTATCTGGACCAGTGGCCCGGCACGCTCGTCGTCGCGTCGCACGACCGGTACCTCCTCGAGCGCGTCACCGACACCATCCACGCGCTTCCCGGTGACGGCACGCTGGCCATGCAGCCCGGTGGTGTCGAGCAGTTCCTCCGTGCCCACCGCGCCGGGCAGGTGGCGACCCGTACGGCCGGCGGCTACGAGACGTCGCAGCCCCACACCGGGCCGAGCGAAGCCGACCGACGTCAGGCCCGCAAGGACGCGTCGCGACTGGAGCGGCAGCTGGCCAGGCTGAGCTCTCGCGAGGAACAGCTGCACGCTCAGATGGCGGCCGGTGCGAGCGACTACGCCCGGCTGGGCGAGCTGCAGGCTCAGCTGGGCGAGGTGCTGGCCGAGCGTGGCGTCGTGGAGGAGCAGTGGCTGGAGCTGGCCGAGCTGGCCGAGGGGTGAAACGCATGGCAGGCGCCCTCATGGGACGTCGTCGAACGGCGCCACCACGATCCGCAGCATGCGGGCCAGCTCGGCGGAGTCCTCGTCGGTGAGGGCTCGCAGCAGCTCCTGTTCCCGCAACAACAGCTCGTCGAGTGCGGCGTCGACGGACTCGCGACCGGCCGGTGTCAGCGCAACCCGGACCCCCCGTCGGTCGCTGGGCTCCGGCAGCCGCTCGACCAGCCCTCGAGCCACCATCCGGTCCACGCGGTTGGTCATCGTCCCGCTGGTCACGAGGGTCTCCCGCAGCAGCCGGCCGGGGGACAGCTGGTACGGCTCGCCGGCGCGGCGCAGCGCCGACAGCACGTCGAACTCCCACGACTCGAGCCGGCCGGCTGCGAACGCCTGCCGGCGCGCGAGATCGAGGTGGCGGGCCAGGCGGGTGACTCGGCTGAGCACCTGCATCGGGGAGACGTCGAGCTCGGGGCGTTCACGACGCCACGCCTCCACCAGCCGGTCGACCTCGTCGCGCATCCAGTCAGCCTAGTCGTCAAGAGTCTTGACATCGAGAGTCTCGATCGCGTGCGGCCGGGCACCTGCGGTGGCGAGGGGGACCCCTGCGGCCGACCTATCAGCACGGGGCGCCCCAGCGCCCAATCCCAAGTCGCGCTCCGGCGATGACACTCTTGATGGCAACTTTCTTGACATCAAGACACAGGCCGAGCAGGATCTGAACCGCTCCGACCGAAGGGACACCTGCGTTGTCCACCACCTGGGATCCCACCCGCTACCTGCGGTACGACAGCGAACGCAGCCGGCCCTTCATCGACCTGCTCGCGCGGGTCGACGTCAACGCCCGGCACATCGTCGATCTGGGCTGCGGCCCCGGTCATCTCACGCAGGTGCTGCGCCGCCGCTGGCCGCAGGCCGAGATCGTGGGCGTCGACTCCTCGCCGCAGATGATCGAGCGGGCGCGTACCGAGCCGGACGACCGCGTCCGGTACGAGCTGGCCGACCTCCGCGAGTGGCGGCCGGAGGGGCCGGTCGACCTGCTCGTCTCCAACGCCACGTTCCAGTGGGTGCCCGGTCACCTGCAGCTGCTGCCCGACCTGGCCGACCGGGTCGCGTCCCGTGGAGCCTTGGCGTTCAGCGTTCCGGGCAACTTTACGGCGCCGAGCCACCAGATCCTGCACGCGTTGGCCGCCGAGGAGCTTTACGAGGCGTACGGACGACCCGACGAGCGTCCGAACGCACTGGATGCCGCGGCGTATCTCGACCTGTTGAGCCGCCCGGGGTGGTCGGTCGACGCGTGGGAGACCACGTACCTGCACGTGCTCCAGGGGCCGGACCCGGTGTTCGAGTGGATCTCCGGTACGGGGGCGCGTCCCGTGCTGGAGTCGCTGCCAGCGGACCTGGTGGCGGCGTTCAGCGCCGAGTTCAAGGCGCGTCTGCGCGCTGCCTACCCGGCGCAGTCGTACGGCACGGTCCTGCCGTTTCGCCGGGTGTTCGTCGTCGCGCACCGCAGCAACCAATGATGCTCGCGCGCGCGGCAGCCGCCCCTGACCGCCGAGATCCGAGCGACGCGTCATGCGAACGGCCATCGGTGACCAGCACGTCGGAAGTCGACGGCAGGGGCAGCACGTGAGGCTGCACCACGTCCAGGTGTCCTGCCCGCCGGGCGGGGAGTCAGCTGCCCGCTGGTTCTACGCCGGTGCGCTCGGGCTCCCCGAGGTGGCCAAACCTGCTGTCCTCGCAGCGCGAGGTGGCGTCTGGTTCCGTGCTCCCGGTGTCGAGGTGCACGTCGGCGTGGAGGCCGACTTCGCGCCTGCCCGCAAGGCGCATCCGGCGTTCGCCGTGACCGACATCGACGCCGTCGCGCAGCGCGTGGGCGCGGCCGGCCATCCGGTCGCGTGGGACGGCGACCTCCCTGGACATCGCCGCTTCTACACCGAGGACGGTGCCGGCAACCGGGTGGAGATCCTGCAACCCATATGAGGCACGCAAGCCGGGTGGCGCGTACCAGCGACCGGTGACGCGCAGGCACTCGTCATCGCGCCTGATCGACCGGACTCCCCATGGCAAGTTGTCACCTCCCATGGGAGGCAACCCGTGGGCAGTACGGTTTCCCTGGGGACCCTGGTGAACCTCAGCCGCCTCAGCCGCCTCAGCCGCTGCCGCGGGTCACCAGGACGGGCCTGCTGTCCAGGCCGGACAGGCCGTTCCAGGCCAGGTTGCACAGGTGCGCGGCCACCACGTCCTTGGCTGGCTGGCGGGTGTCGAGCCACCACGCGCCGGTGGTGCCGACCATGCCGACAAGCATCTGGGAGTACATCGCGGAGTAGCGCGTCTCGAAGCCGCGCGCGGTGAACTCCGACTCCAGGATGCCCTCGACCCGGCTCGCGATGTCACTCATGATCGAGACGTACGAGCCGGCCGACGACCCCAGGGGCGAGTCCCGGACCAGGATGCGGAAGCCGTCGGGGCGGGACTCGATGTAGTCGAGCAGCGCAAGGGCGGCCTGCTCCAGCAGCTCCCGGGGGTGCCCGGCGGTCAGCGCGCCGCGCACCATCTCCAGCAGGCGAAGCACCTCACGGTCGACCACGACGGCGTACAGGCCCTCCTTGCCGCCGAAGTGCTCGTACACGATCGGCTTGGAGACCTCCGCCCGGGCGGCGATCTCCTCGACCGAGGTGCCCTCGTAGCCGCGCCGGGCGAAGACAGCCCGGGCCGTCTCGATCAGCTGCTCGCGGCGGTCGGCCGCGGTCATCCGTAGCCGCGTCGCGCGCTTCGGCTTGGTTTCCCCGTGGTCGCTCACCCGTGCATTCTCCTCCACCACATCGACGCAGTCGTTCAGGCGGTACGGGTACGCCGGGCGTCCAGACGTGACTGCACCGGCCATCGGACGTCGGACACCCAGCCGAGCTTCTCCATCGCCCAGATGGTGCGAGCCGAGCTGTCGAGCTGGCCGCGCAGGACACCGTGACGTGCGCAGGTCGGGTCGGCGTGGTGCAGGTTGTGCCACGACTCGCCCATCGACGGGACCGCGAGCCACCACACGTTGCCGGAGTGGTCGCGGCTGCGGAACGGCCGCTCGCCCACCGTGTGGCAGATCGAGTTGATGGACCAGGTCACGTGGTGCAGCAACGCCACCCGGACCAGCGAGGCCCAGAAGAACGCGGTGAGCGCGCCCTGCCACGACATCGACCACAGGCCACCGACCAGGGCCGGGGCGAGCAGCGAGACCGCGACCCACAGCGGGAACTGTCGTGACACCCGGACGACGTCCCGGTCCTGCATCAGGTCCGGCGCATACTGTCGCATCGGCGTCTGCTCGACGTCGAACAGCCACATCATGTGTGCGTGCAGGAACCCCTTGGACAGCGCCCGGAGATTCTCGCCGTATCGCCACGGGGAGTGCGGGTCGCCGTCACGGTCGGAGAACTTGTGGTGCTTGCGGTGGTCGGCGACCCACCGGATCACCGGCCCCTGGATGGCCATGCTGCCCGCGATCGCGAGACCGACCTTGACCGCATGGTTGGGCTTGAAAGCCTTGTGCGTGAAGAGTCGGTGGAAGCCGACCGTGATGCCGTGCCCGGTGACCGCGTACATCGCCAGCGCGAGGACCACGTCGCGCCACCCCAGCCATCCGCCCCAGGCGACGGGGACCGCGGCGAGCACGGACAGGAACGGCACGACGATGAACGCCGCGAGGGCGACCCGCTCGACGGTGCTCTGGATGTCGGCACTGAGTGTGCC
>JACCXZ010000179.1 GCA_013696745.1 Nocardioidaceae bacterium | reverse complement strand
GTCGTGTACAGCTTCATCGACCCGAGGGTGCGCCTTTCATGACCGACGTCACCTCGTCGCCGGCCACGGCTGAGGCCAGCCGCACCGACGCGACGGGGCCGTTCCTCGTCGTCGAGGACCTCACCGTGAAGTTCCCGACCGCCGACGGGTTGGTCCACGCCGTCACGGACCTGAGCTATACCCTGGAGCTGGGCCGGACGCTGGGCATCGTCGGGGAGTCCGGCTCCGGAAAGAGCGTCTCGAGCATGGCGTTGCTCGGTCTGCACGACGAACGCCGCACCCAGATGTCGGGCAGCATCCGTCTCGACGGCACCGAGATCATCGGCCTCAACGACGCCCGTATGCGCACGATCCGCGGGCGGGTCGCCGCGATGATCTTCCAGGACGCACTCTCGGCACTGCACCCCTTCTACTCGGTGGGATCACAGATTGCCGAGGCGTACCGTGCCCACCACGACGTCTCGTCGAAGGTCGCCAGGAACCGTGTGGTCGAGATGCTGGAGCGGGTCGGTATCCCGCAGGCCGGCAGCCGGGCGAACAACTACCCGCACCAGTTCTCCGGCGGCATGCGGCAGCGGGCGATGATCGCCATGTCGCTGGTCAACGACCCGAAGCTGCTGATCGCCGATGAACCGACCACCGCCCTCGACGTGACGGTGCAGGCCCAGATCCTCGACCTGCTGCAGGACCTGCAGAAAGAGTTCGGCTCGGCGGTCATCATCATCACCCACGACCTCGGTGTGGTGGCGGAGATGGCCGACGACGTGCTTGTCATGTACGGCGGCCGGGCCGTGGAGTACGGCAGCTGCAAGGAGCTCCTCACGCACCCCGAGATGCCCTACACGTGGGGGCTGTTGTCCAGCGTGCCCGAGGTCGGCGGTGACGTCGACCGGCCGCTGGTGCCGATCCCGGGCACCCCGCCGTCCCTGCTGACCCCGCCGCCCGGTTGTCCGTTCGAGCCGAGGTGCCGCTTCAAGCACGAGCTGCCGGCCGACCTCTGCCGCAACGAGCTCCCCTTGCTGCGCCCGGGCGGACGAGGGCCGGGCCATCTCAAGCGCTGTCACCTCGAGGATCCGGAGCGGTCCATGGCACGCGTCGAGGCCGAGGTCCTGGCCGAGGTCAAGGGACACGAAGGAGCGACGTCCGATGTCTGAGGGCACCCACGCCTCGCCGCCGCTGCTGGAGGTCAAGGATCTGGTGCGGCACTTCCCGGTACGTTCCAGCGGTGTCGTCCGGCGCACCATCGGTCAGGTCCGCGCCGTGGACGGCGTGACCTTCACCGTCCACGAGGGTTCGTCGCTGGGCCTGGTCGGTGAGTCCGGCTGCGGCAAGTCGACCACGGGCCGGGTCATCACCCGGCTGCTGGACCCGACGTCAGGATCGGTGACGTTCGACGGCAGGGACATCGCCACCCTGTCCCAGAAGCAGATGCGGGACGTCCGCCGCGACATCCAGATCATCTTCCAGGACCCGTACACGTCGCTGAACCCCCGACACACCGTCGGCAGCATCGTGGGCGCTCCGCTGGAGGTGCACGACATCGTGCCCAGGAACGAGGTGTTGACACGGGTGCAGGAGCTGCTCGAGCGCGTCGGGCTCAACCCCGAGCACTACAACCGCTACCCGAGTGAGTTCTCCGGCGGACAACGCCAGCGCATCGGCATCGCCCGGGCGCTGGCACTGAACCCGAAGCTGATCGTGGCCGACGAGCCGGTGTCCGCGCTCGACGTGTCGATCCAGGCGCAGGTCATCAACCTGATGGAGGAGCTGAAGCGCGACCTGGGGATCGCCTTCTTGTTCATCGCGCACGACCTGGCGATCGTGCGGCACTTCTGCCCCGAGATCGCGGTGATGTACCTCGGCAAGATCGTCGAGATCGGTCCCCGCGAGTGGGTGTACGACCAGCCGCACCACCCGTACACACAGGCGCTGCTGTCGGCCGTTCCGGACATCAAGCAGGCGGCTCTGGGCGGTCGGCGCGGGCGGATCAAGCTCGAGGGCGATGTTCCGAGCCCGATCAACCCCCCGTCGGGTTGTCGTTTCCGCACCCGGTGCTGGAAGGCGCAGGACATCTGCGCCCAGGAGGAGCCACCGCTCCTGCAGATCAGCCCGGGACACCAGGCCGCCTGCCACTTCGCCGAGCCGATGGACCAGGCGTTGGAGAGCGCGGGCGCCCTCGGTACCCGGGGGACGATCACCAGCAACTAGTGGCGATGCTCGTGACGGTGGTGCGCGTGACTCAACTGCGCCGGCCACCAACCGGGCGGATCCTCGATGTTGCAGCGAGCCGTGGGTGGCTCCACTACTACTGGATTTCGTCACGGGGTGGCCTCGTGACCTTAGGTTCGTAGCAGGGCCACCCCGTGACGTCTAGACGTCGTAGCAGGTCCGCCCAGTCAGGCTAGTCTCGCCCGGGATGGACACCGACGGACTCTTCGAGGCGCCCGAGAGCGCCCGGCCGGCGCCGGGCACCGGCGGTGGGAGCCTGTCCGACGCGGGCCACGAACATGCACCGCTGGCCGTACGCATGCGTCCGCGCACGCTGGACGAGCTGCTCGGCCAGGACCACCTGCTTGCGCACGGGTCGCCGCTACGACGCATGATCGACGGCGACCAGCCGATGTCGTTGCTGCTGTGGGGGCCACCGGGCACCGGCAAGACGACCGTGGCGGCGCTGATCAGTGCGCAGACGGGACGACGGTTCGTCGAGGTCAGTGCGGTTTCCGCCGGCGTCAAGGACGTCCGCGAGGTGCTCACCACCGCGCGGCGGGACCTGGCGCGCGGTGGCCGCGAGACCGTGCTGTTCGTCGACGAGGTGCACCGGTTCTCCAAGACCCAGCAGGACGCCCTGCTACCAGGCGTGGAGAACCGCTGGGTCTCCCTGGTGGGGGCGACCACCGAGAACCCGCACTTCAGCGTCATCTCACCGCTGCTGTCCCGCTCGCTGTTGCTCACGCTGCAGTCGCTGACCGCCGAGCAGGTGGGCACTCTGATCGACCGAGCGCTCACCGACGACGCAGGGCTGGCCGGCGAGCTCGAGCTCAGCGAACAGGCCCGTGAGCACCTCGTCCGGCTGGCAGGCGGTGACGCCAGACGCGCGCTGACCTACCTGGAAGCTGCCGCCGGCGCTGCGCACACCCGACAGAGCACGGTGATCGACGTCGACACCGCGGCCCTGGCCGTCGACGTCGCCGCCGTGCGCTACGACCGTCAGGGTGACCAGCACTACGACGTCACCAGTGCGCTGATCAAGTCGATCCGAGGCTCCGACGTGGATGCGGCGCTGCACTACCTCGCGCGCATGGTCGAGGCCGGCGAAGACCCGAGGTTCCTGGCCCGCCGGCTGGTGATCCTCGCCAGCGAGGACATCGGCCTGGCCGACCCCAGCGCGTTGACGACCGCCGTCGCGGCGGCGCAGGCCGTCGCGATGATCGGTCTGCCGGAAGCTCGGATCAACCTTGCACAGGCGGTTGTCGCGCTGTCGCTTGCGCCGAAGTCGAACGCGGTCGTGCTGGCGATCGATGCGGCGGTCGCCGATGTACGTGCCGGTCTGGCCGGCGCGGTGCCTCCCGCGCTGCGCGACGCGCACTACAGAGGGGCACGGCGTCTCGGGCATGGCCATGACTACCGCTACGCCCATGACGACCCGCGCGGCGTCACGCCCCAGCAGAACGCGCCGGACGAGGTGGCCGACGCCGAGTACTACCGACCCACAGGGCGGGGGAGCGAACGGGCCTACGCCGAGCAGCTGGTCCGCATCCGCTCGATCCTGCGTGAGCGGTAGGGTCGTCGCCATGTCCGGGCTGGAGGTACTAGGGGTCGCGGCCTCCACCCTTGCCCTGGCGCTGGGCGTGGTCGTCGTGCTCGTGGTCCGCGCCCACCGTCGTCAGACCGCCCAGCTGCAGGCGGCCATCGACGTTCTCGCTGCCGACGTGAAGGCCGCGCAACGGCCGCTGAAGGAGACCGCCCCGGAGCCAGCCGAGCCGTCCGGCAGGACCCTGGTCGTCGGCGAGGTCGTCTGGACTCCGGATGGCCGCAGCGTGGTCGTGCCGACCACGTCCCAGGTGATCGATGCGACGCTGGGGCGGCCGCTCGTGCGGGCCGCCGTCCTCGGGCACGGCATCCGCCGGGCGCTGCGGGCCGAGCACCGTGACCGCGTCCGCTCCATGATGCGCCGCGAGTTCCACCGGCGACGCAAGCTGCGGCTGCGAGCCGGACGCCGCGCCGCGCGGTTGGCGATCGTGCGCGACGATCAGGGGTTCGGTGGTCTCGAGGACACCGGGCGGGGGGAGGCAGTTTCGTGATGGGACGTGCGTTGTGGTTCGCGGCCGGCGCCGGCGCCGGTCTCTGGACGACGCTCAAGGCGCGGCGTGTCGTCTACCGCCTCACGCCGGAGGGTGTGACCGACCAGGTGGCGACCTGGGGGCTGGGTGCGCGCGCCTTCGCCGAGGAGGTGCGCATCGGCATGGCCGAGCGGGAGGTCGAGATAGCACACGAGCTGGCCCTTCCGCCAGGAGACGAGGTTGACAGCGGTCGGGCACGAGCTCACGGGCCGGTGCTCGACCCACGGGTTCACACCGGACCCCGAGTGCTGGCTGCCTCCGCCGCCGATCCCCCGCCACTAACCTGAGGTGACCCACGATGCAGACCGCTGAGATCCGCCGGCGGTTCCTCGCCCACTTCGAGCAGCGCGGCCACACGCTGGTGCAGTCGTCGCCGCTGCCGTTCGAGGATCCGAACCTGCTGTTCGTGCCCGCCGGCATGGTGCCGTTCGTGCCGTACCTCTCCGGCCAGCAGACGCCGCCGTACGATCGCGCCGTCAGCGTGCAGAAATGCCTGCGGACCAACGACATCGACGAGGTCGGCAAGACCTCCCGGCACAACACGTTCTTCCAGATGTGCGGCAACTTCTCCTTCGGCGACTACTTCAAGGCCGATGCAATTGGTTTCGCCTGGACGCTGGCCACCGGATCCGTCGCCGAGGGCGGCTTCGGCCTCGACCCCGAGCGCATCTGGGCGACGGTGTACCTCGACGACGACGAGTCCGTGGCGCTGTGGAAGGGCATCGCCGGACTGCCCGACGAGCGCATCCAGCGCCGCGGGATGGAGGACAACTTCTGGTCGATGGGCATCCCCGGGCCCTGCGGTCCGTGCAGCGAGATCTTCTACGATCGCGGCCCCCAGTACGGCCCGGACGGTGGGCCGGTCGTGGACGAGGACCGCTTCGTCGAGATCTGGAACCTCGTGTTCATGCAGAACGAGCGCGGACCGGGCAGCACCAAGTCGGACTTCGAGATTCTGGGCGAGCTGCCGCGCAAGAACATCGACACCGGCATGGGTCTCGAGCGGGTCGCATGCGTCCTGCAGGGCAAGGACAATCTGTACGAGATAGACGAGGTAGCCGGCGTCATCCAGAAGGCGTCGGAGCTCTCCGGACGCCGCTACGGCGCCGACCACGACGACGACGTGCTGTTCCGGGTCGTCGCCGACCACGTCCGCAGCGGCTTGATGCTGGTCGGTGACGGGATCACGCCTGGCAACGAGGGACGCGGTTACGTCCTGCGCCGGTTGCTGCGTCGCGCGGTCAGGTCGATGCGGCTGCTGGGAGTCGAGGATCGCACGCTGCCCGAACTGCTGCCGGTCAGCAAGGACGCGATGAAGGCGTCGTACCCCGAGCTCGAGCGGGACTGGACGCGTATCTCGCAGATCGCGTACGCCGAGGAGGAAGCGTTCCGCACGACGTTGCGCAGCGGTACCCAGATCTTCGACGTCGCGGTCGAAGCTGCCCAGCAGTCCGGGGGGTCGACGCTCGGAGCCGACAAGGCGTTCGCGCTGCACGACACGTACGGGTTCCCGATCGACCTGACCCTGGAGATGGCGGCCGAACAGGGACTCGCCGTCGACGAGGCCGGCTTCCGTGAGCTGATGGAGGCGCAGCGGGCTCGTGCCCAGGCCGACTCCAGGGCCAAGAAAGGCCAGCACACCGACACCCGGGCGTTCCGCGAGATTGCCGACGAGATAGGTCGCGCCGTGGATTTCACCGGCTACGGGCACACGGTGGGGGAGAGCCTGGTGCGCGGCATCGTGTCGGGGACCGATCGGGTGCCGATGGCGCTCGAAGGTGACGAGGTCGAGGTGGTCCTTGACGAGACGCCGTTCTACGCCGAGAGTGGCGGACAGCTCGCCGACCACGGACAGATCGAGCTCCCGGACGGCACGCTGCTGCAGGTGCTCGACGTGCAGAAGCCCATCCCCGGCGTGGTGAGCCACCGGGTCACCGTCGAGCGCGGTGAGCTGACGGTCGGGGCGACGGCCCGCTGTGCTGTGGACGTGCTGCGGCGCCGTTCCATCTGTCGCGCTCACACCGCGACGCACATGGTGCATCAGGCCTTCCGGGAGGCCCTCGGCGAGACCACGACCCAGGCCGGCAGTGAGAACGCCCCCGGGCGGCTGCGGTTCGACTTCTCCGCGCCGGGGCCGGTCCCGCCGAGCGTGATGCACGAGGTGGAAGCACACATCAACGAGCTCGTGGTCGAGGACCTTCCAGTCGAAGCCGAGGTGATGGACATCGACACCGCCCTGCGCTCGGGTGCCATCGCGTTGTTTGGTGAGAAGTACGGCGACCGGGTCCGCGTCGTCTCGGTCGGGGGGCAGTGGTCCCGCGAGCTGTGTGGTGGCACGCACACCCAGGCCTCTGGGCAGCTCGGCGTGGTCAAGCTCCTGGGTGAGAGCTCGATCGGCACCGGCAAGCGTCGCGTGGAGGCGTTGGTGGGAACTGACGCCTATCGTTTCCTCGCCGAGGAACACGTGCTGGTGTCCCAGCTGACCGAGGCGCTGAAGGTGGGTCGCGTGGATCTGCCGGGCCACGTCAGTGACATCGTGGCTCGGCTGCGCGCAGCGGAGAAGGAGATCGAACAGGTACGGGTGGGCCAGCTGCTGGCATCAGCCGGGCAGGTCGCGCAGAGCGCGCGCGACGTCGGGGGCATCGCGTTCGTCGGACACCGAGCACCGGAGGACGCCGATGCCGGCGACGTCCGCAAGCTCGCCCTGGACGTGCGCGGCCGACTGGCCGGTCGCCCCGGTGTGGTAGCCGTGATCGGGTCGAGCGGTGGCCGACCCGCCGTGGTCATCGCGGTCAGCGACGACGCGCGTGCTCGTGGCCTGTCAGCGAACTCGTTGGTGAAAGTCGCAGCGGGTGCCCTCGGTGGCAGCGGCGGCGGCAAGGACGACGTTGCGCAGGGAGGCGGTGCTGACGCCGGTGCGGCGCAGGATGCGCTCACCGCGGTCGAACGTGCCGTGGCTGCCACGGTCGGAGCCTGACGTCGTGCGGCCGGGACGCCGGCTCGGCATCGACGTCGGAGATGTCCGCATCGGCGTCGCCTACAGCGACCCGGCCGGTGCTCTCGCCACGCCGCTGGAGACGGTCGCGGCCGGGCGGACGTCGCTGGAACGCCTGCGGGCTCTGGTGCTCGAGCACGACGTGAACGAGGTGGTCGTCGGGTTGCCACGCTCGTTGTCGGGAGGCGAGGGTCCGGCGGCCGTACGGATGAGGTCCTATGCTGTCCGACTGGCACAGGAAGTGCATCCCGTGCCGGTGCGGCTCGTCGATGAACGTCTGAGCACCGTGAGCGCCGAACGGGTGCTGCGTCACCGGGGGAGGAAGGGGCAGCGTAGTCGAGCGGTGGTCGACCAGGTGGCCGCTGTCGAGATCCTGCAGACCGCCCTGGACGGTGAACGCAGGAGCGGCCGTCCTCCCGGAGAGATCGTGGATGTGACAGTGCGTGAGTGAGACCGACGTCCTGCCCGACGGTGACCGCCGACGGCACACGAGCAACCGTGGCCGGGGGTGCCTGGCGGCGCTGGTCGCGCTCGCCGTCATCGTCGCGGCGGGCTGGTTCGCCGTCAGCCAGGGGTTGAGTTTCGTCGACGACCGGTTCGCCGGCACGTCCGACGACTACGCGGGACCGGGCAGCGGCAGCGTCGAGGTGGTGATCCCTGATGGGGCGTCTGGACGTGACATCGCCGGGTTGCTGCAGGAGGCGGGGGTCGTTGCCGACGCGGAGACCTTCGAATCGGTCATCGCGGCCGACCCCGACGGTGGCTCCGTGCAGGCCGGCACCTATCACTTGCGACAGCGGATGTCCTCGTCGGGTGCCCTCGAGCTGCTGCTCGCCGGCCCGCCGGCGAAGGCGACCGTCACCATCCCGGAAGGATTCCGGGTCGAGCAGGTCGTCGAGCGAGTCGCCGCGGAGACCGACATCTCGGCCCGAGCGATGCGTCGTGCCGTCGAGGACACGGCAGCCCTGGACCTCCCGACCTACGCAAAGGGCGACGCCGAGGGGTATCTGTTCCCGGCCCAGTACGAGATCGATGACGACACCACCGCCCCCTCGCTGGCCCAGGACATGGTGGACCGCTTCCAGACCGAGGCGGAGCGCTCCGGCCTGCAGGCCCGCTCCCGCCGTCTCGGGATCTCCCCACATGACGCGGTCACGATCGCGAGCATGGTGCAGGCGGAGGCCAGCTTGGCCGACGACTTCGGCAAGGTCGCCCAGGTCGTCTACAACCGCCAGGACATCGGCATGCCGCTGCAGTTCGACTCGACCGTGCAGTACGCCGTGGGTCGCGACGACGGCGACGTGTTCACCGGCGAGGACGAGCGCGAGATCGAGTCCCCGTACAACACCTACCGCTACCCCGGCCTGCCGCCCGGCGCGATCGGGAACCCGGGCCTGGACGCGCTCGAAGCGGCGTTGGAGCCGACCGACGGCGACTGGCTCTACTTCGTGACTGTCAACTTGAAGACTGGTGAGACGGCCTTCAGCGAGAGCCTCGAGGAGCACAACCGCAACGTGGCACGGCTGCGCGAGTACTGCACGACCAGCGACCTGTGCTGAACCCGACTGTGCTGAACCCGACCGTGCTGGAGCCTGGCGGGCGCTACCGGTGCGGCGTGCTGGGACACCCGGTCGGACATTCACTGTCGCCGGCGATGCACCGTGCCGCGTACGCGCAGATCGGTCTGGACTGGCAGTACGACGCCCACGACGTGCAGGAAGCCGAATTGGCCGGGTTCGTCAGCTCCTGTGGACCAGGGTGGCGTGGGCTGTCGCTGACGATGCCGCTCAAGCGGGCTGTGCTGCCGCTGCTGGACGAGCGCAGCGAGCTCGTGCGCCGGGTCGGGGCGGCCAACACGGTCGTGTTTGCCGGGGGGCTTGTGCGCGGCGACAACACCGACGTCGCCGGCGTGACGGGTGCGCTGGGTGCGGCGGGGATCCACCGGGTGGAGACGGCCGTCCTCGTCGGAGCCGGGGCGAGCGCCGACTCGGTCCACGTGGCTTTGGCGGAGCTCGGGCTGCGCCGGTTGCACCTCGCAGTGCGTGACCCCCGCCGGGCGCAGCCGCTGGCCACACGGGCGTCGGCCGCCGGCGTACGGGTGAGCGTCGGTGCACTTGCAGACCTGGTCAGCGACGCGCCCGACGGGGTGGACCTGCTGGCGTCGACGGTCCCGGGCGGAACCGACATCGAGGTCGGCGACGAGCTGTTGTCCCGCAGCCGCGCCGTCCTGGACATCGCCTACGACCCGTGGCCGTCCCCGTTGCTGACCCGGGCCCGCGGACACGGTGCACAGGTCGTGGACGGCATCGCGATGCTTGCGCACCAGGCGGCGCAGCAGGTCCGCCTCATGACCGAGCACGACGTGCCTGTGGACGTCCTGCACGCGGCGGCGTGGAGCGCACTAGAGTCGCGCCGGTGACGGGGGCGGAGCTGGCGATCGCGGCGGCGGCTGCCGCCACGGCCGGCGGGCTCGCCTGGTTCTCGCCGCGGCTCGTCGCCGCGCTTCCCGAGCCCGAGGATGCCGCTGAAGGCAAGCCGCGCTACACCGACCTGGCGGTCCGCCGCGGACTGGCGCTGCGGCTGGCGGTTGCCTCGGCGCTCGCCGCGGGTTCGGTCGGCGTCGTGCTCGCCGACAGCGCGGTCCTGGCGCCGTGGGTGTACGTCTGCGCGGTCGGCGTCGTGCTCGCCTTCATCGACTGGCACACCACGCTGCTGCCGTTTAGGATCGTCGCACCGTCGTACGCAGTGGTGGCGGCCCTGGTGCTGCTGGCCGGCGCGCTGGAGCGCGACCGGGATCTGGTGGTGCGTGCGGGCGTCGGCTGGCTCGCGTCCTTCACAGTCTTCTTCCTGATGTGGCTGGTCTACAGCAAGGGCCTCGGCTACGGTGACGTACGGCTGTCCGGGGTGCTGGGCATGGCGTTGGCCGCCGTCGGATGGCAGGAGCTGGTGGTCGGCATGTATGCCGCGTTCCTGTTCGGCGCTGTCGGTGGCGGGGTTCTCGCGTTGCTGCGCAAGGTCGACCGCAGGGCCTACCCGTTCGGACCCTTCATGGTCCTCGGCGCCTGCTTCGGTGTGGTCAGCGGGCCGCTGTTCGCGTGGTGGACCGGCTGAGCTCGACTCGGCGCGCCCTCGTCAGAGCTTGTCCCGACAGCGGTCCAGCAGCTGGCGGTTGTAGTCGTTCAGCCCTGCGGGGAAGTCTTCGGGCGCGAAGTAGCCCAGCTCGCTGCCCTCATCCCCATCGGCCCTGGCCTCGCCGCACACGCTTCGTGCGGCGAACGTCGCGCCCACGACCTAGGCCTCGTCCCCGTTGGTGTAGCGCAGGAAGAACTCTGGTCCGGAGTAGACGTCCAGCAGGTCCAGCTCCCCCGCGGTGAGACCGGTCTCTTCCCGGACCTCACGTCGCGCGGCTTCCTCCAGCGTTTCGCCGAGTTCGAGGGCGCCGCCTGGGATGCCCCAGCGTCCGTCATCGGTCCGTCGTTGCAGGAGGATCGCTCCGGCAGAGTCCCTGACGATCACGCCTGCAGCGACCAGGAGCAACGGCCGGTGACCGACCAGCTCCCTCAACCCCTCGACGTAGCCCACCATGCCGGTGAGGATTCAGGTCCGGCGGTAGTTGCTCAGAACCGGGCCGCCGATCGTGTCGCAGAGTCGTGGCGGCCAGGTGACCGTGCTCCTAGCACGATCACCTGCGCCAATGGCGCGAAACGGGGCCTGACTAGCACCGGCGACCCCGCTCCTGCACCACTGAGCGGGTGCGCTGCCTACGAACCGCGCGTACCCGCGAGCCCACCGTGGGGAAGTGGTGGGGGCCCGCGTGAAAGACTGAACGCATGCTGCGTTGGTTGACCGCCGGAGAGTCCCATGGTCCGGCGTTGGTCGCCGTGCTGGAGGGCATGCCTGCCGGTGTCAAGGTGACCACCGAAGCGATCCGTGGTGCCCTGGCGCGCCGCCGCCTCGGGTACGGCCGGGGCGCGCGCATGGGTTTCGAGGCCGACGAGCTCGAGCTGGTCGGCGGCATCCGTCACGGTGTCACGATGGGCAGCCCCGTGGCGATCCGGATCGCCAACAGCGAGTGGGCCAAGTGGTCCCTGGTGATGGCAGCCGATCCGGTCGATCCTGAGGGGCTCGCCGGCCAGGCCCGCAACGCCCCGCTGACCCGCCCGCGTCCGGGGCACGCTGACCTCGCCGGCATGCAGAAGTACGGCTTCGACGAGGCCCGTCCGGTGCTCGAACGCGCCAGTGCCCGTGAGACCGCGGCCCGGGTGGCGCTCGGTTCGGTGGCCGCAGCGTTCGCCGCCCAGGTCGCCGACGTCGGCATCGTCAGCCACGTGACCGAGCTCGGCTCGGTCCGGGCGCCGGCCGGTGTCCCCCCCACCCCGGACGACGTCGCCACCCTCGACGCCGATCCGCTGCGCTGTCTGGACCGCGACACCAGCGCGGCCATGGTGGCCGAGGTCGATGCAGCCCGCAAGGACGGCGACACCCTGGGGGGCGTCGTCGAGGTGGTCGTGTCCGGCCTGCCGCCCGGACTGGGCAGCTACGCGCACTGGGACCGCAAGCTCGACGCCCGGCTGGCGGCGGCACTGATGGGCATCCAGGCCATCAAGGGCGTCGAGCTCGGTGACGGCTTCGAGCTGGCCCGCACCCGCGGCTCGCTCGCACACGACGAGATCGTGCTCGAGGGATCGCGCATCCGCCGGGCCACCGGACGCTCCGGAGGGACCGAGGGCGGGATGTCCACCGGTGAGCTGCTGCGGGTACGCGCCGCGATGAAGCCGATCTCCACGGTGCCCAGAGCACTGCGTACCGTCGATGTGGCCACCGGCGAGGCTGCCGCCGCCCACCACCAGCGCTCAGACGTGTGCGCGGTGCCTGCGGCCGGGATCGTGGCGGAGGCGATGGTCGCGCTGGTCGTCGCCGACGCGCTGCTGGAGAAGTTCGGCGGCGACTCGGTGGCCGAGACCCGCCGCAACCGCGACTCCTACCTCGCCTCGCTGGCCTTCGCGTGAGCGAGCCATCCGCGCCGCTGGTCGTCCTCGTCGGCCCACCGGGGGCCGGCAAGTCCACAGTGGGCGCAGCCCTGGCAGGCCGCCTCGGCGTCGGCTTCCGGGACACCGACGCCGACGTGGAGGCGTGCACCGGCACCTCGATCTCCGACATCTTCGTCGACGACGGCGAGCAGCGATTCCGCGAGCTGGAACGTGACGCCGTGCTCGCGGCGCTGGCCGAGCACCAGGGCGTGCTGTGTCTGGGTGGCGGCGCCGTGGTCTGCGAGCCGGTCCGCGCAGCGCTGGCAGAGCATCGCGTCGTGCACCTCGACGTGGGCATCAGCGAGGCGGCCCGCAGGGTCGGCCTGAACACCGCCCGGCCACTGCTGCTCGGTAACGTACGCGGTTCGCTACGGACACTGCTGGAGGCCCGGCGGCCGCTGTACGAGTCCGTGGCCACCGTGACCGTCAGCACTGACGGGCGGCCGGTCGACGAGGTCGTCGCGCAGATCGCGGCACATGTGCAGGAGGAGCCGTCGTGACCGGATCCGTCACGACGATCGAGGTCAGGGCCGCCGCGCCGTACACCGTGCGGATCGGTCCCGGCGCCTGGACGCAGGTCAGCGCCCTGGCGGCCGGTGCCCGCCGGGTGGCGGTGATCCACCCGGAGCCGCTGGAGGGTCGGGCGAGCGCGCTGCGCCAGGCGCTGACCGAGGCCGGCTACGAGACACACACGATCGCCGTTCCCGACGCCGAGCAGGCCAAGGCGGTCGAGGTCGCGGCGTTCTGCTGGTCGGTGCTCGGCCGAGCGGGCTTCACCCGATCCGATGTGGTCGTGGGGCTGGGCGGTGGGGCCACGACCGACCTCGCGGGCTTCGTGGCCGCCACCTGGTTGCGCGGTGTCCGGCTGGTGCAGGTCCCCACCAGTCTGCTGGGGATGGTGGATGCGGCGGTCGGAGGCAAGACGGGCATCAACACCGCCGAGGGCAAGAACCTGGTCGGCTGCTTCCACGAACCGGTCGGTGTCGTGTGCGATCTCGACGCGCTGGGAAGCCTGCCCCGGGCCGAACTGGTGGGTGGCCTCGCTGAGGTGGTCAAGTGCGGCTTCATCGCCGACCCGGTGATCCTCGACCTGGTCGAGGCCGACCCGCAGGCAGCCGTGACCCCGGGTTCCGACGTCTTGCGGGAGCTGGTGACCCGGTCGATCGCGGTCAAGGCACGTGTCGTGTCCGCCGACCTGCGCGAGACCGGGGCGGGTGGCGGCGTGGGCCGAGAGCTGCTCAACTACGGCCACACCTTCGGACACGCGGTGGAGCTGGTCGAGCGCTACCAGTTCCGCCACGGTGCGGCGGTGGCTATCGGGATGCGCTACGTCGCCGAGCTGGCACACCTCGCCGGACGACTCGACCGTGACCTCGCTGACCGGCACCGCCGCGTCCTCGAGCTGGTCGGTCTGCCGACGACGTACGTGCCCGGACGCTGGGATGAGCTGCTCACCGGGATGCGGGTGGACAAGAAGACCCGCGGAGGGGACCTGCGGTTCGTGGTGCTGGAGGGCCTGGCCCGTCCCGGCGTGCTCACCGCGCCCGACCCGGCGCTGCTGACCGCGGCGTACGCGGAGATCGTGCGCTGACTTGCCCCCGGCCGGGCTGCCGGGTGAGGGTGAGGACATGCCTGCCATCCACGAGTCCCGTCGCGCCCGACTGGAGCAGCAGCTGAGCGAGCGAGGGTGGGGAGCCGCACTCGTCTCGAATCTGGTGAACATCCGGTACCTGACCGGCTTCACCGGGTCCAACGGCGCCCTGCTGCTGATGCCAGGTGCTGCGCCGGTCTTTGCCACCGACGGCCGCTACCTGGATCAGGGGTTCGGGCAGACCGGCCTGCGGCCCTATCCGATCAAGGGCAGCGCGACGCCGGCCCTGTGGCCCACGGTGGCCGATGCGGTCGGCGCCGCAGCATGGCAGCGGGTCGACACAGTCGCCGTCGAGACCCACGACCTGACCCACGACGACTTCCTGTCGCTCAACGGTTCGAAGGGCCACTGCGAGCTCCTCCCGCTCGATGCTCTGGTCGAGGCGCACCGACGGGTGAAGGACGAGGAGGAGATCGGCAACCTGCGGGAGGCGTGCGACATCTCGATGCGGGCGCTGGAGACGCTGCTCGCGGGGGAGTTCCTCGGTCGCAGCGAGCGACAGCTGACCCGCGCGCTGGAGGGCTCGATGCTGGATCTCGGCGCCGAAGCCGTCGGCTTCGACACGATCATGGCGAGCGGACCGCACAGCGCGGTCCCGCACCACTCGCCGACCGACCGGGTGGTCGAGCGCGGTGACCTGCTCACCATCGACTTCGGGGCTCGGGTCGGTGGCTACCACGCCGACTGCACCCGTACCTTCGTCGTGGGTCAGCAACCGGCCGGCTGGCAGCGCGAGGTGTACGCCGCAGTCCGCGAGGCCCAGGCGGTCGGCGTGGCGCAAGCCCGGCCGGACACGGCCACCCGAGACGTCTACGCTTCGGTCCTCGGCTGTCTGCAGGGCCACGGACTGGCCGGGCGGTTCGTGCACGGCCTCGGCCACGGCGTCGGGCTGGAGATCCACGAGGACCCGTTCATGGGCGCGGTCAGCACCGGTATATTGGCCGACTGCAACGCGATCACGATCGAGCCCGGCGTGTACCTGTCGGGGCGAGGTGGCGTCCGCATCGAAGACACGCTCGTCGTGCGCCCAGAGGGTGCCGAGGTCCTCACCACGGCACCCAAGGACCTGCGCGTCGTCGGGTGACGACGTCCCACACCTGTAGACGAAGGACCGAAACCTCCCATGGCCTCGACGAACGACCTCAAGAACGGCATGGTGCTCAACCTGGACGGACAGCTCTGGTCGGTCGTGTGGTTCCAGCACCACAAGCCCGGCAAGGGCGGGGCCATGGTCAAGACCACCCTGAAGAACGTGCTGTCGGGCAAGACTGTCGACAAGACGTTCAACGCCGGGGTGAAGGTCGACACCGCCAACGTCGACAAGCGAACCATGCAGTACCTCTACAACGACGGCGAGGCCTACGTCTTCATGGACACCACCACGTACGACCAGGTCCACCTGTCCGACGCGGTCGTCGGCGACGCGGTGGACTACCTGCTGGACAACCAGGAGGCGATGGTCGCCACCCACGAAGGCAACCCGCTGTACGTCGAGCTGCCTGCCTCGGTGGAGCTGTCGATCGAGTACACCGAGCCGGGCCTGCAGGGTGACCGCTCCTCCGGCGGCACCAAGTCGGCGCGCTTGGAGACCGGTAAGGAGATCCAGGTCCCGCTGTTCATCGTCAACGGCGAGAAGGTCAAGGTCGACACCCGCGACGGCAGCTACCTGGGTCGAGTCAGCAGCTGATGTCGGCTCGTACGAAGGCACGCAAGCGCGCCCTGGACGTGCTCTTCGAGTCCGAGCTACGGGGGGTCGAGCTGGGCGCGACCCTGCCTCAGCGGCTCGCCGACGGTGACCCACCGGTCAACCCGTACACCGTGGCCCTCGTCGAGGGCGTCCACGGGCACCAGGAGCGCATCGACGAGCTGCTCTCCACGTACTCCGTGGGCTGGTCGCTGGACCGGATGCCGACGATCGACCGCAACCTGCTGCGGATCGCAGTGTTCGAAATCCTGTACGCCGACGACGTCCCCGACGCGGTCGCCATCAGTGAGGCGGTCGGTCTGGCCGGGGATCTGTCCACCGACGAGTCGTCCTCGTTCATCAACGGGCTGTTGGCCCGGTTGGTGGAGGTCAAGCCCGGTCTGAGCGCCTGACCGCCCCGACAGCCCTCGACGTGCTCAGCTACATCTGTTCGCTGTAGTCCAGGTTGTGCCGTGACAGGGTCGGATCTGTCCCGAAGAACGCGTGCTTGGACATGTCGTCGGAGTAACGGCTCGCCGGTGGAGTGCGTCCGAGCGCCTCGGCCACGCTGCGGATGTGATGGGGAGCGGCGCCGCAACACAGACCGAGATAGAGCACACCGACCTCTCGGGCGCTGCGGGTGAAGTCGGCCACCTCGTACCGGTCGCAGGTGAACGGGTCGAGTGCGATGGGGAACGGCTTCTGCTGCGCGGGCTGCCCGTCGTGGTCCACACCCAGCGACTGGAAGGTGGGCTGCTCGGCGTGCGTTCGGTAGGGCACGGGCAGGGCCGCGACCGGCACGTCCACCGCGCGTACCAGCCCCTCGAGCAGGGGCAGCATGGTGTCCGGCCCGCGGATGCAGTTGAGGCCGACGACATCGGCGCCGGCGTCGGCGATCCGCCGGCACGCCTCGGGCAAGGCCCACGCCTCCCGCGTCTCGGGCGACCTGCCAACGGCGAGCGTGATGACCGCGGGCAGGCCGGCCTCGCGGATGACCTCGAGCGCGATCAGCGCCTCGGCCGCGTAGCGGAACGTCTCACCGATGACGAAGTCGACACCGGCATCGGCCGCCCAACCGACCTGTTCGGTGAACATCTCCCGGCAGGCGGTGTGCGTGCCCGGCTCCGCCGGGTCGTACAGATTGGTGTTGCAGACGTTCCCGGCGAGCAGCGTGCCCGTGGAGTCGGCGACCGCCCGGGCGAGCTCCAAGGCCTGACGGTTCAGCGGTTCGAGCATCCCGTCCTTGCCGACGGCGCGCAGCTTCTCGCGGTGGGCGTAGTAGGTGAGCGCCTCGACGACGTCGGAGCCGGCGTGTACGAACTGTTCGTGCAGGGCCGTCACCTGCTCGGGGTGGTCGAGCACGACTTCGGGGACGTACGGGCCGCCTTGCAGGTAGCCACGGCGTTCGAGCTCGAAGACGTAGCCCTCCGCACACACCACCGGTCCCTCAGCCAGCCGATCGGTCAGGCTCGGCCCGCGACCCGTCGAGGGCGTCATCGGCTCATCACCCACGACCGGCTGTCGAGCTCACCGTGGGTGGGTGGACGAACGGCCTTGGCGACCGGTGTACGCATGCTCGGTCCTCTCCTCGTGGTGACCTTCGTGAACTCCGGCTGTTCCCGGCCGACGGAGCGTGATCGTACCGTGACGGTTCTGTGATCACCCGCGGGGGCCTACGCCCTTGTGCCTCATGGTCGCCGCGTGCAACAGTCGGGCCTCGCTCCGGACGGAAGGTTCAGCATGAGTTGCTCATCTGTCCACCGAATAGACCCGGGTGGCGGGAGTGGGTGAGGACAGCTGGTACTCCAGCTTCTGGACGTACCTGGAGTTCACCTGGGAAAACCTGCTCGAGCTCGCCCTCGCGCACAGCATCATTGTCATCCTCTCGGTCGCGATCTCCACGGTGATCGGTGTCGGCCTCGGCATGGCCACGTACAGGGCGCAGCGCCCTCGCGAGCTCGTGCTCGCGGTGACTGGCACCTTCCTGACGATCCCTTCGCTCGCGCTCTTCACGCTGCTGATCCAGGTGCCCGTGCTGGGTCTCGGCGCCCCGTCGGTCGTCGTGGCGCTCGTCCTGTACGGCCTGCTACCGATCGTACGCAACACCATCGTCGGGCTGCGCGAGGTCGACCCTTCGGTCGTCGAGTCGGCCCTGGGCATGGGGATGAGTCGGTGGACGCGACTGCTGCGCATCGAGCTACCACTGGCCTGGCCGGTCGTCCTGACCGGTGTCCGGGTGTCCACCCTGCTCCTCATCGGTATCGCCGCGATCGGCGCCTACATCAACGGCCCCGGCCTCGGCGAGGAGATCTTCGGCGGGCTGGGCAACCTCGGCAGCGCCTCAGCGCTCAACCAGGTGCTCGCCGGGACGCTCGGGGTCATCGTCCTGGCCGTCCTGTTCGATCTCGTGTTCGTCGCGATCTTCAGGTTCACGATCCCGAAGGGCATCAGATGACCGACACCGAAGCCACTGACACTCAAGATGCCGGGACCGCCACCGACGGCGGCAAGATCCAGATCCGGTTGGAGAACCTCTCCAAGCGGTTCCCCGGCCAGCGTGACCCCGCGGTCGACGACCTGTCGATGGACATCCCCGAGGGCGAGATCGTCATCTTCGTCGGCCCGTCCGGCTGCGGGAAGACGACGACGATGAAGCTGATCAACCGGATCATCGAGCCCACCTCGGGGCGCATCTTCCTCGACGGGGAAGACGTGACGAAAACCAACCCGGACCTGCTGCGGCGCCGGATGGGCTACGTCATCCAACAGATCGGCCTGTTTCCCCACGTGACCATCGCCAACAACATCGCCACCGTCCCCAAGATGCTCGGCTGGAAGCCCCAGCGCATCTCCGAGCGGATCGACGAGCTGCTCGAGATGGTGGGCATGGATCCGGGCGACTACCGCAACCGTTACCCCAAGGAGCTCTCTGGCGGCCAGCGTCAGCGGGTCGGTGTCGCGCGCGCCATGAGCGCCGACCCCGACGTCATGCTGATGGACGAGCCGTTCGGTGCGATCGACCCGATCACGCGCGACCGGTTGCAGAACGAGTTCCTGCGCCTGCAGGAGCAGATCAAGAAGACCATCATCTTCGTCACCCACGACATCGACGAAGCCATCAAGATGGGCGATCGCATCGCTATCCTCCGGGAGCAGTCACACATCGCCCAGTTCGACTCCCCCGAACGGATCCTCGTCAACCCGGCCGACGACTTCGTCGCCGATTTCATCGGCCGCGGAGCCTCGCTGAAGCGACTCAGCCTGAGCCGGGTGCGAGACGTCGAGCTGCACCAGTGGCCGACCGTTCCGGACGGAGCCAGCCGCGACGAGGTGCGCCGGGTGCTCGATGCCAGCAACAAGAGTGCGGTCCTGGTGCTGGACGACCAGCGCAGGCCCCTGCGGTGGGTCAATGCTGACCATCTGCACCGCACCGACGACGGCCGGGCGCTCTCGGAGATTGGGCTCTCCCCCGAGGCGGTGGTGCAGCCGAACGCGACGCTGAGCGACACCCTCAACGAGATGCTCAGCGCTCGCTACAGCACAGCCATTGTCGTTGACTCCTCCCATGCCTACCAGGGGATCGTCGACATCGACACGATCAACGAGACCGTGCGCAGCCTACGGCGCGCCGAGCGCACCCGGCTCGAGGGCGACGATCTCGAGGACCGGGACGACTGAGGTGTCCACGACGTCAGCGCAACCGCAAGGCGAGGCTCAGCCCGGCACGGCGGACGTGCAGGCCACCGAGGCGGGTGCGACGGGGCGTCGTTCGCTCGG
>JACCXZ010000089.1 GCA_013696745.1 Nocardioidaceae bacterium | reverse complement strand
CTCTACAAGGCGTTCGACCTCTACATGAAGCGGCGGTGAGCCACATGCCGCTCACGTTGCATGTCGATGGTGACCGCTGGCGCAGCCACCTGCGCCGCGTCGCCGAGACCCACCCCGGTCTGGTGCCGGTGGCCAAGGGCAACGGGTACGGTCTCGGCCTGCCGCGGCTCGCCCGCAAGTCGGACCGGCTCGGCGTCGACACGATCGCCGTCGGGACGTACGCGGAGGTCGGTGAGGTCCTGCCGCGCTTCGGTGGTGACGTGCTGGTGATGACGCCGTGGCGCCGCGAGCTGCCTGTCGGTGACGCCGGGTACGACCAGCGGGTCGTGCACACGCTGAGCCGGGTCGTGGACGTGCAGTCCTTGGCCGCCCACGCCTCCGTATCGGGCACCCGGCCCCGCGTCGTGGTCGAGGGGCTGACCTCGATGGCCCGGCACGGGCTGACCCGTCACGAGCTCTCGGCCGCGGCCAGGGCGCTGGGTCCGTTGCGGCTCACCGGCTTCGCGCTGCACCTGCCGATGACCGGCGGGAATCTCACCGAGGCCGAGCAGTGGGCCGCCGCCCTGCAGGCCTCCCAGCTCGAGACCACGAGGCTCTTCGTGTCCCATCTCAGCGACGCCGAGCTGACCGAGCTGGCGCAGCGGCGTCCAGGCCTGAGCCTTCGTCCGCGGATCGGCACCTCGTTGTGGCTCGGCGATCGCGGTGCCCTCCGCGTTGCCGCCACCGTGCTCGACCGGCATCAGGTCCAGCGCGGCGAGCGGATCGGCTACCGGCAGCGGCCCATGCCTCGCGCCGGCACGCTCGTGGTCGTCGCGGGTGGGACCGCCCACGGCATCGGGCTGGAGGCACCGGCCGCGATGACGAGCCTGCGCCAGCGGGCGCTGTCGCTGGCCCGCGGAGGGCTCGAGGCGGCCGGGCTGTCGCTGTCACCGTTTCGGGTCGGGGGTAAGCAGCGCTGGTTCGCCGAGCCACCGCACATGCAGGCGTCGATGCTGTTCGTCCCCGGCGCCGGCTCGGTCCCGGACATCGGCGCCGAGGTGGACGTGGACGTGCGCTTCACCACGACGTACGTGGACGCCGTCGAGATCAGCTGAGAATGCGACGTTCACGCACGTCCTGAACCCCGTCCAGCACCCCGCCGGCGGGGTCGTCGACCGTCCCGTCCGCGCGTACGGGGTCCTGCCAGGGCGCCCGGATGTCACGGATCACCATGGCGACCAGCCACCCGATGCCCGCGACGCGGAGCAGGATCGCCAGCACGTACACCTCATCCTGGCTTGTGCCGCCCCCGAGCGTGAATCCGCCGAGGTGCCAGTGCCAGGCGAGGAAGTAGACCACCTCGCAGGCTTGCCAGATCAGCAGGTCACGCCAGTGCGGCCGTGCGAGCACGGCGAGCGGGAGCAGCCACAACGCGGTCTGCGGTGGCGCGTCCTTGACCAGCAGCAGCATCCCCGCGACCGCGAGGAAGGCCAGCTGGGTCACCCGGGGTCGTCGAGCCGTCGAGAAGGCGAGCCAACCGGTCACCACCAGCACGACCAGTGACCCGATGCCGAGTACCTGGTTGGCCAAGATCGCGTCGGCCTGCCACCCCCACGCTGCGACCACCTCCCACAGCGACCCGGTGCCGGGTGCGGACTGGATCCGGTCCGACCAGTAACTGCCCCACCCGGCGGGGCCAAGCAGGGCCGCAGACACGTTGATGCCCACCCATGCCAGCAGTGCGCCGGCCACCGTGGGCAGGACACAGGCCCCCCGTCCCGCGCGCAGGCTCAGCAGCACGAGGACCACGAGCACCACCGAGGGAAACCCGGAGAAGGCGGCCCCGGTCCCCAGCAGCACGCCGGTCAGCAGAAGTCGGCGACGCGACCACGACCACAGAGCAGCGCAGAGGCAGGCCGCCGGCAACAGGTCCCAGCCGATCAGGCCGCTGAGCACCAGTACGGGTGCGGCGGCGAACCCGAGAGCGTCCCATGGCCGGTGGCGATGGGTCAGGACCAGCAACCCGGCGCAGGCGAGGGCAGCCAGCGCCAGCAGCACGGCGGCGACCGCCGTGAACTCCACCGCTTCGGCCTGCACAGCGGGGTCCACAGCCACGTCCGCGACCGGACTGTCGTCGCGATCCACCGGGTCCTGCACCCCGAAGGCTGCCTGAGACATCCGGGCAACGACGTAGGAGACGACCGCGGTCGGTACGGACACGGCAGGTCCTGGGTAGCGGCCGGCATCCTCCCCCAACGGGGGGACCTGCTCTGCGAGTCCGAGGTCGATGTAGGACTGCGGCAGCTCGCTCTCGCACACGTTGGCGTACGCCTGATTCCCCTCCCACCATGCACCAGCAGCACAGGCGTTCTTGCTGAGAACTCCGAATGACATGGCCACGGTCGTGATCAGCAGGACGGTGATCAGCGCGCTGCTGCGGCGTGGTCGACGCGCGTACGCACCGACCGGTCCGCCGATCGCGCGCGACGAATCGGCGGCGAACTCGTCGCTACGGGACGGGCGCGTCACCGGCATGTCAACAGGCGTCAGTCGCGTCGATCCACAGGCCTGGCGCCCGCCTGATCAGCACGGCCTTCGCCCACCGGGCCCCCGTCACCCGGGCCGCCCGGGTCGGGGTCACCCGGTTCCGGGTCGGTCGGCTCCGGGTCGGTCGGCTCCGGCTCAGTGGACTCCGCGTCGGTCGGCTCCGGCTCGGTCGGCTCCGGGTCAGTCGGCTCCGGCTCGGTCGGCTCCGGGTCAGTCGGCTCCGGGTCAGTCGGCTCCGGGTCAGTCGGCTCCGGGTCAGTCG
>JACCXZ010000014.1 GCA_013696745.1 Nocardioidaceae bacterium | reverse complement strand
GCTTCGAGACCGGCGAGGCCTGGCGCTGGTGCTTCGTGGACCAGCAACTCGGCTGAATGGCCGACGGAACCGCGGCGCTCCAGGTTGGGTTACAGCGGCTGCGGGACCCGCTCGTCGACGATGGCGTCGATGAGGCCGCACAGGTCGGCGTCCTTGCCGGTGATCCCGCCTGCCGAGTGCGACAGCAGGCGGAACGTGATCGTGGTCCACCGGATGTCGATGTCGGGATGGTGGTTCACCTCGTCCGCGACGGCGGCGACGGCGGCGACCAGCGCAATGCCGTCGGCGAACGCGGGGACCGTGACGCTGCGGACCAGAGCGCCGTCGCGCACCTCCCAGTGCGGGTGTTCGGCCATCACGCCGTGCAGGGCGGTGCTGTCGAGGATGCCGGCGGACTGCTGAGGATCGGACATACCTCGAACCTACGCCTGGCAGCATCCGGCGGCGAGGGGTGCGACTTCGCTACCCTGACGGCCGCCATGAACCTTCCGAACCCGTCCGAGCCCAGCGACCGGCTCGTCGTCGGTGCCGCCATCGTGTCCCACGGGAGGGTGCTGGCAGCGCGGCGGACCGATCCGGTCGACCTGGCCGGCGGGTGGGAGTTCCCCGGCGGCAAGGTCGACCCGGATGAGACACCGGAGCAAGCCTGCGTGCGCGAGGTGCGCGAGGAGCTCGGCTGCGAGGTACGTGTGGTCGGCGAGCTCGCCGGCCCGGCGGTGCTGCGCCCGGGCTGGGTCCTGCGGGTGCTCGTGGTCGAGCTCACCGGCGTTGAACCGGTGCCGCACGAGCACGACGCGATCCGGTGGCTCGACCCCGAGGAGCTGCTCGACTGTCCCTGGCTCGCCGCCGATGCGCCGTTCCTTCCCGAGCTGCGCGAGATGCTGCTCGACGGTTCGCCGTTGGTCGGCGGCAACGTCGGCGGCGCTGTCCGCATCGGCCACACCGTCCGGCGTCCCACCGGAGCGTGGTCACCCGCCGTGCACGCGCTGCTCGACCACCTGGCCGCCGCGGGTCTGGACGGCATCCCGCACGTGCTCGGCACCGACGCGCGCGGCCGCGAGGTGCTGACATACCTGCCGGGGCGCAGCATCGACGTGGACGAGGAGGTCGCTGGAGACGAGGTGCTGGCGGAGGCGATGCGATGGTTGCGACGCTTTCACGACGCAGTACGGGACTTCGCCCCACCGCCGGGGGCGCAATGGCGCAACGGCGGCGAGCTCCAACCCGGTCAGCTGGTGTGCCACCACGACGCCGGAGCGTACAACTGGGCCGTCGTCGACGGTCACTTCGCCGGGATCTACGACTGGGACATGGCCGGGCCTGGCGTCGAGCTGGACGACCTCGCCTTCACGGCCTGGAACAGCGTGCCGTTGGCGCTGGTCATCCCCGACGACGACGTCGTACGTCGACTGCGGCTGATGGTGCGTGAGTACGGGGCGTACTCACCGGTCGAGGTGCTCGACGCGGTCGACCGGCGGATCGGCTCGGCCACGGACAAGATCACCGCCGGACAGCGCGCCGGTGACCCCGGGATGCTCAACCTGGCCCGGGTCGGCGAGCCGCAGCGCACGCTGGAACGTCTGGACGTGATGCGGCTGCGGCTGCCGGCGTTGCGGGCCACGCTGAAGTCGTGAGACCGGCTGGCAGAACGCTGGTATCGTCGCCCCAATGCAGACCACCATCGACTCCGTCGGACGGATCGTCGTGCCCAAGCCGCTGCGTGACGCACTCGGCCTTCGCCCCGGGTCCACCGTGGACATCTCTCGATATGGCGCCGGGCTCCAGCTGGTCCCCGCCGGCCGCACGGCTCGACTGGTCGAGGACGCAGGCTGGCTGGTTGCCACCGGCGACACGATCATCGACGACGACGTCGTCTTCGGGCTCATCGACGCCGGACGGCGGTGACCCCGCCCGTTGCCGTGGACACCAGCGTCGCGGTTCCGCTGCTGGTCCAGACGCACCAGGCACACGCGGCCGTCGTGCGCTGGTGGGACGACCGGGAGATCGCCCTCAGCGGCCACGCCCTGGTGGAGACGTACTCCGTGCTGACTCGCCTGCCCGGTGACGTGCGGGTGACACCGGCCGATGCCGCTCGACTGCTGAACGAGCGCTTCGGCCCGCCGCTGCTCCTCGGTGCCGAGATGGTCGGGCAGCTGCCGGCGCTGCTGAGCCGGCTCGGTGTGGCGGGCGGGGCCGTGTACGACGCGCACGTTGCCCTCGCCGCCGTCGAGCACGATGTCGACCTGGCCACCCGCGACGCCCGCGCCAGGATCACCTACGAGATGGTCGGCGTCCGAGTCGTCGTCGCTGAGTGACCAACCAGGTGTGCGCCTGCGAGCCGCGGAGCAGCTAGCCGAGCGCGCGCTGCAGGAACGTCACCTGCAGCAGCGCGAGGTTCTCCGCCACGATCTCCTGCGACGCCATGTGGGTGACGCCGGTGAGCGGCAGCACCTCGTGCGGCTTCCCCGCCTCGAGCAGCGCTGCGGACAACCGCAGGGTGTGCGCCACCACCACGTTGTCGTCGCCCATGCCGTGGATGATCATCAGCGGGCGCTCGAGGCCGGCTGCGAGGTGCGTCAGTGAGTTCGCTGCGTATACGTCGGGCTGCTCACCAGGGTGGCCGAGGTACCGCTCGGTGTAGAAGGTGTCGTAGAGCTGCATCTCGGTCACCGGGGCGCCTGCGACGGCGGCGTGAAAGACGTCGGGACGCGCCAGCACCGCGAGTGCGGAGATGTAGCCGCCGTAGGACCAGCCGGTCATCGCGACGCGGGAGGTGTCCACGTCATCGGGGTAGGCCTGTGCGACCGCAGCCAGCGCGTCCACCTGGTCGGCCAGGGTGACGCCGGCGAGGTCGTCGCGGATCGAACGCTCCCAGCTCGGGCCACGCGACGGCGTACCACGACCGTCGGCGACGATGACGCAGAAGCCCTGGTCGGCCAGCCATTGCGGTTCGAGGAACGCGCGTGCGGACGCCACGCAGCGCAGCGCGTGCGGCCCGGCGTACGGGTGCATCAGCACCGGCAGTCTCCTCGACCCGGGCTCGTGGTCGGCGGGGAAGAGCACGGCCGTGCGCAGCTCGCGCCTACCGGCGTGCAGCATCCACACCCGCGGGGAGAACCCGGCGGTCACCGCATGGTTGGCGAGCTCGACGGTGTGGCCGGCCGCGGTCACCGTGACCCGCGAGGCGGTGGCATCCAGGCTGGACCGCGTGATCACGGTGGTGCCGCCGACCGAGCTGCCGCCGTGCATGCCTTGACCCTCGGTGAGGCGGGTGAGCGTGCCGTCCCAGCCGACGTGCACGAGGTGCATCTCGATCGGCTCCTCGGTGGCCGTGACGAGCACACCGGTGTCGTCACACCCGAGCACGCCGGCGACCTGCAGCCTCTCCGGGCTGATGGCCACGCCGTCCGCGACCACCCGGTGGGTGTCCGCGGAGTCCTCGACGGTGACCAGGCGTCCGCCGGGGGCCATGGTCGGGACGCCGGTGGAGAGGTCCACCCACAGCGGGTCGGTCTGCTCGCGCACCAGGTGCGTGTCACCGCTGGCTGTGTCGACGCCGAGCACCTGCGCCCGCTGCTGGTCGCGACTCATCACCTGGATCACCGGGTCGCCGTGCGAGGTCCACGACACGCGTGTCAGGTACTCGTACGCCTGCGCGTCCCACGTGACCTGCGTGCGCGAACCGTCGAGGCGCAGGTGCCACAGCGACACGTCGGCGTTGGTCGTGCCGGCCGCCGGGTAGCGGTGCGCCACCGGCGTTGCCGAGGGGTTCGCGGGGTCGGCGATGTGCCACACCGGCACCGCGCTCTCGTCGGTGCGCTGGACCAGCAGTGACCGACCGTCCGGTGCCCACCAGTAGCCGCGAAAGCGTTCCATCTCCTCGGCCGCGACGAACTCCGCCTGCCCCCAGGTCACGTTCGGGCCGTCCGGCTCCACCAGCGCCCGGTCACCGCCGGTGCCGTCCAGCGCGACGACACGAAGCGCCTGGTCGCTGGCGTACGCAACATGGGTGCCGGTGGGATCCAGGCGGGGGTCGATGACCGAGCCGGTCGAGGGCAGTCGCCGGGGCGCGGTGGACCCGTCGGTCGCTGTCACCCACAGCTGCCCGGACAGACCGAAGCAGACCAGCTCGTCGCGGGCGCCGCCGGTGGCGTAGGCGACCACGCCGGCACCGGACTCGCGGGCGCGCTCGCGGCGGCCCCGCTCAGCCGGGCTCAGCTCCTCCTCGCTGGCCCCGAGCAGCTCGTCAGGGTCGGCGAGCAGCTTCTCCTCCTGGCGCCCCACGTCGTAGACCCACAGCGCTGCCGTGCGCGACGTGCCCGTAGCGGTGCGTACGAACAGCACCCGCGTTCCGTCGGCGGTGACCGACGCCGCACGGGGCATCCCGAGGGTGAAGCGCAGCGTCCGGGCGGACAACCGGGGGAACGACGGCTGTTCCTCAGCCGCAGGGGAGGAGCTGGAAGGTGCGTGCGTCGGCTGGGTCACCCGACCGATCCTGCCACGCCGTGCGCCGGCCAGGTGTCGCCAGTCGCCGTCCCCACGAGTGCCTGCCCCGCGGCTCGGACGAGCGGACCCCACTAACCTGGGTCAATGCCTGACGCCTCCCACACGCAGCCTGGCCGGCGGCTGCTGCTCGTGCACGCGCACCCCGACGACGAGACCATCAACAACGGCGCCACGATGGCCAAGTACGTCGCGGAGCGGGCCGCCGTCACGTTGGTGACCTGCACGCTCGGAGAGATGGGTGAGGTGGTCGTGCCCGACCTCGAGCACCTCGCGCATGAGCGGCAGGGCGGGCTCGGCGAGCACCGCATCGGCGAGCTCGCAGCCGCCATGGACGAGCTGGGCGTCACCGACCACCGGTTCCTCGGTGGACCGGGTCGCTTCCACGACTCCGGCATGGCCTGGGGCGAGGACGGCGGCGCCACGGTCGCGCCCGATGTGCCGGAGGGCGCCTTCTGGCACGCCGACCTCAAGGCTGCCGCCGACGAGCTGGTCCCGGTGATCCGGGAGACCAGGTCGCAGGTGCTCGTGACCTACGACGAGTACGGCGGCTACGGCCATCCCGATCACGTGCAGGCGCACCGGGTCGCCACCTACGCCGTGGCGCTGTCCGGTACGCGCTCGTACCGGCCGGACCTGGGCGAGCCGTGGACGGTGTCGAAGGTGTACTGGGCCTCGATGAGCGAGTCGCGGATGCGCGATGCCCTGCGGACGCTGCGTGCCGCCGGCGACACCACCACGTTCGAGGGCATGGACCCCGATGGTCCGATGATGCCGTTCATGATCGCGGACGAGCTGATCGACGCCGCGATCGACGGGTCGGCGTTCGTCGACGCCAAGATGGCAGCGATGCGGGCGCACCGCAGCCAGATCGCCCTGGACCACGGCTTCTTCGCGCTCCCGGACAGCATCGGCAACCAGATCTGGAGCCAGGAGCACTACCGGCTGGCGCAGGGCGTTCGAGGACCTGTCGACCCCGCGACGGGGTGCGAGAGCGACCTGTTCGCGGGTCTCGACTGACCGCCCGGTTCGTGCCCCCGTCGTCACCCACGCCCGCCTGGTCGGGCGCCGTCCGGACCGTTGCTCTCGTCGCGGTTGGCGTTGCTGTCGGTTTCGCGACTGCGGTCTGCGGGCTGCTGACCTACCGACATGTCTGGCGAGACGAACCGGTCCCCGTACCGTGGGGCCTGGTGCTCGCGCTCAGCACGCTGGTCGTCGTCGTACGCGCTGCGGCGCTGGTGGGAGGCCCTGCGGCGGTGCTCGGTGCCGCGGCGGGATGGTTCGGTGCGGTGCTGTGGTTGCAGTCCCCTGGCCCCGGCGGGGACTTCCTGCTGGTGAGCGACGCACTCGGCTACGGCTTCCTGTACGCGGGCATGCTGCTGGTCGTCGTTGCTGTCGTGGCGGGTACCAGGACCGGAAGGAACCGACGCGGATGACCCTCGACCGCCTGGCGTTCCGAGCCGTGCTCGGCCGCTTCGCCAGCGGGGTCACCGTGGTCAGCACGGTGCACGACGGGCTCGACCACGCGATGACGGCCAGCGCCTTCAGCTCGGTGTCACTGGATCCGCCGCTGGTCGCCGTGTTCGTGAACCGGCGCAACCGCTTCCACGGTGCTGTGGTGGCGTCGCGTCAGTGGGCGGTGTCGATCCTCGCCGAGTCGGGCCAGGACGCTGCGAGCTGGTTCGCCAGTCCGGGGCGCTCCGAGACGGACCAGTTCGGCCGTGTCGACCACGTCCGCGGGGATGTCACCGGTGCGCCACTGGTACGCCAGGCGATCGGCTGGTTGGAGTGCGAGACCTGGGCCGAGTACGACGGCGGTGACCACCTGATCCTGGTGGGCCGAGTAGTGTCCGCGCGGGTCCTGCCGGACGACACCGACATCGGTACCGAAGGATGGGACCGTCCCCTCCTGTACTACCGGTCACACTATGCGGCCCTGTTGCGTTCGTCGGCCGACGAGCGTTCGCAGGTGGCTCTGCGGGCGGCGATCATCGAAGATGGGGCCTACGACGAGGGACAACGAGGACCAGGAGCGCACGAACGTGGCTGACGACGGGTCGACCGACAATGACCGTACGGGGGTGTACCTGGCCCTCAGCGGTGTTGCGGTGCTGGTCGGGGGGCTCTACGCCGCCGGCGTCATCTTCCTCGGCGACCGGGTGCCGTCGGGCACCGAGGTCGCCGGTGTCGCGATCGGAGGGCTCGACCCGCAAGCCGCCGAGGAACGCCTGGACGAAGGTTTCGCCGAACAGGCCGCAAAGCCGATCAAGCTCACCTACGAGGACGAGAGCTGGCAGATCGACCCCACCGGTGCCGGGCTGAGCCTGGACGTCGAGGAGACCGTCGCTGAGGCCGGCGGAGGGCGTACCTGGAATCCCATCCGCATGGTGGAAACCCTGGTGGGTTCGGGGGAGGCCGAGCCGGTGATCGAAGTGGACGAGCAGGCCCTCGACGCTGCGATCGACACGATCGCCCGCAAGGTCGACGTCGCCGCAGTCGAGCCAAGCGTGAGCTTCGCGGCCAACGGCCGGCGCGACGTCGAACCGCCGACGACCGGACTCAGCGTCGACACAGCCGAGACGGCCGCGCTGGTGCGCGAAGCCTTCATCACCCGACAGGGGCCGGTGGAGCTGCCGGTGGTGGAAAAGGAGCCCACCGTCACCGGGAACGACTTCGCCAAGGCGCTAGACACCCTGGCTCGCCCGGCGGTCGCCGGTCCGGTCACGCTGGTGCTGCCGCAGCGCCGGGCGAACCTCCTGGTCCGCGAGTTCGCCCCGGCCCTGACGCTGGAGGTCGTCGACCGAGCCCTGGCTCCGGTGATCGACACCGAGCGCCTCGAAGGGGGGTTGGCCCGGCTGCGCGAACGCATCGACAGCGCCCCGCAGGACGCCGCAGTCGTGCTGCGTGGCGGCGAGCCGCAGGTCGTCCCTGCCAAGGCGGGTATCCGGATCGTGGCCCGGTCAGTGGCTGACGCGCTGGGACCGGTGCTGTCGAAGACCGGCAAGGCCCGTCGGGTGGAGGTCGGGACCAAGGTCGAGCGAGCCGATTTCACCACCAAGGACGCCCGCGACCTCGGGATAGTCGAGCAGGTCAGCGACTTCGTGACGTACTTCCCGTACGCGGAGTACCGCAACATCAACCAGGCGCGTGCTGCCGAACTGATCAACGGCACCATCCTCGAGCCGGGTGAGGTCTTTTCCTTCAACGAGACGGTGGGGGAGCGGACCGAGGCCAACGGGTTCGTGCCCGGCTTCATCATCAGCGATGGCGTCTTCCGGGAAGATCTCGGTGGCGGCGTGTCCCAGGTGGTGACCACGGCGTACAACGCGGCATTCTTCGCGGGCCTGGAGGACATCGAGCACCAGCCGCACAGCTTCTACATCGACCGCTATCCGGTGGGCCGCGAGGCCACGGTCGCCTGGCCGATCGTGGACCTGAAGTCAGGCAACAACACGCCTCACGGCGTGCTCATCGAGGCGTTCGTGGTCCCGAGCACAAGGTCGTCGGAGGGCGAGATGCACGTGCGGATGTGGAGCACCGAGTACTGGGACATCAGGGCCGGGGTCTCCGAGCGCTACGGGTTCACCGAGCCGGACACGCGCTACGACTCCAGCGACGAATGCGTCGCGACCACCGGGTACGGCGGTTTCGGCGTCGAGGTCTACCGCTACGTACGGCGTGCCGGTCAGAACCGGTTGCTGCGGACCGAGACCGACGAGGTGACCTACACCCCGGCCGACACGGTGATCTGCACCGGCTGAGGTGCGCCGAGATCCGAGTTGGTGGTCATGACCTAGCGGCGTGGTGACCATCAGCTCGGAAGTCGACGAGGGTAGCGCCCCGGCAGCGAGGATGAATCGCATGGCTCCCGTCCTGGTCACCCGTCGGTTGGCATTGCGGCAGTTCGGCGCATCGGACGTGGACAACCTCGCCGCGCCGGACGGAGATCCGGAGGTCATGCGCTTCCTCGACAGCCGCACGACATCGCGGACGGAGATTGCGACGCATCCTCCCCCGGTTCCTGGCATACCACGCGCAGCATGAGGACTTCAGGTTCTGGACAGCGCAGACGCGGCGCGACAGCGCCTTCATGGGCTGGTTCGGACTGCGGCCCGTCTCCCCGGCCGACGCCGCGATCGTGACATGGGCGGACTCAGCCGACGACACTGCCGTAGTGGAGCTGGGCTACCGCATCCGGCGATCCATGTGGGGCATGGGGTATGCCACCGAAGGCGCGCGGGCGTTGGTGCACGGTATGTACGCACCGTGCACTGAACTGGCCGGACCCGCTCGAGGGCAGCGAGCACGAGGATGTCGAGTACAGGTTGGCCCGACAGGACTGGACTGGCTGAGAATCGGATCAGTCGCCGCCTGGCACGAGGTAGCGGTACGTGTGGTGCGTGCTGAAGCCGTAGGGCGCGTACAGGCGCAGTGCGGCCTCGTTGTGCGCCATCGTCTGCAGGTAGCACCAGCGCGCCCCTCGTGATGCCGCCCAGTCCAGCAACCTGTCCACGACCTGTCGGGCAAGGCCCTGGCGGCGGTGCTCGGGTGCGACCTCGACCGCCGACATGCCTGCCCACTCGCCGGTGACGACCATGCGCCCGATCGCACGCGCCGGGTCCCCGATCCGGGCCAGCGCCACCTGCTCGGGGCCGGCCACGACACGGGCGACGACGGCCGGGTCGACGTCGGTGGCCCGGCCGTACAGGCGCAGCCAGCCCGGGTCGACGTCGGCGCGCACGCTGACCGCGGTGGTGTCGCTGTGCGCCGAGCGCAGGGCAGTACGCAACGCGGCGACCTGGACGACGGCGCCTGAGTGGCTGCCCGGTTTGGTCACCCATCCGGCGGCATGGAAGGCAGCGTCGTCGTCCGTACCGATGACGACCTGGGCCATCGGCGGCAGGTCACGGGTGGAGTAGAAGGCGTGCACCCGCTCGAGCGCCTCGTCGAAGGCGCAGCCCGGTGACCCGTGGACCGAGACCGAGTTGGCCCGGCCGGTGAACCCGCCCGCTGCGCGCAGCAGCCACTGTCCGAGAGGTGCGGTGACCGGTGCCGGCCAGCCCGCGTCGGCGATGCGCTGCAGCTCCGTCGCCGGGAGGCGCAGCCCCACACCCGCCCGCCCCGGAGGGGTGTCCGGCACCCGGTGGGCGCGCACGACAGTGTCCTTCGTCACGCTCATGACGGATCCGTCGCGCCGACGTACCACGATCTTCGAGTCGTTGAACAGCTCGAGCACGCCCACGACGTCGGTCAAGGCCGGCCCGCCGGAGGCCCCGCGCCCCGGCACGCGCGAGCGTACGACCACCCGCCGGCCGACGTCCGTGGCGTGCAGGGGCATCGCGGATGCTTCCCTCCGGGTTGTGCTGTCCGTGGCGTGGACCGGCTGGTCGATCGCAGCGCGGTCGGGGCGATACTAGGCTGGCGAGCAGAAACCGGCGGAGTCCGGTGACCCACTGCACCTGGAGGATCTGTGACGTACGTGATCGCACAGCCTTGTGTCGATCTGAAGGACAAGGCCTGCATCGACGAGTGCCCGGTCGACTGCATCTACGAGGGCAAGCGGATGCTCTACATCCAGCCGGACGAGTGCGTCGACTGCGGGGCGTGCGAGCCCGTGTGCCCGGTCGAGGCGATCTTCTACGAGGACGACACACCGGAGCAGTGGAAGGACTACTACGCGGCGAACGTGGACTTCTTCGACGACATCGGTTCACCCGGTGGCGCGGCCAAGCTCGGTGAGATCGACAAGGACCACCCGATGATCGCTGCCTTGCCTCCGCAGAACCAGGAGTGACGTGACCGGTTCCCCGGTCCCGGACGCGCCGTCCACTCTTCCCGGGCGGGCGGCGCGTCGAACGTACGGTGCCGTGTCGGCCCGGCTGCCAGACTTCCCGTGGGACTCCCTGGCGGCGGCCAGAGCACAGGCGGTCGCCCACCCCGACCGGATCGTCGACCTGTCGATGGGGACCCCGGTCGACGCCAGCCCGGTGGTGGCCCGGGACGCCCTGGCCGGTGCCGCCGACTCTCCTGGCTACCCGACGACGATCGGGCACACGAGCCTGCGCGAGGCGGCCGCTGCCTGGCTGCTGCGCCGGTTCGACGTGCCGGACCTGGGACTCGACACGGTGCTGCCGGTGATCGGCTCCAAGGAGCTGATCGCCACCCTCGCGTTGCACCTGGGCATCGGGGCCGGTGACACCGTGGTGGTCCCCGAGCTGGCGTACCCGACGTACGAGGTGGGTGCGCGACTGGCCGGGGCCGACGTCTTCGCCAGCAACTCGACCAGCGCCCTGGGTCCGAGCGCACCGGCGTTGATGTGGGTGAACTCGCCGTCCAACCC
>JACCXZ010000012.1 GCA_013696745.1 Nocardioidaceae bacterium | reverse complement strand
CAGGGGGTTGCATCCTGTACTCAGGTACGGGTTTACAGTCGAGGCATGAACGAGAATCTGATCGTGCAGGACGACTGGGTCCCGGCGGCCTGCACCCTGCCAACCGTCGAGCAGCCGCTGCGGCGTGCGGACTTCGACGACCTGTTCGCTCAGGATGTCCTCAGGGTGCACCAGACCTCACCGCAGCAGATTCGGTTCGAGCTTCGCGCCGCACCTGACGTCGCCGCGCGTGCCGCGAGCCTCGCGGTGAAGGAGACCGATTGCTGCTCGTTCTTCACCTTCGATCTGACTATCACCGATGGCAAGGTCGCCATGATCGTCTCCACCGCACCGAGCCACGAACCCGTGCTCGCCGCGATGGCTGCCCGCGCCCACGCCCAGGTCGGTGCGAACCAATGACGACCGGGCTCCGATCAGGCCAAGTCGCTGAGGCTGTCGGCGTCAACATCGAGACCCTTCGCTACTACGAACGCCGCGGCATCATCGCCGAGCCAGACCGCAGCTTGGGAGGGCGCCGCCTCTACCCGGAGGAAACGGTGATCACCCTGCGCGTCATCAAGGCGGCGCAGAGTCTCGGCTTCACGCTGGACGAGGTTGCTGAACTTCTCGAGGCAGGTCGGCATCACCACGGAGCGGGGTCCGGTCTGCAGTCGCGAACCGGGGCCAAGCTCGCTGAGGTGGACCAGAAAATCGCCGACCTGGAGGTGATTCGAGCCAGCCTGGTCGCGGCACGCGACGCTGGGTGCGACGACCTCGTCCAGTGCGCGGAATCGGACTGCTGCCCCATCCCCTTCGTCCAGATTGGCACGCGCACTGAATCGAGCAAAGCATGAACCTCTCGCTCATGGACCGCCATTTGTTTGGCGCCGGAGCGGCCGCGTGCGCGGTCTGCTGCGCGGCACCCCTACTGACGCTGCTCGGAGTAGCGGGTGCAGCCGCGACGGCCGCGACTTTCGCCTTCGCGGGGATCGTGTTCGGTGTTGTCGTCGCGGCCGGTGCGCTGATCGCGGTGTGGAACCAGCGACGCCAGCGCCAGCAGTGCTCGACGGAGCCTGGCCCTGTCGAGGTTGAGTTCTCGACGACGCGGCGTGTGCATGAGAACACCGTCGGAGGAACCCGTTGAGATCCCTCGCCCTTGCGCTCGCGCTGATGCTCGGCCTCGCTGCTTGCGGCACCGACACGACAAGCAAGGACGCCGGCGCAGACCCGTCTCAGAGCCAGACAGCGGGAGACGCAACGGACGCACCCGCCAGCCCGACCGACACTCCGTCGGAGAAACGCACAGAACCAATCGTCGCCGAGACGCTGAGGTTCACCGCGAAGACGCTTGAGGACAATACCTTCGACGGCACTGCGTTGGCGGGCAAGGACGCAATCCTTTGGTTCTGGGCGCCCTGGTGCACCGAGTGTCGCCGCGAGGGCCCACACGTCGCCAAGTCGCAACTACAGAACCCTGGCGTGGTCTTTATCGGCGTCGCTGGCCTGGGCGAGACGGATGACATGCGCGACTTCGTCAGCGACTACGAGGTTGGCGCGTTCGAGCATCTGGCCGATCTCGACGGATCGCTGTGGCAACGGTTCGGCGTTGTCCAGCAGCCGGCGTACGCATTCCTCGACGACGCGGGCAAGGTGGAGGTCTACCGCGGGGAGCTCGGCGACGACGGCCTCGCCGAACGTGTTGCCACCCTGACCAGCAACTGATCGCGCCGTGTCGACAGAGACCCTCGCCTTCGCCTTGGCGGCTGGCACCCTGGCTGCGGTCAACCCGTGCGGATTCGCCATGTTGCCGGCGTATCTCTCGCTGTTCGTGGTCGGCGCCGACAAGGGAGTGCGCCCGTCAACGTCCGCATCCGTGGGCCGCGCTCTGACCGCGACCGGCTCGATGACCCTCGGCTTCGTTGCAGTGTTCGGAGTCTTCGGGCTGGCCCTGACCCCGGTGGCCTCGACCGTGCAGCGCTGGCTACCCATCGTCACTGTGATCATCGGCGTCGTGCTGCTGTTCCTCGGACTGATGCTTCTGGTCGGCCGGACGGTCACCCTGCGCGTCCCGTTCCTGCGGCTGTCCGAGGATCCGGTGGCGAGTCCGGTTGCGATGATGCTCTACGGCGTCTCCTACGCCGTCGCGTCGCTCGGCTGTACCATCGGACCGTTCCTGGTCGTCACCGCGACGACCTTCCGTGCCGGAGATACAACTGCAGGAGTGGCCGCGTACGTGGCGTACGCCGCCGGGATGGGCCTGGTCGTGGGCGTACTCGCGATCGGCGCCGCACTGATGAGCCAGACCGCGGCCGGGACCTTGCGCCGTCTCATGCCGTACCTCACTCGGCTCACCGGCGCGCTGCTCGTCGTCGTCGGCGCATACGTCGGCTGGTACGGCTGGTACGAGCTCCGGGTCTACGCAGGCGGGACAGCGGACGACCCGATCATCTCCGCGGCCTCGGAGGTCCAGAACCGTGTTGCGCAGTGGGTGGACGGACTTGGACCCGCCTGGTTCGCGATCATCTTCTTGGTACTGGCCGGAGCGTCGATAGCCGCGCGACTGATCTCAGCGCGACACCGTGCCGTCAGCCGAACGCCGACAGGCCGTCCCGAATAGGGTGCCGATCATGGAAATCGCCAGAAGCGTTGGCTTGTTCGTGCTCGCCGCCGTGGCCGAGATCGGCGGAGCCTGGCTGGTCTGGCAAGGAGTCCGCGAACGCCGGGGGATGGCGTGGGTAGGTGCGGGCATCATCGCCCTGGGCCTGTACGGATTCGTCGCGACCCTGCAGGCCGATCCCAACTTCGGCCGCATCCTGGCCGCCTACGGCGGAGTCTTCGTGGCTGGCTCACTTGCGTGGGGCGTGGCGTTCGACGGATTCCGGCCGGACCGCTACGACATCGCCGGCGCGATTGTCTGCCTGCTCGGCGTGGCCGTCATCATGTACGCGCCGCGTCCAGCCGCCTGAACACCGCGCTGGTCGGGTCACCAGTCGAGCTCTTGACACTCCTTGCTTTGCGTGGGTTCGACCTGGAGCGTGGCGTGCGCGATCTCGTGCCTCACCTTGAGGACCTCGCGTGCCGCGTCGAGCACAGTTTGGGGATCACCTGCCGTGACGAGGTGGGCCGTCGCGACATGCATACCTGAGGTGAGCGTCCACACGTGCAGGTCGTGCACGTCGGCGACTCCTTCGACGGCCGCAAGGTCGTCGGTGACCTTGTCGATCGCCATACCTTCGGGCACGTGCTGCCGAGTACGGCCAGCACCTGACGCCCCAGCCCGATCGCCCGGACCGCGACGAAGACACCGATCGCGACGGCGATGACGGTGTCCCAGACACCGTTGCCGGTAGCCGAGACGAGCAACCCGGCAACGATCACACCGACCGATCCGGTGGTGTCGGCGACCACCTCGAGATAGGCGCCCTTGACGTTGAGGGACTCCTTGGCGCCGCCTCGCAGTAGCAGTAGGGCGATCACGTTGATCACCAGACCGATCGCACCGACAATCAGCATGGGGCCGGTCCGCACCTCGACGTCAGTGCCGATGCGGCGCACCGCCTCGATCACGACGTAGGCGGCCACGCCGAGCATGAAGAGCACCGTGAGTCCCGAGGCGAACACCTCGGCGCGGTAAGAGCCGTAGGTCCGACGCCCGGTGTCGTCGGCACGAGTCGCGATCTTCGTAGCGACGAGGGCCGCGCCCAGGGCGACCACGTCGGCGGCCATGTGGCCGGCGTCCGACAGCAGCGCCAAGGACCCCGAGATGAGGCCGAAGGTCAGCTCGACCACGAAGAAGACGGCGACCAGCGCGAACGCCACGACCAGCCGCCACCGGTGTCGCCCGCCCGCATGTCCAGTCCCATGCCCGTGTCCAGCACCCATCAGGTGATCTCCATCTGCTCTGACATATGGATGCGGCCGACGCCCGGGACGAATCGGCCACGGTGGCCGCATAGTCGGCGTACGCACGGCCCTGCACGGCAACCAAGTAGGGCTCCTCGACGACGCACACCTGGAGCTCCAAGGCGACCAGCAGGACCAACAGACCCACCTGGGCGACGACGTTGGGCACCATGAACGTGGGGCCAGCGTCCGTGACGGCCATCGCGCTAAAGATCGGGTTGCGCACGAGCGCGAACGGTCCACTGGTGACCAGCGTGGTCCGTTCGCCGGCGTCGACACCGATCCGCCAACTGGTGCCCATCCCCCCTGCGTGACGAGCGTCGCCACCACCCCCGCGATGGTCACCACGACCGCCGTGCCCTGAACTGCAAAGCTCTCCAATGCCTGGACGGGCTCCAGCCCGATCAGAGCCGTCACCGGGCCCAACAACCCCGCGACGAGAGCGACCACGAACAACACCCCTGCCC
>JACCXZ010000188.1 GCA_013696745.1 Nocardioidaceae bacterium | reverse complement strand
ATGTGGTTCTATCTGGGCATCGAGGGCACCGCCCAGGCCGCCGAGGAGTGTCGCTCACCCAGCCGCTCCATCCCTCTGGGCAGCCTGGCCGGCATCATGACACTGATCATCGCGGCGACGATCACGTAGTACGTCAGCGCGGCGCTGCTGCCCTGACAGTACCTCGGGACGGCGGTCACACCGCTGTTCGACGCCGCACAGCTCACGGGCAGCGGCTTCTTGGTGTGGTTGCTGATGCTCGGGACCATGGCGGCTACCCTCGCCTCGGCGAACGGGTGCATCAACGACGGCTCCCGAGCATGGTTCGCCATGGCGCGTGACCGTTACCTGCCGGAATGGTTCGGTGCGGTCCATCCCACGTACCGCACGCCCTTCCGCGCCATCCTGTTCCTGGTTCCGGTGGCGATCGCCTTCGCAATCCTGCCCCTGCTGCTGGACAACCCGACGCTGCTGGCCACCGTGATCACGTTCTCGATCTTGTCTGGTCTCCTGACGTACATGTTCATGGTCGTCAACATGATGCGGTTCCGGCAGCTGTGGCCGATGGGCTCCATCCATCGTGCCTACACCTTGCCGGTCCACCCTCTGCCGGCGTTGGTCCTCGGCATCCTGTCCGCGATGGTCTTCTTCGCGACCTTCCTGGGCTACGGCACCACGTTGTGGTCCATCCTGGTGTTCTACCTGGTCGCCTCCGTGTGGTTCGTTCTCCGTCGGTTCCAGTACGTTGACCGGGACACCCAGTTCACCGCGCCGTTGCCCCGACCCCGGGGCTACTGAGCGATGCGTGACCCATCCGGGTTCTGGGTGCTGAGCCTGCTCTTCCTGGGCGTCGTGGTGCTCGCCCTGGTCCACCGCCGACACGCGGCACGGGTGCGTGCGGACCGGGGGAGGCTGTTCGAGTACTGCTCCGGACTGCTGGAGGACCCAGTCCTCGTCCGACGCGGACTGGACTTCCCGCTCCTCGAGGGCCGACGAAGTGGGCACGACGTCCGGATCGAGCCCGTCCTTGACACGCTGAGCATGCGGACGCTACCTGTGCTGTGGCTCGTGGTGACCATCGGCGGCCCCCACCCGGTGCCCGGGCGACTGTCCGTGCTCGCCCGGGCGTGCGGAACGGAGTTCTACGCCCGGCACGACCAGCTGCCAGAACCGGTGCAGCTGGGCGAAGACTGGCCGGGGGAGCTTTCGGTCAGGTCGGACGGGAGCGACGTGGTGACTGAGTGCCCGCAGCCCCTGGATCGTGTCCGCGTCGCCATGACGGACGGGACGCTGAAGCAGGTCGTCGTGGGACCGGCGTCCACACGTGCGGTGTGGAAGTGCGCCACGGCCGACTCGGGGTCCTACCGGGTCACCCGCAGGGTCGACCTCACGCATGCGCGAGTCGACGTCCGTGCGCTGAAGGAGGTGCTCACCGCGCTGGACGAGGTCGTGGAACTGTTCCGGCGGTGCGTCGCGCCACCGGCTGCCGTGCCCCGGCGAGCGGTCCGGTGAAGACCGCCCTCTCGCCGTGGGTCGTCCTGGTGGTGGCCGTCGTGCTGCCGGGCATGGGGCAGGTGTTGAACAACCAACCCAAGCGGGGGCTGGTGATGGTGTCCTACATGCTCCTGCTCGGCATGCTGACATTCACCTTCGCCGACCAGGAGGCATCGTTCGTGGGCAAGTTTGCCGGCGGTGTCTTCGCCTACGCCATGAGCGTCGTAGATGCGTACCGCCCTGCAGCGCTGCGTCGGCTGGTCAAAACATCGTCGACTGTTGGATGCGCCGAGCGCTGAGAAGTCGAGACTTGAGCCCGTACCGCACAACTGAACAGCGGGCCAGAGGACGCGCGGGAGTTCCCCGCGATCAGCGATCCCGACCCTTCAGAGCACGCCCGATCGCTGCCTCGGCCTCACGTTTGGCCTCCTTGGCCGCTATGGCATGCCGCTTGTCGTAGCTCTTGCGACCCTTGGCGACGGCGATCTCCACCTTGGCGCGTCCGTCCTTGAAGTACAGCGACAGCGGGATGAGCGTGTGCCCGCGCTCGATGATCTTGCCGCTCATCTTCTCGATCTCGCTGCGGTGCAGAAGCAGCTTGCGGCGGCGGCGTGGCTCGTGGTTGGTCCAGGTGCCCGCCGTGTACTCAGGGATGTGGACGCCGAGCAACCAGACCTCACCGTTCTCGATCTCGCCGAAGCCATCGGACAGCGTTGCCCGTCCCGCGCGCAGTGACTTCACCTCGGTGCCCGTGAGCACGATGCCTGCCTCGTAGGTGTCCTCGAGGTGGTAGTCGTGCCGCGCCTTGCGGTTGCTGGCAATCACCTTGGTGCCGCGCTCCTTGGCCATCGGACCATCATCCCTCACGGTCCGTACGGGTACGAGCCGGTTCAGCCCAGCCAGCCCATCGGATCCACGGTGCTGCCGTTCTCGTACACCATGAAGTGCAGGTGGCACCCAGTCGAGTATCCGGTGGTGCCGGCGTACCCGATGACTTGACCCTTCGACACCCGTTGGCCGGTGCTGACCGTGTCGCTCGTGAGGTGGTTGTACGACGTCGCGAGGCTGCGACCCCCGATGATTCCATGAGTCATGATCACCCGGTTGCCGTAGGCGGCGTCGTTGAGCGCCGACACGACGGTGCCGCTGGCCGCTGCGTAGATCGGCGTGCCGCAGCCGGCTCCGAAGTCGGTGCCGTCGTGGAGCTTGTACACGCTGAGGATCGGGTGCAGCCGCATGCCGTACGGGGAGGTGACGTAGCTGCTGTCCACCGGTAGGGACAGGGGGCTGCTCGACGGCTGGACGCTTGCGCTCACGGTGGGTGTGGACTCATGTCGCGCCGCGGCTGCCCGTTCCGCGGCTGCCCGTTCCGCGGCTGCTGCCTGCGCCGCGGCGAGACGTCGCGCGGCTTGTCGTCGCGCGACGGCCTGCAGCATCGTCTCGACCTGCTGCCGGCGGGCCTCGAGCACGGCGATCCGGTCGAGTTCGACCTGTCGCTCGGCGGCGGCATCCTGCTGGGCGGTTCTGCGGCTGGCCACGATCTCCGCGACAGCGGCAGTCTGCGCCTGCGCGGACCGGGTCAGCTCCGCCTTGACCTCGAGGTTCTGCGCGGCGGCTGCCCGCTTGAGCGCCACCTCGTCGCGCAGCTCCTGGATCAGCTCTTGCTGCACGCCGAGCACCGTCTCGGTCGCGCTGAGCTCGTCGAGCTCGCTGGTCTGTGAGTTCATGACCGAGCTGGTGAGCGCGAGGTTCGCGCCGATCTCGGCTGGATCCGATCCCCCCAGCACACTACCGAGGCTAGCCAGTTCGGGACTCCCGTACTGGGAGGTGTCCGCGACCATGTCGCCGATGCGTGCGCGTCGGACCTCGATGTCGGCCTCGGTCTCCTCGACCGCCGCGATCGCATCGACCAGCTCGGCTTGGGCCTGCGCCAGCTCGTCGGCCATCTGGTCGTCGAGGGACTCAGCGACGGCGAGCTGGCCGCGGGTGCGAGCCAGCTCGCGCTGGGCGCTCACCAGTCGGGTCTGCGCGGTGCTCAGGGCGTTGGTGGCGCTCACGAGGTCGGCACTCACCTCGGAGAGGTCACTGTTGGCCGACTGCAGGGAGTCGATGACCCCGGCCTTGCGGTGCTCCAGGTCGTCCTGCCGTTCACTGCCCAGCGCGGGGACCGCAACAGTCGCGATGACGCCCATCGTCAGCGCACCGGCGAGCACGGCGACCCGCTGCCGCAGGGCGGCGTCGCGGGCCCTGGGCCGCACCGGACAGTCACCGTGGGCACGGGAACTGCCGACGAGCCGCTGAGCACGACGAACGGGGTGTCGAGGCACGTGGAGACTTTCGGCTAGCGATGGATAGGTGTCCATGTCATGCACATGAGTCACATGCGTCACTCTGGTTGCCCTGCGGAAACGACGGTAACGCACCGATGTCACACGTCGAGGTATTTGCGGGTCAACACGAGTGGCGGGATCGCACCCAGCACCACCGCCAGTGCCATCGTGAGCGTACCCGCGAACACGGCGTCGGACCACCCGATCCACACAGTGAGGTCACCGAATGCCTGCTTGAGACCGCGGTTGACCCCGAGCTCCACCATCGCCGCCAGCGAGCCGACCGCCAGCAGCCCGGCGAGCACCGTGGCCAGCATCGACTCCAGGACGAACGGTAGCTGGATGTGCCAGCTGGATGCCCCCACCAGCCGCATGATGCCGATTTCCTTGCGCCGGGCGTACGCGGTGAGCCGGATCGTGTTGGAGACCAGCAGGACGGACGTGACGGCGAGGAAGGCCGCGATCACCAGTGCCGCGAACTGCAGGAGGTCCAGGAACTCGTACAGCAGACCGAGCTGGTCGGCCACGTTCACCAGGTTCTCGATCCCGCTCATCCCGGCCAGCTGCTCAGAGATGCCGTCGACCTGGTTCGGGTCGAACGGGATCACCGTGTACACCGCGGAGAAGTTCGCCGGTTCGGCTGCCTCGTAGGCGCGCCGGCCGGCCGCGGTCTGGTTCTGTAGCTCGCCGGCCTTCTCGTACTGCTCCTCGGCGGTCTCGTAGGTGTAGGAGTCGACCTGCGGGTTCTCCTCCAGGGCCGCCTCGACCGCCTCACGCTGCTCCCGGGTCACCTCACCGTTGACGCAGGTGCCGCCGCTGGAGGTCTCCGAGCACAGCAGGACGAGCAGGGTGGAGCGCCCGTTGAAGTACTCCTCGGTGGCCTCGGCCTGCTCGTTGACCAGCAGCCCGAAGCCGACCAGCGCGAGGGACACGAACGTCGTGACCACCAGTGACAGCGTCATCGAGACGTTGCGCCTGAGCCCGGTGCCGAGCTCGGTGAAGATGTGAATGATCTGCATGGCTTCCGTGGGGTCGTGGCCGTCGGGTGGTGGACGTGCCGGCCGGTCGGGATCTAGATCTGGTAGCCGTACGCGCCGCGCGACTGGTCCCGGATCACGTCGCCGTTGGCGAGCTCGATGACGCGCTTGCGCATCTGGTCGACGATGCCGACGTCGTGGGTGGCCATCATGACGGTGGTGCCGGTGCGGTTGATGCGGTCCAGCAGCTTCATGATGCCGACCGAGGTCGTCGGGTCGAGGTTGCCGGTCGGCTCGTCGGCGATCAGGATCATCGGCCGGTTGGCCACCGCCCGGGCCAGCGCCACCCGCTGCTGCTCACCCCCGGACAGCTGCTCGGGCATCCGGTCCTCCTTGCCGGCCAGCCCGACCAGGTCCAGGGTCTCGGGCACCACCGTGCGGATCGTGGCGCGCGGCTTGCCGATGACCTGCAGCGCGAAGGCGACGTTCTCGGCCACCGTCTTGTTGGGCAGCAGCCGGAAGTCCTGGAAGACGGTGCCGATCTGGCGACGCAGACCGGGCACCTTCCAGCTGGCCAGCCGGTTGATCTCCTTGCCCGCGACGAACACGCGTCCGGTCGTCGGCTGGGCCTCGCGCAGGATCAGCCGCAGGAACGTCGACTTGCCGGAGCCCGAGGCGCCGACCAGGAAGACGAACTCGCCCTTGTCGACCTCGACGTCGACGGCGTGCAGGGCCGGTCGCTTGGTCGAGCCGTAGGACTTGGTGACATTCTCGAACCGGATCACGGCTCAGGCCTCGACCGGTGCGGCCCGACGCCAGCGGATCCCGGCCTCGATGAACTCGTCGATCTCCCCGTCGAGCACGCCGGAGGTGTTGCCGCTCTCGTACTCGGTGCGCAGGTCCTTGACCATCTGGTACGGGTGCAGCACGTAGTTGCGCATCTGGTCGCCCCACGACGCCTGGACGTCGCCGCGCAACTCGTCGAGGTGGGCCCGCTCCTCGGCGCGGCGCACCGCGAGCAGCTTGGCCTTGAGGATCACCATCGCGCTGGCGCGGTTCTGCAGCTGGGACTTCTCGTTCTGGCAGCTCACCACGATGCCGGTGGGGACGTGCGTGAGCCGGACTGCGGAGTCGGTCGTGTTGACGCTCTGCCCGCCGGGCCCCGACGAGCGGTACACGTCGACGCGCAGCTCCTCCTCGGGGATGTCGACCTCGTCGGAGCGCTCGATCACCGGCACCACCTCGATCGCCGCGAACGACGTCTGGCGGCGCCCCTGGTTGTCGAACGGGGAGATCCGCACCAGCCGGTGCGTGCCCGACTCCACCGACAGGGTGCCGTACGCGTACGGCGCCTTGACCGCGAACGTGGCCGACTTGATGCCGGCCTCCTCGGCGTAGGAGGTGTCGTAGACCTCGGTGGCGTAGCCGTGGCGCTCGGCCCAGCGGAGGTACATCCGCATCAGCATCTCGGCGAAGTGCGCGGCGTCCACCCCGCCGGCGCCGGAACGCACCGAGACCAGCGCGTCGCGGGCGTCGTACTCGCCGTTGAGCAGCGTGCGCACCTCGAAGGCGTCCACCAGCTTGTGCAGCCGGGTGAGCTCGACCTCGGCCTCGGCGAGGGAGTCCTCGTCGGCCTCCTCCTGGCCGAGCTGGCGCAGCACCTCGAGGTCCTCGATCCGGGCGCGGATGGAGGTCACCCGCTCCAGGTCGGCCTGCAGCACCGACAGCCGGCTGGTGACCGCCTGGGCGCGGACCTGGTCGTCCCACAGGTCCGGCGCACCCACTTGCTCGGCGAGCTCGTCGATTTCCACCCGCATCGCGTCGATGTCGAGCACCTGCTCGATGGTGTGCATCGTCGCGTCGAGCTGCTTGAGCTGTGCTGCGAAGTCCGGTCCGGCCACGCACGACAGGGTACGGGGTGCGGCGGGACTGGATCTCCGGACGTGTGCTCAGCCGCCGCATCCCACGAGCGCGACTGCCTCCGCTTCCACGGCCGGGCGTGAGAGGTCCTCGTCGGTGGCCAAGGTCGCCTCGACGCGGACGACCTGACCGTTGACCGAGACCTCCGGCGTCTCGAAGTACTCGCTCGCGAAACCGCTGAGCGCTGTGTCGCGGGCCGCCGCGTCGAGCTCGGCGGCCTTGTCGTCGACGAAGGTGAGCCGGGCGTCGACGGAGGTCTGCGCGTCCACGTCGATGTAGGTCTGCGCGTCCACGTCCCGCTGCGCCACGTAGAACGCATCCGGCGTCCCGAGCTCTCCGGCGGCGTCCAGGTACGGGACAGCGAGGCGCCGCGTCCCCGGCCAGCACGTCGAGCACCTCATCGACGTCGCCGACCACCACCAGTTGCTCGTCCTCGAGCACGCTCGTGGTCAGGGCGTCGTCGGCCCCGGGTGGTGTGAAGGACACGGCGTCTGCGGACTCGGTGCGGTCGTAGTCCCGCTCACCCAGGGTCTCGAGTAGCCGGTCGACGGCGTCGGCGTCGACCAGGCGGTAGACGCCGAGCTCGGGCCCGAACGGCATCTCGGGCTCGGACGTCCGATCGGTGTTGACGAAGCCTGCCGCCCACTGCACGTCGTGGATCGACCAGAGGGTCCTCTGACCGATGAACTGGCTCACCCGTTCGAGTGCCAGCACCAGCCGGCTGTGCTCGACCAACAGTCGGCTCTGACGCTCTGCCAGTTCGTCGCCGGAGAGCCCCTCCAGCCGAGGTCGTCGCCGAGGTCCAGTTGGTCCGCGGTCTCGCGCACGTCGACGAACTGCATCAGGACACCCCGGGGGCGCTCCGGCATCACACCGAGCGCCTCGCCCAGTGAGTCTGGGACGGAGCTCCCGCATCCCCCGAGCAGCGTGGCGGCCAGGCTGAGGGTGAGCAGCGCCTGCACCGGAGCCGACCCACAGGTCGCGCCCCCGAGGAGAGTCCTAGCGGCAGGGTAGGCGCCGCACGGATCGCCCCGCGCGGTTCGGGTGGACGCCAGCCGAAGCAGTCAGACCACCGGCGCGATCGCGCTGGAGCGACCGACCACCAGGGTGTCGGCGTCCCACCCGGGCGGCACGATCGGCAGGTCGAGCCGGGCACTCACCGTGACGGTGACCCGGGTGCCGTCGGAGACCACGTCGTACGACAGGCTGGCGTGGTCGTCGTGCGCCCCGACGGCGGCGAGGTAGTCCGCGACGGAGGCCGACGCGACCTGCGGATCGACGACGGCGAGCTCTCCGAGGCCCTGCTCGTAGACCTCCTGTCCCTGGGCTCCGTCGATGGCGGCCAGCGCGGCCCCGTCGGCCAGTGAGTTGAGCTGCTGTCGGGTCAAGAACGCCGCCGACGCGTCGACCACGGCGGCGGTCAGAGCCGCGATGACCAGGAAGAAGCCGACCAGCATCACGGTGACCGTGCCGCCCTCCCGGTCGCGATTTCCGTCGCGGTTCACGAGCGGTCCTGCCGGAAGGTGCCGTACGGCTCGACGTGCGTGCTGGACATGGAGACGCTCGGGGCGTTCGTCCCCAGAGCGGACGGCACCAACGGCAGCGGCTGCTGGACCGTGACCGACACGCTCACGCTGGATCCCGGACTCAGACAACTCCCCGGGTCGGGAGTACACGTGATGTGCACGCTGACTTGTTCAGCGGCGATGCCGTGGTCGGACAGGGCCAGCCGGGCCGCTGCGGCGGCACGTTCGTAGGCCTGGTCCTGGCTCGGCGCGAGGACAAAGGCCCGACCCGCCGAGCGGCTGGCGGCGTCCGAGCCGTACGCCGCGGCCTGCGCTTCGAAGACGGTGAGCAGGACGTACACGAGCGGCACGAGCAGCAGCAGCCCGAGCCACACGAACTCCACGACCGCAGACCCCTGCTCATCGCGCCGCCTCACGGCAGCACCTCGCTGACCGCGTGGCCCTGGACCTCCAGTCGCACCGAGGGACCGAACAACCCGAGGGCGGGGACACTCGCACCCACGTCCACGACGACACCCTCGACTCCGTTGACCACCGTCTCGCGTGCCGTGACGTCGCGCGCGTACCTCTCGGAGAGTCCTTGTCGGATCGCCTGCCGGGTGCGCTCGACGCCGTCGGCGGCGCTGCGGTCGATCGTCGCGCCGTACCGGGCGCCCTCGGACGCCGCCGATGTCAGTGTGTTGCGGACGTGCAGCACCAGTCCGACCTGGATCACCCCCAAGACGATCGGGATCACCAACATCATGACGAGCACGAAGTCGACGACCGCGGAAGCCTCCTCGCCCCGGGGTCGTCGGGCCATCAGCCGCCGACCGACGCCAAGGCCGAGCGCAGCATGTCCTGCAGCTGGCCACCGGCGATCGTGGTGATGGCTGCCACGAGCCCGGCCGTCATCACGACGATCATGACCCATCCGGGCACATCTCCGCGGTCGTCACGGTCAATGACGATGCGGGTCCAGGCCGTCCAGAACAGTCGGGCGAAGCGGCGTTCGGCTGGAGTGGTCGTGTGGTCGGTCGCGATGGTCATCTCAGATCTTCCTCGTCGGCGATGTCTGGACTGCTGGCTGCGCGGACCGGGGCAGCCACCCGGTGCTCATGGACCGCTCAGGTCGAGGCCGATTGCTCCGGGGAAGAAGGCGAACACGACGGTCACCGGCAGGATCAGGAAGACCACCGGAAGCATCATCGCGACCTCCTTGCGGGCGCCGGTCTCGATCAGCTGGCGGCGCTGCGACTCCCGGACGTCAGCAGCTTGTGCGTGCAACACGTCGACCAGAGGAGTGCCACGCTCGAGCGCCACCGCGACCCCCTCGGCGAAGCGGGCTATCACGGGCACGCCGGTCCGGGCGGCGAAGTCGTCCAGCGCTCGATCGACCGGACTCCCGGTACGGACGCGGCCCAAGATGGCCCGCAGCTCCTCCGCAAGCTCTCCGTGGCTGGTACGCACGATCCGCTCGATAGCCGCGACCGGCCCCTCGCCGGCGTGCACCGACAGCGCGAGCAGGTCAGCGACCGTGGGGAACTCCGCGAGCATGCGCTCCTCGCGTACCCGGACCGATCGGCTGAGCCACTGGTCTCGCCCCAGCACCCCGAGCACGAAGGCAATGCTGGCCGCGGTGAGCAACGGCAGGGGTGCCACCTCGCTCATCAGGGAGGCGAAGAGGCCGCATGCGGTGGTGACAGCCAATGCAAGCAGACCCCACTGCACTTGCTGCACTCGGAACTGCTCGACGGTTGCCGAGGACCCGAGCCGCGACAACCTGCGACGGGTACCGGCCGCGCCTCCCAGCACCCGTTCCACCGTTGCAGCCAGACGCTCCAGCGACGGACCGAACACCGCCCATCCCACAGTGGTCGGGGCCAACGACGGAGCCCGCTCGGTCATCATGCGCGGTGCACTGGGCAGATCGAGGAGGTAGGGCCCTACCCGATCCACCAACGCAGGGCGGCGGGAACGGCTCAGCGAGAGCAGAAGGGACATCAGCCCGCCACCGAGCGCAAGACCGACGAGGGCACCCCCGGCCGCGCTCACGCGAGAATCCGTTCCTCGGTGGGCAACCGGCCGAGCCAGGTCATCAACCGGTACGCCAGCACGCAGCTCGCGGCGCCCCCGCCCAGCACCACGGCACCTGCGGTGCTGGAGTAGCGCGCGATCACATCGGGTTGAAAAGACATCAGCAGGAGCACTATCCAGGGAGCCGCGGTGGCCAGGCGGGCGGCGTTGACCGACCAAGCCTGCCGAGCTTCGAGCTCGGCGCGGGTCCGCGCGTCGTCGCGCAGGAAGCCCGACAATGCCCTCAGCATCCGCCCCAAGTCGCCACCGCCCACCTCCCGGGCGATCCGCAACGCCTCGACCACGCGGTCGCCGACCGGGTCGGACAGCCGGTCCTTGAGCAGGTCCAAACAGTCGCCGAACCGGCCGCTGGACTGGTAATCCAGTGCGAACTTGACGAACGGCGGACGCAGCGGCTCAGGACCGCGCTCCCCCAGCGCCGCGAGCGCCTCTGCCAACGACAGGCCGGCACGTACGGCTGAGGCGAGGTTGTCGACTGCCTCGGGCCACAGCTCGGCAAACTCCCGACTCCGACGACGCGCCCTGCCGTTCAACACTGCCGCCGGCACGTAGCCAGCGAGGACGGCGAAAGCGACCGCGACCGGCGGGGTCCGGGAGGTCAGCAGTACCACAAGGCCGGTCAACAGGCCGGTACCGAGGCAGAAACCGATCAGCCCCGAGCCGTTCACACCTTCGACGCCCGCCCGTCGTACCAACGCGTCGGCACGGGACGGCCGCCTGTCCCTCCGCAGCGGCGGCAGCTCGCCCCGGACGGTGAACCAGACGAGGCAGAGTCCCAGACCGAGCACGAGGCCGAGCAGGACGCCCACGTCACGCCACTGCTTCGGGCGTGCTGGTGTGAGCCAGCAGTTGATGCACGTCCACGCCGTGTCGTGCGAATCTCTCGAGCCGGGTCGGCATGCCCGAGCTCCGCACCAGTCGACCGTCGTGCGAGGTGAACAACGACTCGGTCTCGATGATGTCGCTCTCGACGCGGCCGGGCACTGAAACGATCTCTTCCACCAGCCGCCGCCCCGTGTGGTCCAGCGCAAGGTGGACGACGAGATCCACCGACGAGGCCACAGTCGGAACGACGAAGCGGGAGCCGATGTTCTCCCCAGCCAACAGGGGCAGCGTGCACATCTTGACCAACGCCTCGCGGGCAGAGTTGGCGTGCAGTGTCGCCATACCGGGCAGTCCGGCGTTCAGGGCCAGCAAGAGGTCCAGGCACTCCTCAGCCCGCACCTCGCCGATGACGATCCGCGACGGCCGCATGCGCAGCGCCTGCTTGACGAGCTCGCGCAGCCGGATCTCTCCGGTTCCTTCGAGCCCGGCCTGACGGGTCTGCATTGCGACCCAGTCGGGATGGGCGAACTTCAGCTCGAACACTTCTTCCGCCGAGATCACGCGGTCGGTGCCCGGGATCGCCGATGCCAGGCAGTTCAGCATCGTGGTCTTGCCCGCCTGGGTGCCGCCGGACACGACCACGTTGAGCCCGACCGCCACGGCCGCCTCGAGGAAAGCAGCAGCCTGAGGGGTGAGCGAGCCGAGAGACACCAGATCGCCGATGCTGTGGGCTCGGGCGACGAACTTGCGGATGTTGACTGCAGCAAAGCCGCGCGCCACGCCGTCCAGCACCACGTGCAGCCGGTGTCCCCCCGGCAGGAGCGCATCCACGAACGGTTGGCTGAGATCTAGACGGCGACCGCTGGTCTTGAGCATCCGCTCGATCAGCTCGCGTACCTCCTCGGACGTGAGGATCGTCGGGGTCAGCTCGTGCCGGCCATGGCGGGCCACGAACACCCGCGACGGGTCGTTGATCCACACCTCCTCGACGCTCGGGTCCGCCAGGTACTGCTGCAAGGCGCCGAAGCCACACACCCGCGCCACCAGTTCGTCCACCAGGCCGCCCACGTCGTCCACCGGGTCCACCGCACCAGTCAGGCTGCGCTGGTCGTACGCCCGCGTCACCGACTCGGCGATCGAGCGGACCCGGGGGGCCTGGCTCTGCGGGTCGACGCCCTCGTCACGGATCCGTTCACGTACCTGCTCGGCGAGGATGACGGCGACCGGGTCGCCCGCGGCGTGGCGGACAGGAAGGGACGAGGTAGTCACGGCAACAGCACCTCCCTGCCCGGAATTGGTGTGGTTGACACACATCGTGCCCATTCATAACTACCAGGAACACCCTTAACGTCCGATTTGTGGAAAACTTTGGTCAACCGGGGTGACTCGGGTCACACCACTCCCTCATGCCACACGAGAACCCTCCAGCAGCCCCTCCTGACCACCGCCATCGACACCCTGCTGGACGACCCGCGCCTGGACGGCGCCTCGGTCGAGGTGGTCGTGCGTGACGCAGCCACCGGAGAGACGCTGTATGCACGCGACCCCGACCGGCGGCTGCTGCCGGCTCCCACGCCAAGCTGTTCGCCGCCGCCGCTGCGCTCGACGTGCTCGGCGAGGGGCACCGCTTCCACACCGACGTGCTCGGCGAGGGCCGAATCCGAGGCGGCAACCTGCGCGGTGACCTGTTCCTGCGCGGCGGCGGCGACCCGACGATGCTCGCCGAGGACTACACCGATCTGGCCGAGCAGGTGCGCGCCGCCGGCATCCGCCGGGTGCACGGCGACCTGGTGGCCAACGACACCTACTCCGACGACGTACGCCTGGGTGCCAGCCGGGCATGGGACGACGAGCCGTACTACTGCTCGGCGCGGATCAGCGCCCTGACGCTGGCACCGGACACCGACTACGACTCCGGCACGGTGATCGTCTCGGCAGCACCGAGCCGGCAGGGCCGCAAGCCCCAGGTGACCATCACACCGGAGACCGACGCGGTGCGGATCGTCAACACCGGGACCACCGGCGCGGCCGGCAGCGACGACACGCTGCCGATCGTGCGTGAGCACGGCAGCCGGGTGGTACGGATCAGCGGCAACGTCCCGGTGGACGGGTCGGCCACCACCAGCTGGGTGACGGTGTGGAACCCGACCCGCTACGCCGCCGACGTGTTCGCCCGTGCACTGGCCGACGCGGGCGTGCGCCTGCGCGGCGACGAGGAGCGCGGCCACACACCGGCCGACGCCCGCCTGCTGGCCAGCACGAGTCGATGACGGTGACCGAGCTCATGACCCCGTTCCTGAAGCTGTCCAACAACATGCACGCCGAGGCGCTGGTCAAGACGATGGGCGCCGAGACCGTCGGCGAGGGCAGCTGGGACGCCGGCTTCGAGCAGCTGCACGCGTTTCGCTCTGGAGCAGGGCGTCGCCGAGGGAGCGATCCGGCTGGCCGACGGGTCGGGGCTGTCCCGCAAGGACCTGGTCACCGGTGCTGCGGTCACCGACCTGCTGATCAACGTGCGCGACGAGTCCTGGTTCGACACCTATGACGACGCGCTGCCCGTCGCGGGCATCGACGAGCGCCTCGTCGGCGGGACGCTGCGCTACCGCATGGGCGGCACACCGGCGGCCGGAAACCTGCGCGGCAAGACCGGGACGCTGACCGGCGTGACGGCGCTGTCCGGTTACGTCACCGACGCCGACGGACGCGAGCTGGTCTTCTCGATGATCAGCAACAACTACCTGGACAGCCCCCGCTCCATCGAGGACGAGCTCGGGGTCACTCTCGCGTCCGATTCCGAGGACTCGGCCGCGGCCGCCGTGTGCCCGCGGACCCTGCGTGCGCCGGCGCTGCCCGAGGGTGTGGAGTGCTCGTGGGTGAAGGCCTGCTGAGCGGCCGCTCAGCGGCAGGAACGGATCCGGCCGAGCTTCCTCAGCCCGTTGTAGTCCCCGGCGCCCCAGGTCGCGGGGCGGCGGCGCATCTGCGGGTACATGATCTGGGGCTTGTTCTTGACGTGCTGCAGTCCGACCGAGTGCCCTGCCTCGTGCATCAGGATCTGGCCGGTGGTTCCCTGGTTGCCGTTGACCGGCCCGGGACCGAAGCCGGGCCTGAGCTTGATGGCGCGGTTGATCATCACGAACCCCGACGTGATGCGGCCCTTGTAGTTGGCCTGCCAGCCGCCGAGCCCGGCCCCTCCGCCGAACTGCTTCTTGGGCAGCCAGCCGATCACCAGGCCGGTGCCATCGGCGTATCCGCTGCCCGTGCGGTTCGGCTTGACCCGGCTGATCCCGCGGTAGCGGAACTTCAGCCCACTGGCCCGGTTGATCCGCTGCATGGCCTCGCGTGCGTTCGCGATCCCCTTCCTCGGGGCGCCCTTGGCGTACACCCGGAACCCGATCGCACCACAGCGGTTCCAGTGCACGATCTTGCCGTTGTG
>JACCXZ010000176.1 GCA_013696745.1 Nocardioidaceae bacterium | reverse complement strand
CGTCGACATCAGTGCCGACGACGAGCTGATGCACACGTACGGCGAGCTGCTCCCCGTGACCTTCGTGGACGGCTCCCAGCACGACTACTGGCGGGTGGATCCCGCTCGGTTGCACGCGGCACTGGCCCGCTAGCCCACTGGGCGGCTGTACTACGTACCGGCTTCATCACGGGGTGGCCCCGCTACGAACCTAAGGTCGCAGGGCCACCCCGTGACGAAGGCTCGGCGATTTTGTTCTCCTGTTCACAAACTCCTACAGTTGAGCCACCGCCGCCCATCGGTCACCCACCGTTTCGTCCACGGGCGAGCGGAACAGGAGCACTGTGACCCACGCACCGACCCAGCGCATGCGCACCGAAGCACGTCAGGGACGGGGCATCCCGGAGGCGACCGTCGCCCGGTTGCCCGTCTACCTGCGTGCGTTGACTGCCTCCTCCGACCGAGGGGTCTCCGTCGCCTCCTCCCAGGACCTCGCGACCGCTGCGGGGGTCAACTCAGCCAAGCTGCGCAAGGACCTGTCCTACCTCGGCTCGTACGGCACCCGAGGCGTCGGGTACGACGTGGAATACCTGCGCTACCAGATCTCGCGGGAGCTCGGCCTCACCCAGGACTGGGCCGTCGTCATCGTCGGGATCGGCAACCTCGGTCAGGCGCTCGCGAACTACGCAGGGTTTAGCACCCGAGGTTTCCGGATCATGGCACTGCTGGACGCCGACCCGGCGCGTGAGGGGGAGCGCTTCGGTGGCCACGAGATCCGGCGGATGACCGACCTCGAGGACATCGTCGGCGCGCACGGTGTCTCGATCGGGGTCATCACCACACCGGCGGCCGCCGCCCAGGGCGTGGCCGACCGGCTCGTCGCGGCCGGCGTCACCAGCATCCTGAACTTCGCACCCGCCGTCATCTCGGTCGCGCCGGGCATCGACGTGCGCAAGGTCGACCTGTCGATCGAGTTGCAGATCCTCGCGTACCACGAGCAGCGCAAGGGACCGGCCACGGCGGGCGTCACCTCGCCCCCGGGGGTGGAGAGCGCATGACTGTCCTGGTCGTGGGTGTCTCGCACCGCAGCGCACCGGTCGAGATGCTCGAACGCGTCGCGCTGGACGAAGCGGCTGCGCGCAAGCTCAGCCAGGACCTGATCGACTGCGAGCACGTCGGCGAGACGGTCGTGATCTCGACCTGCAACCGGGTCGAGGTGTACGCCGAGGTCGACCGCTTCCACGCCGGCATCGAGGAGGTGTCGCGGCTGCTGGCCGACCGGGCCGGAGCCGGACGCGACGACGTCGTCCCGCACCTGTTCGTGCACTACGACGAGGCAGCCGTCGCGCACCTCTTCCGGGTCGCCGCCGGGTTGGACTCGATGGTCGTCGGCGAGAGCCAGATCCTCGGGCAGGTCCGGGTGGCCCTGCAGCGGGCACAGGAGTCGCACACCGTCGGTGCCGTGCTCAACAGTCTGTTCCAGCAGGCACTGCGTGTCGGCAAGCGTGGGCACGCCGAGACCGACATCGACCGGGCGGGTCCGTCCGTCGTCGTGGCCGCCCTCGACGCGGTGGAGCAGCAGGTGGGCCCGGTTGCGAACCTGCACGCGCTTGTCGTCGGTGCCGGGGCGATGGCGGGCCTGTCGGTCGCCGCGCTGGTGAATCGTGGCGTCGGCGATGTCACGGTCGCCAACCGCACGCCCGAACGCGCAGAGCGCCTCGCGGCCGGCGCCGGCGGTACGGCAGTGCCGTGGAACCAGCTGCGTGCGGCCCTCGCCGCCGCCGATCTCGTCGTTTCGGGGACCGGGTCGACCGGGATCGTCGTCAGCGCCGAGGACGTCGAGCACGCGCTGAGCCGGCGACCGGCGGGCCGTCCGTACACCTTGGTCGACCTCGCCCTTCCGCACGACATCGACCCGTCGGTGGCGGCACTGCCGGGCGTCCACCACATCGGCCTGACCACGTTGGTCGAGCAGCTCGACGGCGAGCCGGTCGCCAACGACGTCGAGGAGGTACGGGCCATCGTCGGCTCTGAGGTCGCGGCCTTCCTCACTGCTCGGTCCGCTGCACGGGTGACCCCGACGGTCGTGGCCCTGCGGTCGATGGCGACCGAGGTGGTCAGCTCGGAGCTCGACCGGCTCGAGCGCCGGCTGCCGGGACTCGATGCGCAGGTGCGTGCCGAGCTGCAGCAGTCCGTGCGGCGAGTGGCCGACAAGCTCCTGCACAGCCCGACTGTCCGGATCAAGGAACTGGCCGACTCCCCCGGTGGGTCCCACTACGCGGAGGCGCTGGCTGACCTGTTCCGCCTGGACCCGGCCGAGGTAGAAGCTGTCACCCGCGCCGACCCGGACGCGCGCGCCGGGGCCACCTCGTGAGCGCCCCGCTGCGGGTCGGCACCCGCGCCAGTCTGCTGGCGACCACCCAGAGCCGCTGGGTCGCGCACCAGCTGGGCGTCCCTGTCGAGCTGGTCGAGGTGAACACCGAGGGCGACGTCAACCGCGGGCCGCTGGCCCAGATCGGTGGCACCGGCGTCTTCGTGTCTGCGCTGCGCGACGCGCTGCTGCGTGACGAGGTCGATGTGGCGGTGCACTCCCTCAAGGATCTCCCGACCGCGGCAGCCGACGGCATCGTGTGCGCGGCCATTCCGCTGCGGGAGGACCCCCGCGACGCCCTCGTCGCACGCAATGGTCTCACGCTGGGGGAGCTGCCCCCCAGATCCACGATCGGCACCGGCTCGCCGCGGCGCACAGCCCAGCTCAACGCGCTGGGCCTCGGTCTCACCGTCCTACCGATCCGCGGCAACGTCGACACCCGACTGGGCAAGGTCGCCTCCGGCGAGGTCGACGCGGTGGTGCTGGCCCGCGCCGGGCTGTCCCGCCTGGGCCTTCTCGGCGAGGTGACCGAGATGCTCGACCCGCTGCAGATGCTCCCGGCCCCCGGGCAGGGGGCACTCGCCGTGGAGTGCCGGGCCGACGTACCGCACCTCGTGGAGCAGGTGGCGCTCACCCTCGACGATCTCGCCACCCGCAGTGCCGTCGAGGCGGAACGTTCGCTGCTCGCGACCTTCGAGGCGGGGTGCTCGGCCCCGGTCGGAGCCCTGGGTGAGGTCGTCGACGGCGACGACGGCGTCGAGTTGTGGCTGCGAGCCGTCGTGGTCCATCCCAGCGGCTACCCGCTGATCAGACAGTCCGCAACCGGTCGCCTCGACGACGCATTCGGGGTCGGACGCGATCTGGCCCACCAGATGCTCGCCGACGGAGCCGACTCGATCGTCAAGGAGCCGGTGACGTGACCGTTTCACCACTACGCCAGAGCAGGAAGAAGAACGTCGTGACCATGTCGACCTCCCCAGCATCCCGCGACGCGAAGGAGGGCGCCGCGTCCAGGGCGGCGACCGCCCGTCCCCTGGGCACGGTCAGCTTCGTGGGGGCCGGCCCGGGTGACCCGGACCTGCTGACCGTCAAGGCGCTCGAGCTGATCCGGCGCGCCGACGTCGTGATCACCGAGTCCGCGACCCACGCCGACCTCGTACGGTCGCTGCGCAGCGAGGATGAGGACACCGTCACCCTCGTGGAAGGCGGCCTGAGCGACGACGGCTCGGTGCTGACCCACGCGGTACGGGGACGGCTGGTCGTCAAGCAGGCCAGGTCTGGTGCCCACGTGGTGCGCCTGCTGGTCGGCGACCCGTTCCTGCACGGCACGGCACCGGAGGAGGCGCTGGCCTGCCACAAGGCCGGCGTCGGCTTCGAGATCGTGCCCGGGGTGTCCGCCGCAGCCGGTGTCCCGGCGTACGCGGGGATCCCGTTGACCACGCGTACCCAGCGCGACGTCGCGATCGTGCGGGTCGGTGACGGTCGCGTCGACTGGGGGTCCTACGGGTCGAACCCCACGCTGGTGGTGCTCTCTGCGGGCGAACAGATCGGTGCGGTCGCCAGCGCGGTCATCGCAGCCGGACGTGACCCGCAGACGCCGGCCGCCCTCACCTCGGCCGGTACCACGACCGGCCAGGCCACCGTGGTCGCCACCCTGGACCGCATCGCCACCGAGGCCAAGGCAGCCCAGCTCGAGGAGCCGGGCGTGCTGGTGATCGGTGATGTGGTGTCGATGCGCGAGTCGTTGTCGTGGTTCGAGACCAAGCCGCTGTTCGGCTGGCGGGTGCTGGTGCCGCGTACCAAGGAGCAGTCCGCTGGCCTGGTCAGCCGGTTGCGGTCGCACGGCGCGGTTCCCGAGGAGGTACCGACCATCTCGGTCGAATCGCCCCGCAACCCTCAGCAGATGGACAAGGCGGTGCGCGGTCTCGTCGAGGGCCGCTACGAGTGGATCGCGTTCACCTCGGTCAACGCCGTCAGGGCCGTGCGGGAGAAGTTCGACGAGTACGGCCTGGACGCCCGCGCGTTCTCCGGCCTGAAGATCGCAGCCGTCGGCGAGAAGACAGCCGAGGCCATCGCGACCTGGGGCATCCGTCCTGACCTGGTGCCGGCCGGCGAGCAGTCCGCGCGCGGTCTGCTCGAGGACTGGCCGCCGTTCGACGAGCTGCTCGACCCGATCAACCGGGTCTTCCTGCCGCGTGCCGACATCTCCACCGAGACGCTGGTCGCCGGCCTGATCGGGCTGGGCTGGGAGGTCGACGACGTCACCGCGTACCGGACCGTACGTGCCGCTCCGCCGCCGGCTCCGACCCGCGAGGCGATCAAGTCCGGCAAGTTCGACGCGGTGCTGTTCACCTCGTCGTCCACGGTGCGCAACCTGGTCGGCATCGCCGGCAAGCCGCACCCCAGCACCGTGATCGCCTGCATCGGGCCGCAGACGGTCAGCACCGCCGAGGAGCACGGCCTGCGGGTCGACGTCGTCGCCGAGCAACCGTCGGCCGAGCTGCTGGCCGATGCGCTGGCAACGTTCGGCGCCGAGCGTCGCAGCGCCATGCTCGAGGCCGGCGAGGCGGTGCTCCGTCCGTCGCAGCGACGGGTGACCGGTCGCCGCCGCGCCACCTGAGCGTGCGCGAACCGATGCCGGGTCCGATCCTGCGGCCGCGACGGCTGCGACGCAACGCAGCAGTCCGGTCGCTGGTGGCGCAGACGTCCCTGGAGCCGCGACACCTCGTGCTGCCGATGTTCGTGCGCGAGGGCACCTCTGCGCCGGTACCCATCTTCAGCATGCCCGGGGTTGTGCAGCACTCCCGGGACTCCGCGCGGGCGGCGGTCGCACAGGCAGCCGAGGTCGGTCTGGGCGGGGTGATGCTGTTCGGCATCCCCGAGCGCAAGGACGCCACCGGGACGCAAGCTGTGGACCCCCACGGCATCCTCAACGTGGCGATAGCCGATGCCGTGGCCGAGGTGGGCGACGCGCTCGTCGTGATGAGCGACCTGTGCCTCGACGAGTTCACCGACCACGGTCACTGCGGGGTGCTCGACGACCGGGGCGAGGTCGACAACGACGCCACACTGGCGATGTATGCCGCGGTGGGCGTGACCCAGGCCGAGGCCGGCGCCCACATGCTGGGAGCCAGCGGGATGATGGACGGGCAGGTGGGGGTCATCCGGCAGGCGCTGGATGCCGCGGGCCACATCGATACCGCGATCCTCGCGTACGCGGCAAAGTACTCCTCGGCGTTCTACGGCCCGTTCCGTGAGGCCGTCGACTCCTCGCTGTCCGGTGACCGCAAGACGTACCAGCAGGATCCGGCCAACCGCCGCGAGGCGGTCCGTGAGGCTCTTCTGGATCTCGAGCAGGGCGCCGACATCATCATGGTGAAACCGGCGCTGGCCTACCTCGACCTCGTCCGCGACGTCCGCGACGCGGTCGACGTACCGGTGGCGGCGTACAACATCTCCGGTGAGTACGCGATGCTCGAAGCCGCGGCTGCCAACGGCTGGATCGAGCGTGAGCGCGCCATCATCGAGCTGCTGACCGGCATCCGCCGTGCAGGCGCCGACATCGTGCTGACGTACTGGGCCACCGAGGTCGCCCGGCTGCTGCCCCGCTGGGGGTAGAGAAGTCGCGAGGACACGCCGGAGTTTCGCACAACTCCTCTACGCTTACGGGTTGGGGAGGTGACGGCGTGGCTTGCCGGCCGAGCGCTGAACGAGGATGTCTTCCAGGATGATGGCTGCCTCGTCGGTGCTGCGACCGAGGACGTCCTCGACGCACGCCTCGACGTCGCTGAGGTGACTCGGACTCGGACTTCTGTGAGCTGCTCGGCGCAGAACGCCGCTGCCTCCTCAGCCGTGACCAGTACGTCGGGCTCGGGCTCCGGGTCGGGGTCCGGCTCTGGCTCGGGCTCCGGCTGCGGCTCTGGTTCCGGCTGCGGAGCTGGCCGGGGATCCGCAGGCGACACGGTCGGGCCCGGGTCGGAGGCATAGGAGGAGAAGTCGCCGCTGCGGTAGGCAGCTGCGATCGACAGCACCAGGTCGGCGTACTCGTCGGAGTGGTTGTAGACGGCGCTGGCCAAGGTGGCGTCGTAGATGTTCTGCGGGGTCGTCGTGCTCGAGGTGCGCCGGGCCTCGCGGGGGGAGCCGACCGGGACGGCTCCCCCCGTCACCGTCAGCTCGGTCGAGGCAGGGGCCAGCCCAGCCATCCGCACGCTTGCCGGCACGTCGAAGGCGGTCGTGGGCACGACGGGTGCCTCGATCGTGGTGCGTTGCGAGGTCGCGGTCGCGGTGGTGACATCCGAGAGGTCGACCGACCAGGCGACGGCGAGCATAGCCAGCGGGACGACCGTCGCCACCCCGTGCTTCGACATGCGCTTCCTCCCCGACACCCTCCGCCGGCACGAGCGCAGCGGCATCTCAGCAACATCTGGGAGAACGACCGGGCACCTCGTCACACCTGTCTCAGTGGTCACGTCCGGCGCTTGCGCGGCACAGTTTCGGCTCATTACTACATCGCGTAGCACATGGGGGAGGATGGTGACGTGACCGACGCCCCGCCACTCACCCGTTCGCCGTCCGCCGTCCCGGCCAGTGCCGCGATGTTCGACCGGGCCTGTGCGGTCACACCCGGCGGGGTCAACTCGCCGGTCCGTGCCTTTCGTGCGGTGGGGGGGACCCCGCGCTTCATGCGCTCGGGTCAGGGCGCCTACCTCAGCGACGTGGACGGCAACACCTACGTGGACCTCGTGTGCTCCTGGGGACCGATGCTGCTCGGCCACGCGCACCCGCAGGTCATCGAGGCGGTGGTCAACGCCGCAGCGCAAGGCACGTCGTTCGGCACGCCGAGCGAGCCCGAGGTCGTGCTCGCTGAGGAAATCGTCGCCCGTACCCCGGTGGAGCAGGTCCGCCTGGTCTCCTCGGGTACCGAGGCCACGATGTCGGCGATCCGGCTCGCTCGGGGTGTGACCGGTCGCGAGCTGATCGTGAAGTTCGCCGGGTGCTACCACGGCCACGTGGACTCGTTGCTGGCCCAAGCCGGCTCGGGGCTGGCCACCTCCGGAGTCCCCGGCACACCGGGCGTCCCGGTCGCGTCGACCGCGACCACGCTGGTGCTGCCCTACAACGACCGCGCTGCGTTGGAACAGGTGTTCGCCGAGCGTGGCGACGAGATCGCCTGCGTCATCACCGAGGCGGCGGCCGGAAACATGGGCGCCGTCGCGCCGCTGCCCGGGTTCAACGGGTTCCTGGCCGCCCTCACCCGACGCCATGGGGCTCTGCTGATCAGCGACGAGGTGATGACCGGGTTCCGGGTCAGTCGGTACGGCTGGTGGGGGCTGGACGGCCGGCTGGAGGGATGGGCACCGGATCTCATGACCTTCGGCAAGGTGATGGGCGGCGGCTTTCCTGCGGCAGCGTTCGGTGGTCGCGCCGACCTGATGGCGCACCTGGCACCCGACGGTGCGGTCTACCAGGCGGGCACGTTGTCGGGTAACCCGATAGCCACCACCGCAGGGCTCACCACCCTCCGACTCGCCACCGACGAGGTGTACGCGAGCGTGGACGCCGCCGCCGAGCACATCAGGTCGCTGACCACCTCCGCGCTGACGCAGGCCGGCGTGCCGCACGTCGCGCAGTCGTGCGGCAGCATGTTCAGCGTCTTCTTCGTGTCCGACCCCGACACGACGCGCATCACGGACTTCGCCGGCGCGCAGGCCCAGGAGCAGCACCGGTTCCGCGCCTTCTTCCACGCCATGCTCGAACGCGGTGTGTACCTGCCGCCGAGCGCGTTCGAGTCCTGGTTCGTCTCAGCAGCCCACGACGAGGGGGCGATCGACCGTATCGCCGAGGCACTTCCATACGCTGCGAGGGCGGCCGCCGAGGCGCAGCCCACGTACTGACCGTCCCATCCCCGTGAGGAACCATCCATGAGCCACTCCCGTACGGTCGTCCACCTGTTCCGCCACGGCGAGGTCCACAATCCCGAGGGCGTCCTGTACGGACGGTTGCCCGGCTACCACCTCTCCGAGCTCGGCCACCGCATGGCCGACCGGGTCGGCGACTGGTTCGAGGCGGAGAAGGTGGTGCACGTCGTCTCCTCACCGCTGCAGCGGGCCCGGGAGACCGCGGCACCGCTGGCCCGCCGTCTGGACGCTGACGTCATCATCGACTCACGGGTGATCGAGGCGGACAACAAGTTCGAGGGCAAACCCTTCGGCGTCGGTGACGGCGCGCTGCGTCACCCGCGGGCATGGTGGCTGCTCCGCAACCCGTGGAAGCCGTCCTGGGGCGAGCCCTACAAGGTGATCGTCGAGCGGATGATGGCGGCCGTGCGCGACGCCCGGGCGACCGCCGAGGGCCGCGAGATCGTCGTCGTGAGCCACCAGCTCCCGGTGTGGATCACCCGGCTGCACGTGGAGAGGCGACGCTACCTGCACGACCCGCGCAAGCGGCAGTGTGCCTTGGCCAGCGTCACGTCCCTGACGTTCTCCGGCGAGGACCT
>JACCXZ010000173.1 GCA_013696745.1 Nocardioidaceae bacterium | reverse complement strand
TAGTTCACACCACGACATAGGAGGCACCATGGCCACCGGCGAGACCGGCTTCGACGATGTCAGCTTCGACCTCGTTTCCGTGCAGTATCACTCCCTGAAGGCAGGCCACGACTACGGCCAGTACGTCCGCGATGCCGAGAACGCCGGCATGGACGACGTCGCGGCCTTCTTCCGCGACGTGATGGAGCAGGACTCCTCACGTGCGGCACGCTGCCACGATTTCCTCAAGCAGATCACCTCGTAGCACGGGTGAGACCGGCACCGCCTGGCGGCTTCGAGGTGCGTCTTGGGTGCCGATCTCGACACGCTCTGCGAGGACGCGACGTCAGCGGCCAGCATGCGGGTGAGGACGTCGATGCCCTCGTTGAGCCTCAGACCGCACCCGGTAGGAGCGCAACCTCCGGCTCCAGGCTCAGCGCCACGACTGCATCCGGCGCGAGCTCCGTCGCTCCGAAGGCGCGGGCCTCGAGTTCGCCGAGCCCTTCGACATCGACCCGCAGCGTAGTGCCTCCGCGGCTGAACGAGGCGTCGAGCACGACTGCCTTCAGCGGCCCGCCGGCGCTCAGGCGCAAGGAGTCGGCCCGCAGCGCGACCGTCGCGTCGTCGGCGGCGTCCACGTCGGCGCCGGCGGCTCGCAGGGCGCGGACACCGACGAACCACCGGTAGCCGAGGAAGCGGGCCACCGACTCGTCGGCCGGTCGCTGCCAGATCTGGCGTGGCTCTGCAACCTGGAGCAGCCGTCCGGCCGCCATCACCGCAACCCGGTGGGCCATCGCGAACGCCTCGTCGTGATCGTGCGTGACGTACAGCGCGGTGGTCCCGGTGCGACGCAGGATCCTGTGCAGATCACCGGTCAGCCGCTCCCGCAGGGCCCGGTCGAGGGACGACAACGGCTCGTCGAGCAGCAGCAGCCGAGGCCGCGGGGCAAGGGCGCGTGCCAGCGCCACCCGTTGCTGCTCGCCGCCGGACATGGTCGCCACCGACCGCCGCCCCTGGCCGTCGAGGCCGACAAGCTCGAGCAGCTCGCCGACCCGGCGGCGCCGTTCCGGCTTGGCCAGACCCGCCATCCGCAACCCGAACTCGACGTTGCCTGCGGCGTCGCGGTGGGCGAACAGCTGCCCGTCCTGGAACATCAGTCCGAAACCGCGACGGTGCACGGGGACGTCGGCGAGGTCGTCGCCGTCCCAGCTGACTGCGCCCGCACGGGTCGGCTCGAGGCCGGCGACGGCGCGTAGCAGCGACGACTTGCCGCAGCCGGACGGCCCGAGCAGCGCGACGACCTCACCGGGGGCCACGTCCAGGCTCACATGGTCGACCGCCTGCGTCTGCCCGAAGGTGACGCTCAGGTCGCGTACCCCCAGCCCTTGTGGTCCCGTCACAGGTCGGCACCCGCCGTCTGGATCCGGAACCGTTCGGCCAGGCCGATCACCACCACGGTCGTCGCGGCCAGCACGACCGAGGCGGCCAGCGCCATGCCGAGGTTGTCGACGCCCGGTCGCCCGATCAGCCGGACGATCACCACCGGAAGCGTGGGCCGGTCCGGTTGGGACAGGAAGCTGGTGGCACCGAACTCCCCCAGACTCACCGCGAAGGCGAAGCCGACCGCCAGCCCCAGCGAACGCCCCAGCACCGGCAGGTCCACGGCGGCGAACACGCGCGCCGGTCCGGCACCGAGCACGCCTGCCACCTCCCGCTGCCGTTCGTCGATCGCTCGCAGGACCGGCAGCAGCGTCCGGATCACCAGCGGGATGGCCACCACCGCCTGGGCGATCGGGATCAGGACCACCGAGGAGCGCAGGTCCAGCGGTGGACGGTTGAGCGTGAGGAGGAAGCCGAAGCCGACCGTCACCGCCGACACCCCCAAGGGGAGCATGAACAACGCGTCGAATGCCGACAGGGTTCGCCGAGCGGCGGGGCGGCGGGGGCGGCGCGAGCAGACGATGCAGATCAGCACGCCGATCGTCACGGCGATGAGGGTGGCGTCGACGGCGATCCGTACCGAGTTCAGCGCGGCCTCCCAGACCGTCGCCTCGAGGGCGTCGTGCGACCCGGTGGTGGACAGGGCGGTGTAGTTGCCCCACCCCCAGCCGTCGGCGGTACGCAGCGAACCGGCCACCAGGGATACCAGCGGCGCCACCAGCAGGCCGAGCACCACCGCGACTGTCACCGCCACCGCCGGCAGGTCACCGCGGCGCAGCCGGTGGTCGACGGTCGATTCGCTCTGCAGGCGTAGGGCGCTCTCGCGTCGGCGGCGCGACACCGCAGCGGCCAGCAGGCAGCCGGTGACGACCAGCAGCTGCAGCACCGACAGCACGGCAGCGGTCCGCAGGTCCAAGAAGGTGACGGTCTGCTGGTAGATCTCGGTCTCGACCGTGCCGTACCCCGGTCCGCCGAGCACCAGCACGGTGCCGAAGGCGGTGGCGCAGAACAGGAAGACGATCGAGGCCGCCGAGGCGATCGCCGGGGCGAGCGAGGGCAGCGTGACCGACCAGAACGCGCGCAACGGTGAGGCGCCCAGTGCTCGCGCCGCCTGCTCCGCCCGTGGGTCCAGGCGCGACCAAAGCGCTCCGACCGTACGGACGACGACGCAGTAGTTGAAGAAGACCAGTGCAGCCACCACCGCGGTAAAGGTGCCGTCCAGGCCGAGGAATCCCCACCAGCCGCCCTCGACGAGCAGACCCCGGAAGGCGACACCGACGACCACAGTGGGCAGCACGAACGGCACGGTGACGAACGCGCGCACGGCCCCGCGTCCCGGGAAACGACAGCGGTAGAGGACGTACGCCCCGGGCATGCCTAACAGCACGGCCAGCGCGGTTCCGGCGCTCGCCTGGGCGAGGGTGCGCCCCACGACCTCCCAGGTGCGTTCTCGCGCGAGGACCTCGGTGAACCCGGAAAGGTCGAGGGTCCCGTCGGCGACGACGCCGCGGGCGACGATGGCGGCGACCGGCCAGCCGAAGAACACCGCGAGGAAGGCCAGTGGCACCAGGCCCACCAGGACGACCGCAGCCGTCGGACCGACCCGGGAGGCTGCACGGGTGCGCAGAGCGACGGTCATCCGACCACGACTTCGGTCCACTCCTGGATCCAGGCCTCCCGGTTGGCGTCGATCTCCTGCGTGCTCATCTCGTAGGGGTCCTCGGCCAGCGGCGCGAACCGCTCCCACTGAGGCGGCAGCTGCGCCTGCGGGCTCACCGGGTAGACGTACATCTGACCGGGTACGTCTTCCTGGAACTCCTGGCTCAGCAGGAAGTCGATCAGCTGTTCGGCCCCCTCGGGATTCTGTCCACCGGCGACCACGCCGGCGTACTCGACCTGGCGGAAGCAGGTGTCCAGCAGCGCCTGCGTGCTCGCCTCGCCTTGCCGGACCTCCGAGGGGGGCGAGCTGGCGTAGGACAGCACGAGGGGGCGGGGGCCTTCGCCCTCGGAGCCGGAGAAGTCGACGAAGTAGGCGTCGGACCAGCCGTCGACGACCTTGACGCCGTTGTCGCGCAGCTGCCCCCAGTAGTCGCTCCAACCGCCGTCGCCGAAGGCGTCCACGGTGGCCACCAGAAACGCCAGCCCGGGCGAGGAGGTGGCGGGGTTGGTGACCACCAGCAGGTCCTCGTACGCCGGGTCGGCCAGGTCGGTGAGTGTCCGCGGCACTGCGAGATCCTGCTCGGCGAACCACTCGGTGTCGGCGTTGATGCAGACGTCGCTGTAGTCGATGGCACTGAGCCGGTCGGTGTCGTCGACCGCGAACCTGTCCGCGTCCTGGCCGATCTCCGGCGATTCGTACGGCGCGAGGATGTCGGCGTCCAGCGCCCGGGACGCGAAGGTGTTGTCGATGCCGTACACCGCGTCCCCCAGCGGTGCGTCCTTGGTCAGCACCATCTGGTTGACCAGCGCGCCAGAGTCACCGGGCGCCCGTCGCTTGACGGTCAGCCCGGTCCTCTCCTCGAAGTCGGCGAGCACGTCGTCGCTGACGGCGAAGGAGTCGTGGGTGAGCAGCACCACCGTGCTGCTCACCTCCTCAGGGCTGCTCTGTGAGTCGTCGCCCAGGGTGGAGCAGGCGCTCATGGCCAGGGCCGTGACGCCGGCGATGGCGGTCACCCTGGTGCGGCGGTTGTCGATGTGGCGATGCATAGTGGCTTCCCTCCTCGGTGATCAGGAGGGGGCCTGCAGACAGCGCACAGCGGCAACCGTCGGCAGGCAAGAGGTTCCCGACTCCCTTCGCCGGTGCTAGCCGGATCAGGTTCGAGGGTCTGCGGCTTCCCGCACTCTCAGCGCCGTTGCAGGCGCTCCCCTGTCGTACGTGGTCAGGTTACCCCGCGGGTGGGACGAGGTCCTCCCGGCCGAACATCCTGGCGGTGGCCCGGGCGGTCGGTGTGCCGGCGTCGGGGTCGGCTCCGGCGGTAAGCAGCACCCGTACGACGTCCTCCTCGCCCTTGAACACGGCCCCGGCCAGCGGGCTCTGCCCCTGGTCGTTGAGCCGGTCGGGATCGGCGCCGCGCCCGGTGAGCGCTCGCACGACCGTGGCCCGACCGTGGTAGGCGGCCAGCATCAGCAGGGTGTTGCCGTGCGCGTCGGTCAGGTCCACGGGTACGCCTGCATCGACGTAGGACGCGAGGCGCTCGGCGGCTCCGTCGCGGGCCAGGTCGAACATCGCGTGGGCCAGGTCCACGGCGTCCTGATCGGGCTGCTGGGCATCCTCGGGCACCGGCTCAGCGTACGGAACTCACGGATGGGCGGGTGGAAACTCACGGATGGGCGAGGTGAGTCAGCACCCGGACGAGCGCCTCGACCCCCGCCAGGCAGTCGTCCAGCTCGGCATGCTCGGCCGGTGAGTGCGACACGCCGGTGGGGTTGCGGACGAAGAGCATCCCGGTCGGCACGCCGGCCGCGCTCAGCACACCGGCGTCGTGTCCAGCCGCCGTCGGGAGCACCGGCACCACGCCACCGGAGTCGCCGAGCATCTCGACGAGGCGGCCGCTGAGCGCCGCATCGAGGTGGACCGAGGGCGTGAGCGACTCCGCGGTGACCTCCAGCGACGTCCCGTCCCGCTCGGCCCGCTCGGCCGCCTGGCGGGTGATCGTCTCGACCAGCGCGGTGAGCTCCGCATCCTGCCCGGCACGCGCGTCCAGCCAGCCGGTCACCGCCGAGGGCACGGCATTGGTCGCGCCGGGCGTGGCGCTCACCCGGCCGAAGGTGGCACGTGCGTCGGTGGCCCGAGCCTGCTTGTTGGCGGCGAGCACAGTCATCGCGTAGGTCAGCATCGGGTCCGCGCGGTCGCTCATCCGCGTGGTGCCGGCGTGGTCGGCCCGGCCGCGGAAGTCGAAGCGCCAGCGACCGTGCGGCCAGATCATCGACGCGACGCCGACGGCGGCGTCCAGATCCACCAGGCCTCGGCCCTGCTCCACGTGCAGCTCGACGAAGCAGCCGATCCTCCTCAGCAGGTCCGGTCGGGCACCGAGCGCCTGCGGGTCGCGGCCGCGCCGGGTGAGTACCTCGGCCAGCTGTCGCCCGTCGCGGTCCCGCAGGGCCAGTGCGTCGCTGGGGGACAGCGAGCCGGTCAGCAGCCGCGAGCCGGTGCAGGGGACACCGAAGCGGGCCCCTTCCTCGTCGGCGAAGGCCGCCACGACGACCGGCCTGGCCGGACGTACACCCTGTTCGCGCATCGCGTCGATCGCCGCGAACGCCGCGACCACGCCGAGCGGCCCGTCGTAGGCACCGCCGTCGGGGACCGAGTCCAGGTGCGAGCCGGTCAGCACCGCCGGCCCGTCAGCCGGGTCACCCCACCAGGCGTACTGGTTGCCGTTGCCATCGACGTGCAGGTCCAGGCCGCGCTGCTGGGCCTGGTGGTCGAACCACTCGCGCAGCTCGAGGTCGGCGTCGCTCCACACGCTGCGGTGGTAGCCGCCCGTGTGCGGGTCGCGCCCGACCGTCCCCAGCTCGCCCCACAGGGTGGTGAACGTACGGGCGGCAATCTCGGTCACGAGGCATTGTCTCAAAGCGTCGGGCCGGTGTGGATGATCCGTCTGCCCGGGTGCGGCAGGCTGGATCGATGGAGCTCCTCGAGGTCGTTCACCGCCGCCGCATGACCCGCAGCTACACCGACGAGCCGGTGGACCGGCAGGTGATCGAGGACATGCTGGCCGCCGCAGTACGGGCACCGAGCGCGGGTTTCAGCCAGGGATGGGCGTTCTTGGTGCTCGACACCCAGCGCGACGTCGGCCGCTACTGGGCAGCGACCACGGGGTCGGACAGCGCACCGGATGCCTGGCTGACCGGCATGCGCCGCGCGCCGGTGCTGATCGTGTCCCTCTGCTGCAAGGAGGCGTACCTGTCACGCTATGCGGAGGACGACAAGGCCAGACAGAATCCGGGCTGGCGGGACCGGGCGGAGTCGCGCTGGCCGGTCCCCTACTGGCACATGGACACCGCGATGGCAGTAATGCTGATGCTGCTCGTCGCCGAGGACGCCGGCCTGGGGGCGTGCTTCTTCGGTGTGCCGGGCGAGTCGACCGCTGCCGTCAGGGCATCGTTCGGCGTACCGGCTGACCACGTACCGGTAGGAGTGGTCTCGGTCGGTCACCGTGGGCCCCCGCTGGCGGCAGGATCGCCCAGCAGGCGCGCCCGACGCCCGCTGGGCGACGTCGTGCACCGCGGCCACTGGTAGGGCAGAGGCGCGGGACTCCCCATGGCATGTTGTCACTGCCCATGGGACGCAACCCATGGTTGGTGCGGTTTACCAGGGGACCCAGGTAAACCGATGCCAGCTCAGCCTGCCGCGTCACGGACGGCACCGCTGCGTACGAGCGCGACGACCGTCTCGATCTCCGGGGCGAGGAAGCGGTCGGTCCCCGGGCCGGCCACCCCGGCGGCACGCAGCAGCGCCACCACGGCCCCCGTGCCCGGCCCGGGGCGCAGCGGCGCCCGCAGGTCGATGCCCCGGGCTGCCGTCAGCACCTCGATCGCCAGCACCCGGGTGAGCCCGTCGACCGCCCGTCGCAGCTTTCGCCCCGCGTGCCAGCCCATCGACACGTGGTCCTCCTGCATCGCGCTGCTCGGGATCGAGTCGACGCTCGCCGGGACTGCGAGCCGCTTGAGCTCCGACACGATCCCGGCGGCCGTGTACTGCGCGATCATGTGCCCGGAGTCCACGCCCGGGTCGTCGGCGAGGAACGCCGGCAGGCCGTTGTTGCGCGACACGTCGAGGAACCGGTCCGTACGCCGCTCGCTCATGCCGGCGAGGTCCGCGACCGGGATCGCACAGAAGTCCAGCGCGTACGCCACCGGTGCACCGTGGAAGTTGCCGTTGGACTCCACCCGCCCGTCGGGCAGCACGACCGGGTTGTCCACCGCGCTGTCCAGCTCCCGCTCGGCGACGCCGGCCGCGAAGTCGAACGTGTCGCGAGCGGCACCGTTCACCTGCGGGGCACAGCGCAGCGAATATGCGTCCTGGACCCGGGTGCAGTCCGGCCCCCGGTGGCTGGCCACGATCGGTGAGTCGGCCAGCAGCCGTCGGATGGTGGCAGCCGAGCGCGCCTGCCCCGGATGAGGGCGCAGCGCCTGCAGGTCCGCCGCGAAGACCCGATCGGTGCCCAGCAGCCCCTCCAGGCTCATCGCCGCGGCCACGTCCGCGGTGTCGACCAGCACCGCGAGGTCGTGCAAGGCGAGCACCAGCATGCCGAGCATGCCGTCGGTGCCGTTGATGAGTGCGAGGCCCTCCTTCTCCGCCAGCGCCACCGGGGCCTGCCCGATCTCGGCCAGCACGTCCCCGGCCGCACGGCGCACCCCGTCAGCGTCGCGCACCTCGCCCTCGCCGAGCAGTGCAAGCGCGCTGTGGGCGAGCGGGGCGAGGTCGCCGGAGCAGCCGAGACTGCCGTACTCGGGCACGATCGGGGTGACCCCGGCGCTCAGCAGGCCGGCCAGCGCCTGCGCCGTCTCGACCCGTACGCCGGTACGCCCGGTCGCCAGCGTCGACAAGCGAAGCAGCATCAGTGCGCGCACGACCTCGCGCTCCACCTCGGGCCCGGAACCTGCGGCATGGGAACGGATCAGGCTGCGCTGGAGCTGGGCCCGCATTGTCGTCGGGATGTGCCGCGTGGCCAGGGCTCCGAAGCCGGTGGAGACGCCGTAGGCCGGCGCAGGCGAGTCCGTCAGCGCCTCGATGAACCTGCGGGAGGCGGCGATCGCAGTGAGGGCACTGTCGGACAGCAGGACGGGAGCACCACCGCGGGCGACCGCGACGACGTCTGCCGGCGTGAGCGGACCGACGTCCACGGTGACCGATGGGTGAGCACTCATCCTCCCATCGTGTCGGATCGCTCGAATGCGTGTCCGAAGGGTCAGGTCTGTGCACGATTCCTGCCTTCGCCGAGGCCGGTTGACTAGGCTGGGGGGGTTCACCGCCCTCGATCCCGGAGCCACATGTCCCGCCACCGCCTCGCAGCCGCCGCCACGGCAGCGGCTGCCACGAC
>JACCXZ010000125.1 GCA_013696745.1 Nocardioidaceae bacterium | reverse complement strand
CTGGCCGACGTACCGGCCAAGATCAGCCACCTGCTCGACGAGGCGTACCGGGTCCGGGAGCTCGCCGCCGAGCTGCAGGGCAAGACGTCCTTCCTGTTCCTCGGGCGCCACGTCGGCTACCCGGTGGCACTCGAGGGCGCGTTGAAGCTCAAGGAGATCGCCTACCTGCACGCCGAAGGCTTCGCCGCGGGCGAGCTCAAGCACGGCCCGATCGCCTTGGTCGAGGAGGGCACCCCGGTGTTCGTGATCGTGCCACCGCCGGGTCGGGACCAGCTGCACGACAAGATCGTGAGCAACATCTCCGAGGTGCGTGCCCGCGGGGCTGTCACGATCGCGCTCGCCGAGGACGGGGACGAGGAGATCATCGGTGTGGCCGACCACGTGATCCGGCTGCCGAAGGTACCGACGCTGCTGCAGCCCCTGGTGTCGACCGTGCCACTGCAGGTCTTCGCATGCCAGCTGGCCTCGCTGCTCGGGCGCGACGTGGACCAGCCCCGCAACCTCGCGAAGTCCGTCACGGTCGAGTAGCCCCGTGATCATCGGTGTCGGGATCGACGTGGTGGACGTGGCACGCTTCGGTGTGACGTTGCTGCGCACCCCCGCGGTGCGCCGGCGGCTGTTCACCGAGGCCGAGGGGGACCTCCCGATCGGCTCGCTGGCAGGGCGGTTCGCGGCCAAGGAGGCGTTGGCCAAGGCGCTGGGTGCGCCGGCCGGACTGGCCTGGCTCGATGTCGAGGTCACCAACGACCCCGACGGCCGCCCGTTGATGACAGTGTGCGGTTCGGTGCAGCGCCGCGCCGACGCGCTCGGCGTCATCGGCTGGCACCTGTCCATCTCCCACGACGGTGGCATCGCCTCGGCCTTCGTCGTCTGCGAGGGTCGATGAGCAGCCGGGCACACGCCGTCGCAGAGGTCCGGCGGGCCGAGCAGGCGCTGATGAGCACGCTGCCCGCGGGTGCGCTGATGGAGCGCGCCGCGACCGGCCTGGCGATCGCCGTTACCGACCTGCTCGGCGCCACCTACGGCCAGCGCGTCGGGATGCTGGTGGGCGGCGGGAACAACGGAGGTGACGCGTTGTACGCCGGCGCCCGGCTCGCCGCGCGCGGAGCGCAGGTGGAGGCGGTCCTGCTGTCACCGGGGCACGTGCACGCGACCGGACTGCGGTCCCTGCGCCGTGCCGGGGGGCGCGTGGTCGAGCGGCTCACCGACTGCGAGGTGGTGCTGGACGGGATCGTCGGCATCGGTGGCCGGCCGGGACTGGACGAGCCGGCGCTCGCGCACGTAGCGGCGATCCCTCGCGAGCGCACGCGGGTGGTGGCGGTCGACGTCCCCAGCGGGATCGACGTCGACGGCGGCACCAGTCACCGCGGGACCCACGTCGAGGCTGACCTGACCGTCACCTTCGGCACCCACAAGCTCGGGCTGCTGGCCGGGCCGAGTGCCGACGCCGCCGGAACGGTCCGCCTGGTCGACATCGGGCTGGACGAGCACCTGGGGGCGCCGGTGCTGACCACCGCCGGTAGCGACCTGCTGGCGGGGATGGGCGTGGTCCCGGACGCGTCAGCGCACAAGTACACCCGCGGTGTGGTGGGCGTGGCTGCCGGCTCGACGGCGTACACCGGGGCAGGTCTGCTCGTCGTCGCCGGTGCCTCCTGCGGCCTGGCCGGAATGATCCGCTACGTCGGACCCGAGGAGGTGGCCGGCCTGATCCGCGCCCGACACCCCGAGGCCGTCGTCGGGGAGGGCCGCGTGCAGGCCTGGGTGGTCGGCTCCGGTGGCGGCCACGACGCCGCACACGCGCTGCGCCGGGCGTACGACGACGGGGTGCCGGTGGTGGTCGACGCCGACGCCCTGCAGCACCTGACTGGTCCGCCGCCCGTTCCCGTGCTGCTCACCCCCCACGCCGGGGAGCTCGCCCGCATGCTGGACACCGACCGGGACGAGGTCGAGCGCGACCCGGTACGTCACGTACGCGAGGCGGCCGACCGATTCGGCGGCACGGTGCTGCTCAAGGGCGCACGGACCCTGGTGGCCTCGCACGGACAGGGCGAGCTGATGGTCAACACCACCGGGACCCCGTGGCTGGCCACGGCCGGGGCCGGTGACGTCCTCGCCGGCCTGTGCGGCGCCCTTGCGGCAGCCGCACCGGCGCCGTCGACTGACCTGGGCCGCGTCGCAGCCCTGGCTGCACATCTGCACGGGAGGGCCGCGGTCGCCGCGGGCCGGGGTGGACCGATCACGGCCGGTGACGTGGCCGCAGCACTGCCCGCAGTGATCCGGGCGGCCATCGGCGCGGCGGCGGTCCGGATCCCCCGGTGACCCGCCGAACGCTGCTCCACTGGGAAGATCAGACCTGATGAGTACGACGAGGGAGCAGCCAGTGCGGGCCTGCGCCGAGGTGGACCTGTCGGCGATACGGACCAACGTGGCGCGGCTGAGCGAGGTCGCCGGTGGCGCCGCAATGATGGTCGTGGTGAAGGCTGACGGCTACGGCCACGGGATGAGCGAGGTGGCCCGGGCCGCCCGGGCCACCGGTGCCTCGTGGCTCGGCGCCGCCGTGCTCGAGGAGGCGATCGGACTGCGCGCCGGCGGTGACACCGGACGGATCCTGACCTGGCTGGCTGTGCCGGGGGAGTCCTACGACGAGGCGCTCGGCAACGACATCGATGTCACCGCCTCCGCCCGCTGGCAGCTGGCCGACATCGTTTCGTCCGCACGCCGCGTCCGGCGGCGAGCCCGTCTGCAGCTCAAGGTCGACACCGGCCTGGCTCGCAACGGCGCCTCGGTCGACGAGTGGCCGTTGCTGCTGGCCGCGGCGGCTGACGCACAGGACCGTGGCGAGGCCGTCGTCACCGGCGTGTGGTCGCACTTCGCGTGCGCGGACGAGCCGGACCACCCGGCCAACGACTCCCAGGAGCAGAACTTCCGCAGCGCGCTGGCCGACGTACGCGCGGCCGGGCTCGATCCCGAGGTCACGCACCTGGCCAACTCCGCGGGCACGCTGTTGCGGCCCTCTGCCCGCTTCGATCTCGTGCGCTGCGGGATCGCGGTCTACGGGCTCAGCCCCGCGCCGCGTACCGCGACAGCGGCTGAGCTCGGGCTGCGTCCGGCGATGACCCTGCGGACCCGGCTGGCCGCGGTGCGTCAGGTGCCGGCCGGGCAGGGCGTGTCCTACGGCTGGACGCACGAGACGCCGCGGCCCTCGTCGCTGGGTCTGGTCCCCGTGGGCTACGGCGACGGCATTCCACGGCATGCCTCCAATCGAGCACACGTGCAGATAGGTGGAGTGCGCACCCCGGTCGTCGGACAGGTGTGCATGGACCAGATCGTCGTCGACCTCGGTGCGGTCGATGCCAGGCCGGGGGACGAGGTGGTGGTGTTCGGTGCCGGGGACCTCGGGGAGCCGACCGCGCAGGACTGGGCGGACGCCGCGGGGACCATCTCGTACGAGATCGTGAGCCGGCTCGGCGGTCGTATCGCCCGCCGCTTCGTCGGGCAGGACGGACAGTGATCCGCTGGCGCGCGACGGCATCGCTGGCCGGGGCGCTGCTCGGGGTGGCGGCCGCCGGTGCCGCGACCACGCTCACCGTCCGGCGCCGCCACCGACACACCGAGCTCGCCCGTGCCGGTGAGGAGGTCCCGCTCGGCTCGCTCCGCGGCGAGGCTCGGACCGTCGTTGCCGAGGACGGCGTACTCATCCACGCGGAGGTCGACGAGCCGGCCACCGACGCGGGCCCGCAGTCGCCGACGCTGGTGTTCGTGCACGGCTGGGCGCTGAGCCTGGACTGCTGGCACTACCAGCGGGCAGCCTTCGCGCAGACTCACCGGGTCGTGGTCTACGACCATCGCTCGCACGGCCGTTCCGGTGCCTCCGCCCCCGAGCAGTGCACGGTGGCTCAGCTCGGTGTCGATCTCGCGGCCGTCGTCGAGCAGGTGGTGCCCACCGGACCCATCGTCTTGATCGGTCACTCCATGGGTGGGATGACCGTCATGTCCTTCGCCCAGCAGTTCCCCGACCGGTTCCGCGAGCGTGTCGTCGCCGTGGCTCTCGTCGGCACCAGTGCCGGAGACCTCGCGCGGCTGGTCCCTGGGCGCCGCACGCTGTTGACCCGGGTGTCGCCGACAGTCGGTGCGCTGGTGGGCCGGGTGCCGCGTGCGGTCGACGTGGGGCGCCGCCTGACCGGTGGGTTCGGCTACGAGGCGACCCGCCGTTTCGGCTTCGGCGAGCATCCGCTCCCCGCGCACGTGGCGTTCGTCGACACCATGATCACGCAGAGCCCGGCTTCGGTGTTCCTCGACTTCTGGCCGCTGTTCACGACCCTGGACATGTACGACGTGGTCACCGCCTTCGAGGGCCTGCCGACGGCGATCATCGTCGGCACGAATGACGCCGTGACCCCGGTCCGCCACAGCCACCGGATCGCCGAGCTGCTCCCTGAGGCCGAGCTGGTCGTGTGTGTCGGGGCCGGGCACCTGGTCATGCTGGAGCAGCATGGCCGGGTAAACCAGGCAATTGCCGACATCATTGAGGCCGGCAGCTGATGAGCGCGCTCACCGTGAGGGAGGCGGGGCTCGAGGACGCCGAGGCCGTGCTCGGGGTCATCCACCGCGCCTTCGGCGTCCGACCGGTGCTGGACCCGCCATCGACCGCGATGCACGAGACTGTCGAGTCGGTACGCACGGTTTTGTCCGAGGCAGGCGGACTGCTGGTCCTGCGGCGTGGCCTCCCGGTCGGCGCGATGATCTTCGATCGCAGCCGTTCAGGCCTGTTCGGGCTGAGGCGGGTGAGCGTCGACCCCGCCCACCAAGGTCATGGCGTCGCCTCGGCCATGGTCGGCGTCGCCGAGGACGTCGCCGAGCACCACGGATGCGACGGCGTCTGGTTGACCGCCCGTGAGGAGCTGCCCGAGACACTCTCGTTCTGGCAACGACGCGGTTACGTCCGGATCGGCGCCGACGAGTCATCGCTCCAGCTGGGCAAGACTCTGCCGGTGACGCGCACCCTGCTGACCGCTGAGGACACGCGACAGCTCGGCACTCGGCTCGCCGGGCTGCTGCGCGCCGGGGACCTGCTGGTGCTCAGCGGAGGACTCGGCGCCGGCAAGACGACGCTGGCGCAGGGCATCGGGGCGGGGCTCAGCGTGCGCGGCCCGATCACCTCGCCGACGTACGCCATTTCGCGTGTGCACCCCTCGCTGCTCGACGGTCCCGCGCTCGTGCACGTCGACGCCTACCGCCTCGGCGGCGCAGCCGAGCTCGATGACCTCGACCTCGATGCCTCGCTGGAGGAGTCGGTGACCGTCGTCGAGTGGGGCTCAGGTCTGGTCGAGGGGCACAGCGACGACTGGCTGGAGCTACGCCTGGATCCCGTCGAGCTCGCACCCGGTGAGGACGGCCGGGTGATCGGCGTGCGACCGCACGGTCCCCGTTGGGTCGGGGTGCCGCTGCGCGCGACGACTCTCGCGCCCTGAGCCCGGGTTAGGCTCACCGATCGTGCTCCTGCTCGCCTTCGACACCGCCACCCCGCACGTCACCGTCGCGTTGCACGACGGGACGCGGACCTTGGCCACGTACGACGGCGAGGGCTCGATGCGGCACGGCGAGCTGCTGGCACCCGGCATCACCCACGTGCTCGCACGAGCGGGCGCGGACGTGGGCGAGGTCACCGACCTCGTGGTCGGTGTCGGTCCCGGCCCGTACACCGGCCTGCGCGTCGGCGTGGTCACCGGGCGGACCCTGGCAGCCGCCCTCGGGGTGCGCGCCAGCGGAGTGTGCAGCCTCGACGGTCTGGCCGCCAGCGCCCGCGAGGACGGCGTAGCCCTTCCTTTCGTGGCCGCCTCCGACGCGCGGCGCAAGGAGGTCTACTGGGCACGCTACGACTCGGCCGGCCGGCGGGTGCGGGGCCCCTACGTGGACCTGCCGGCTGCGCTCGCCGACCAGCTGGTCGGCGGCGAGCAGGTGGTCGGTCGAGGGGCACGGCTGTACGCCGACGTCCTGCCCGCTGCTGACGGGCCGCTGGACCCGCGTGCGGCCTCGATGGCTGCCGCGGTCGCCGATGGCCTGGTCGAGACGTTGCCGCTGGAACCGCTCTACCTGCGCCGCCCGGACGCCGCCGAACCGGCCGAGCGCACGCGGGCGACGTGACCGGCACCCGCCCCGCCGGTGTGGATGACCTGCCGGCGCTGGCCGCCCTGGAGCGCGACTGCTTCGGTGCGGGCGCTTGGTCCAGCGGCATCCTGGCCGCGGAGCTGACCGGTGTGCCCGACACCCGCGGTGTGCTCGTCGCACCTGCGACCGGCGGCGTGCAGGCGTACGCGGTGCTCCTGGTGCCGGCCGATGCAGCAGACCTGTCCCGGATCGCGGTGTCACCGCGTGCCCGTCGACGCGGGCTGGGGCGCACCTTGCTCGCCGCGACCTGCGCACAGGCCATGACGCGCGGGTGTGAGCGGATGCTGCTGGAGGTGCAGGCCGACAACGCCGGCGCGCTCGCCCTGTACGCCGAGGCGGGCTTCCTGCGGATCGACCTGCGTCGCGGTTACTACGGGCCGGGGCGTGACGCCGTCGTGATGCGACTGCGGCTGTGAACGCACGGATCGCCCGCTACGGTGTGCGACGTGCGCGATCTCACCTACCCGCCGGTGGTGCTGGCGGCAACGACAGTCTTCAAGGCACTGGGCATCCGCTTCCAGATGAGGGGCCTGGAGCACATCCCGCGCTCCGGTCCCGCGGTGCTCGCGTGCAACCACATCTCCTACGTCGACTTCATCTTCGGCGGCTACGCAGCGCACAAGTCCGGGCGCCGGGTCCGCTACATGGCCAAGAAGGAGATCTTCGACCACCCTCTCGCCGGGCCGATGATGAGGTCGCTGCACCACATCTCGGTGGACCGCTCGGACGGGCTCACCTCCTACGCCGAGGCGTTGCGCTACCTCGGTGACGGTGAGGTGGTCGGGATGTTCCCCGAAGCCACGATCAGCTACACCTACGAGCTCAAGGACTTCAAGACCGGCGCCATCCGCCTCGCCGGTGAGGCCGGGGTGCCGTTGATCCCGGTGGTCCTCTGGGGCACGCAGCGCATGCTTCCCAAGGGGCGTGAGCGCGACTTCCACCGCGGTCAGACACTCGCCATCACCGTCGGTGAGCCGATGCACCCGACCACCCAGGACTCGTTCGGCCAGACGGTCGAGCTCAAGACCCGGATGTCCACGCTGCTCGACGAGACCATCCGGGCCTACCCGGAGCGACCGCCGGCAGCGTGGTGGCTGCCGAAGTCCTACGGCGGCTCGGCGCCCGACGCCTCCGAAGTCGAGCAGCTCTACCGCGACGAGCGTCGGGCCAAGATCGCCCAGCTGCGCAAGCTGCGCGAGGAGGGCAAGGCCTGACCCGCGCACCGTCAGCCCGATAGCAGCCTGAACGGCAGGCCGTCGACCAGCGGGTCGCCGGGGACGTCAGCGACCGGCGTCGCACGGGTGCACTCGCCTGCCAGCACGTCGCATCGTGCGATGGTCGCCTGTTGTCCTCGCAGGAGCAGGAGCAGCAGCGTGTCCTCGGTCTCGAACGCGCTGTCCATGAAGAACGTGGTCTCGGAGGCGCGGCGCGGCCGGTCGATCCGCATCGCCAGTTCACCGGTGCGGGCATCGAGGACGACGTTGTAGCTCTCGGCGAACCCGTCGCCGTACGAGTCCGCACCCCAGACGTACGTGCCGCCGGGGCTGAACCCGAGGACGCGGTAGTCGCAGGTCTCCCACAGCGAGTCCCCGGTCGTCATGTCCCTCATCTCGGTGCAGGTGCCGTAGTCCGTGACCTTCACCATGTCGGCGACCAGCGTTGCGTCCGGTGACACCGCCGTACCCTGCTCGAGACCGCCGACCGGTCCTGTCGACTCCGAACCGATCGTCCAGCGCCGCAGCACGTCGCGGCTCCTGTCTTCAGCGAAGTAGAGCGTGTCGCCGGCGAAGCCGACCACACGCAGCAGGTCCACCGCACCGACGGAGACTGCCAGTTCGTCGCCGGTCTCGGTGTCAATGCCGGCGATCTGGCCGTCACGCAGCCAGGCGACGTAGCGCTGGTCGGCCGAGGCCCACGGGCCCTGCTGTATCGGGCCCAGCGAATCAGGCCAGTCGGCGGCGTTCGACTCGACGCGCAGGTCCAGCCCCCCCGTGTCTCCACGCACCGCGAAGAAGGCGCTGCCGCCGGCATAGGCGACCCCGGCGACCTGAGCCGGTTCCAGGCCGAGCTGGATCCGATCCTCACCCACGACGAGGGTCGAGTCCTCCAGGTACGCGACCTGGGGGACCTGGTCTTCGGCGAGCTCGCCGAGGTCGCCGATCTGCACGGTCACGCCGGACGGCTCGGGGTCCGGGGTGTCCGCGATCTGGGGCTGCTCACTGCTGCGGGAAGTCAGGTCCCCGGCCCGGATCCCGAGAGGCACGGCGACAGCGACCAGTGCGAGGGCGGTGACGAACCCGGTGACGCGGCGACGACGTTGGATGGTGTGCGCGTGGCGGATGACGGCCCGCGCCAGATCGGGTCGGTGCGGCGTGGTCGCCGCGCGGCGATGCAGAGCCTGCCTGAGGTCCTGGTCGATGTCGTGGGTCATCGCGTTCCTCCGGTGACGTGTGTCGCCGCGTGCTCGGTGCGGCCGCGCAGGGCGGCGATGGCGCGGCTGGTCTGGCTCTTGACGTTGCCGACCGAGCATCCGAGGGCGGCTGCGGTGTCGGCTTCGGACAGGTCCTCGTAGTAGCGCAGGACGACCGCGGCCCGTTGCCGAGGGGGCAGCGTCTGCACGAGTGCCCACAGCTCGTCCCGCGTGTCGACCTCATGGGTGGCGTCGGCAGCGACGGCGCGTTCAGGAAGGTGCTCGGTGGCGTGCTCGTTGCGTTTCCAGGCGCGCCGCCACAGGCTGGTGTTCTCGTTGACCATGATCCGACGGACGTAGCGGTCAGCGGCAGCCGGCTCGCGCAGCTTGTGCCAGGACAGGTACGCCTTGGCGAGTGCGGTCTGCACCAGGTCCTCGGCCGCGTGGTGGTCACTGGTGAGCAGGTACGCGGTCCGCAGCAGAGCGTGCTGGCGGGCTGCAACGAACTCGCAGAACCGTGCCTCGTGCTCGCTGTTCACCGTGGCACCCCTGCGTGCGTGCTCGACGTGGTCCCCGTGGTCATGACTTCTAGACGCATCGAGTCACCCCGTGGGTTGCACCGGCTCGACCAGCAACACGCAGCCGGTGCCGTCGACGCGGGTCATGACCAGCGTCGCGGGGACCGAGCCGGTCAACCGGAGCCGCTGCCGCAGGAGCTCGGGGACCACGTCGACGCCTCGCTTCTTGATGGTGAGCGTCCCGACGTCGCGCTCACGCAGGGCTGCCCTCAACTGCTTGTGCCTGAACGGCAGCTGCTCGCGCACGAGGTAGGCCCGTGCGAGCGATGTGGACGTCAGCTCGTCGGCGCCGACGTAGGCGATGTGCGGGTCGAGCAGGTGGCCCGCGACGCAGCGCGAGAACCCGGCGACCAGCCCGGCGCGGATCACCGCGTCGTCCGGCTCGTACAGGTACGCACCGACCGGACCGGTCGGCGCGCTGACCGGCTCGTCGGCGTCGCTCAGCTGCTCCCCGCTGGGCAGCACGCTCGCCCGACGTCTCGTGCTCGCGAGCGGTCCGCCCCACAGCGCTGCCTCAACGAGATCGCCACCGTGGCTGACGAACTCCGCCTCGACCCCGTCGGGCACCAGGGAGTGGGGGATACCAGGTGCAGTCTTGACGACGCTGGCACGCCGCAGCAGGTCCGTGACGAACTTCCAGGAGGGCGACCAGCCCTGGGGAAGGAAGATGCGCCCTTTGCCGTTGCGTCGGGCCGGGTCGCAGAACACTACCTCGTGCCCGGCGGTGTCCACGGTCATCGCGTCAGCGGTCAGCACCTCGCCGTCGAGCCCGGCAGCCGCCAGGTTGGCCCTGGCGATTGCGGCGCGGACCGGGTCCACCTCCACACCGGTCACCCGCAGTCCGGCCCGCGCGCAGGCGAGCAAGTCACCGCCGATACCGCAGCCGAGGTCGAGCACGCTGCCCACCCCGGTTTCGACGAGCCGCTCCGCCCGATGCGCCGCCACCGGTGCGCGCGTGGACTGCTGCAGGGCATCGAGCGTGGCGTACATCGTGGCGGCAGCTTCCCCGAACTTCGCCCGTGCATGCCCCCGCAGGTGGTTCTGGGTCACCGCGGCGGCGACGAGCGCGGCGTCGTGGTCCTGCCGCAGCCGAGCGCCCAGCGCGAGGTCGGACTCGTCGCCTGCGCATGCGCGGACCTCGGCGAGCAGTGCCTGGCCGGCCGGCTCCAGCAGGCGCACGAAGGTCTCCACGTCCACGAGACGATCTTGCCTCACGTCGTCACTCCGGCTCAGAAAGTATGACGTCCTGGCACTCAAGTTGACCGAGTGCTAATCGCGGCATTAGGTTCGTTGTTGGCACTCTCATGTCGAGTGTGCCAACGGTCCCGGCGTACGACCCCCGCGACGGCGTACGCCACCGGACCATCATCCACGTGTAGCACTCACCGAGTCACTGCGTTGAAAGGGGAGGTCGACAACCGTGTCGGTCACCATCAAGCCGCTCGAGGATCGGATCGTCGTCAAGACGCTCGAGGCCGAGCAGACCACCGCCTCCGGGCTCGTCATCCCGGACACAGCCAAGGAGAAGCCGCAGGAGGGCGAAGTCCTCGCTGTGGGCCCGGGCCGCGTCGACGACAACGGGAACCGTGTTCCTGTCGACGTCGCCATCGGCGACAACGTCATCTACAGCAAGTACGGCGGCACCGAGGTCAAGTACGGCGGTGAGGACTACCTGATCCTCTCGGCGCGCGACATCCTCGCCGTCGTCGAGAAGTGAGCTGACCCGCTCCGCATCCCGGACGTCGCGTTCGGGCTTTCCCGCTCGTACCTCGCGCGACGCCCTCACCGCTCAAACTGCGAGATCACAGCAGACGCCGCCCCGGCACCCCGCTCGGGGTCCGGGGCGGCACTGATCTCATGTCGCGTTCGGGCCTTCCCGCTCGTACCTCGCGCGACGCCCTCACCGCTCCACATGAAGGGACAGACCCGCAATGTCAAAGATCCTGGAGTTCGACGAGCACGCACGTCGCTCGCTCGAGCGCGGAGTCGACGCGCTCGCGAACACCGTCAAGGTGACGCTCGGCCCCAAGGGCCGCTACGTCGTCCTGGACAAGAAGTGGGGCGCCCCCACCATCACGAACGACGGCGTGACCGTTGCCCGTGAGGTCGAGCTGGACGACCCGTTCGAGAACCTCGGCGCTCAGCTGGCCAAGGAGGTCGCCACCAAGACCAACGATGTAGCCGGTGACGGCACGACCACCGCCACGGTCCTGGCCCAGGCGATGGTCCATCAGGGCCTACGGGCCGTGGCCGCGGGCTCCAACCCAGTCGGTCTCAAGCGTGGCATCGACAAGGCGGTCGAGGCCATCAGCGAGCAGCTGCTGAAGCTGGCCCGCCCGGTGAACGACAAGAGCGACATGGCCCACGTCGCGACGATCTCGGCCCGTGACGCGCACATCGGCGAGCTCATCGCCGAGGCGTTCGACAAGGTCGGCAAGGACGGCGTGATCACCGTCGAAGAGGCCAACACCTTGGGCACCGAGCTGGACTTCACCGAGGGCATGCAGTTCGACAAGGGTTACATCTCGCCGTACATGGTGACCGACTCCGAGCGCATGGAGGCGGTCCTGGACGACGCGTACATCCTGCTGCACCAGGGGAAGATCTCCGCGGTGCAGGACCTGCTGCCGCTGCTGGAGAAGGTCGTGCAGGGCGGCAAGCCGCTGTTCATCATCGCCGAGGACATCGAGGGCGAAGCCCTGTCCACGCTGGTGGTCAACAAGATCCGCGGCACGTTCACCTCCGTCGCCGTCAAGGCGCCGGCGTTCGGTGACCGCCGCAAGGCGATGCTGCAGGACATCGCGGTGCTCACCGGCGGCCAGGTGGTCGCCCCCGAGATCGGTCTCAAGCTCGACCAGGTCGGCCTCGAGGTACTCGGTACGGCGCGTCGCGTGACCGTCACCAAGGACGCCACCACGATCATCGACGGAGCCGGCAACTCCGAGGACGTCAACGGCCGGATCAACCAGATCAAGGCCGAGATCGACGCGAGCGACTCCGACTGGGACAAGGAGAAGCTGCAGGAGCGGCTGGCGAAGCTTGCCGGCGGTGTCTGCGTGATCCAGGTCGGCGCAGCCACCGAGGTGGAGCTGAAGGAGAAGAAGCACCGCATCGAGGACGCCGTGTCCGCCACCCGGGCAGCCATCGAGGAGGGCATCGTCGCCGGTGGCGGTTCGGCCTTCGTGCACGCCGCCTCGGTGCTCGACGACCTCGGCCTCACCGGGGACGAGGCGGCGGGTGCACGCCTGGTGCGCAAGGCCGTCGACGAGCCGCTGCGCTGGATCGCGGAGAACGGCGGCGAGCCCGGATACGTGGTCGTCGCCAGGGTCCGTGAGGCCGGTGAGGGCAAGGGCTACAACGCTGCGACCGGTGAGTACGCCGACCTCGTCGCCCAGGGCGTGCTCGACCCGGTCAAGGTGACGCGTGCCGCGCTCACCAACGCCGCGTCGATCGCGAGCATGCTGTTGACCACGGAGACGCTGATCGTCGACAAGCCGGCAGACGACGAGGACGCCGGTGCGGGAGGTCACGGCCACCAGCACTGATCCGCCGCAGGCGGAAGTCCGTCCGCATGTGACACCACCCGCAGGGGCACCGGCAGAGAGC
>JACCXZ010000124.1 GCA_013696745.1 Nocardioidaceae bacterium | reverse complement strand
ACGGATTGCCGACCGTTCACAGGCACGGGCGCTGCTGGCTCAGCGGGCCGTCGAGGAGGCGCTCCAGGCAGCCGCTGCGCGGGACCGGCTGATCACCGACGGCCCGGTGCGGCTCTCGCGCTTCGGGGAGCTCGAACCGGCGGCCTTCCGACTGCTCCTGCAGCTGCTCGGCGACGGTGTCGCGGCACTGCGACCCGGGGAGGCACAGGCCGACGTCACCACCGCCGACGGGTGGCTGCGGCTGCTCATCGAGCGGGTGCCGAAGGCGCCGACCGTGCAGCTGGTCACGCCCGACGGCGTGCTGAGCGGCCCCGACCACCTGGTCGACATCACCACGACCGCGCCGGCACCGCGCGGATGAACGCTCGCGAGACCGCCCACCTGGCCACGGTCGTGGAGGCCCGGCACGCCGAGGACCAGGAGCGGGCCGCCCGGGTGCTGCTGGCGCAGCCGCTGCTGCGCTCGACCGGTCCGACCTCTCAGCGGTACCGGCTCGTACGCCGGCACGCCGACGCCCTGCGACGGTGGTTCGAGACCAACGCGGGCTGGCGTCTGCACGTCGACTCGCAGGTGATCCGGTTGCGCAAGGTGCCGCCGCTGCCCTCCGGGACCGGCTCCGCCGCCGAGATCGCCGGCACGCACCCTGCTCGGGCTCGCCGGGCGGACCCGCCCTTCACGCGCCGGCGCTACGTCTTGGCCTGCCTGTGCCTGGCGGTGCTCGAGCGGTCAGAGCAGCAGGTCTCGCTCGGCCGGCTGGCCGAGCAGGTGGTGATGGCTGCTCAGCAGTCCCAGCTGGACGGCATCGACGTCACGCTGGCGGCTCGCGAGGACCGCGCTGACCTGGCAGCGGTGATCCGGCTGCTGCTGGAGCTGGGTGCCCTGGTGCGCGTGGCGGGCGACGAGGACTCGTTCGTGCGCTCGGACGGCGACGCTCTCTACGACGTCGAACGACGAGTGCTCGCCACCTTGCTGGTGACCCGGCACGGGCCGTCGCTCGTCGCCCGGGCGAGCGACGGCGGACGACCACCGGATGTCGAGGAGCTGGAGCAGTCACTGCACGAGCAGGGCCCCGCCTTCACCGACGACGAGACGAACCGGCGGCTGCGCCACGCTTTGACCCGACGCCTGCTCGAGGATCCGGTGGTCTACCACGACGAGCTGAGCGACGCCGAGCGCGCGTACCTGAGCAGTCAGCGCACCGCACTGGTCCGGCGGATCAGTGAGCTGACCGGGCTGCACGCCGAGGTCCGCGCGGAGGGGATTGCGATGGTGGACCCGTTGGACGCCTTGACCGACGTACGGATGCCGGACACCGGGACGGAGGGACACGTGACGCTGCTCGTCGCCGAGCACCTCGCCGGGCACACGGGTTCTGACGACGCCGGTGGGGTGCCGAAGGCGGAAATGCACGCCCTGGTACGCCGGCTCGCGGCCGAGCACGCCCCGTACTGGCGACGCAGCGCCCAGGAGCCGGGCGCCGAGACCGCGCTCATCGATGCCGCGGTCCGCCGGTTGCAGGCGTTGGGTCTCGCCACGGTGGTGGACGGCCGGGTCGTCCCCCGTCCGGCGCTGGCACGATTCGCGGTCGGGGCGCCGATCCTGCGGTCCGCCGTGGAACCCGCCCGGTCGCTTCTGGACACCATCGAGGGACCGATGCCGTGACCGATCTTCCGCCCCCGACGACGAGCCGGTGGCAGCCGCTTCGACTGGGCCTCATCGACTTGTTCCACTACGACGACGAGCAGTTCTGGTTCCGGGACGGACGGCTGCTGCTGCGCGGCAACAACGGCACCGGAAAGTCCAAGGTGCTGGCCCTGACGCTGCCCTTCCTGCTCGACGGCTCCCTGTCGCCGCGCCGGGTCGAGCCCGACGCCGATCCCAAGAAGCGGATGGAGTGGAACCTCCTGCTGGGCGGTGCGCACCCGCACAGCGAGCGTCTCGGTTACGCCTGGGTGGAGTTCGGCCGCCTCGATGCGCAAGGCGCTGAGCTCACCCTGACGCTGGGCTGCGGTCTGAAGGCGGCGGCAGGGCGCGGCATCGTGCGGCACTGGTTCTTCACGACCTCTCAACGCGTGGGTGCCGACCTCCGGCTCGTCGACGACTCCGGGGTTGTCCTCGCCCGTGACCGGTTGGGCGTGGCCCTGGAAGGTCACGGGCGGCTGCACGACCGGCAGGAGGAGTACCGCCGCAGCGTCGACGAGCAGCTCTTCGGCCTGGGCGAACGGCGCTATGCGGCACTGGTCGACCTGTTGATCCAGCTGCGCCAGCCGCAGCTGTCCAAGCGACCAGACGAACGTGCCCTGTCCATGGCCCTGTCGGAGTCACTCGCACCACTCGATCAGGCGGTGATCGCCGACGTCGCGGAGTCGTTCCGTGCGCTGGAGGAGGACCGGGAGCAGCTGGCGGAGGTCGAGGCGACCCACCGCGCCGCACGCGACTTCCTCGGGCACTACCGCGCGTATGCCTCGGTCGCGTCCCGTCGGGCGGCGCGGGGACCGAGGGAGGCACAGAGCCACTACGAGCACCTGGGCCGCGAGCTGATCGCGGTCGAGGCCCAGGTCAGCGAGGCGGAGGTGCGCCTGCGTGCCCTCGCGGCGGCGGCGAGCCAGGTCGAGGATCAACAGGCGGACGCCCGAGCCGAGGACCGTGCGCTGCGTGCCGGTCCGGAGATGCGTAGTGCCGAGGCCATCGAGGCGGCGGTGCACCAGCTCGCCGAGCGCCGCGAGACCGAGCAGACCACCGCCGACGACGCCACCACGGCACGGGACGCCGCCGCGTCGGCGCACAGTGCCGTGACCAGGCTGCGGATCGAGCACGACGCCGACGAGAAGCGTGCGTCGGAGCAGGGCCAGGCGGCGCTGCAGGCCTCGCAACCGGCCGGGCTGCGCAGCCAACACGACGTCGCGCTGGCCTCCGACCGCGACACGGACCGTGTGGTGAAACGACGCCGCGACCAGGTGCAGGTGGTGCTGCAGCTGACGGTTGCGGCCGACGACGCGGCCCAGGTGGCGACCCGGTCGCAGGAGCAGGTGGATCGCATCGACGCCAGGGTCGCGGGCCTGCACGAGGTGGCAGGCACCGCCGAGCGGCACACCGACGAGGCCGTCGAGCTGTTCGGCTCCGCGGTGCATGCGTACGTCGACGGGCTCGCACTGCTGGTGCTCGGTGACCCGTTCACGGTGGCGCAGCAGGCTCGGTCCTGGGGCCACAGCATCGAGCGTGCCTGCCCGGTCGAGCATTCGGTCAGCACCGCGCTGACGCGCGTCGTGCAGCAGATCACCGCTGAGCTCAGCGGTACGCAGCAGTCCAGGGACTCGGTTGCTGACGAGCTGCGGCAACGCGAGGTCGAGCTGGGCCGGCTGCGCGCCGGCCGCCATCAGGTCCCTGCGCCGCCGCCGACCCGGGATCCGGAGGCGCGTCGAGACCAACCGGGGGCCCCGCTGTGGCAGCTCGTGGACTTCGCGTCCGACGTCGCCGCAGATTCCCGGGCGGGCATTGAAGCTGCGCTCGAAGGAGCCGGGATCCTCGACGCTTGGGTGCGCCCCGACGGCACCGTCGTGGGTGTCCGAAACGGCGACGTCGTGTTGTCCGTGAACGACGACACCGCTCCGGTCGAGCCGAACCTGGCCGGCGTGCTGGTGTCGGCCGTCGACCCCGAGGACGACGGAGCCCGCCAGGTCGGTGCCGGCGTGATCGCGGCTGTGTTGTCCAGGATCGGGCTGACCGACGACTCGCCGGCCGGGGTCCGGGTCGACGTCGACGGCCGGTTCGCGCTCGGCTCCGCTCACGGCGCATGGCACACCGACCGTGCGCGCTTCATCGGTGCGGGTGCCCGTGAAGCGAGCCGCCGGGAGCGGATGGCGGTGCTCGAGCAGGAGATCGAGCAGCTGGTCAAGCAGCTGGAACAGCTCGACGGTCACGTCGCCGAGCTCACCGCCCGGATCGGAGCAGCCGAAGCCGAGGCGCGGCGTTACCCACGAGCCGAGCAGGAGACCGTGACCCGTGCACACGTGCGCGCGGCGGCGACAGCCGAGGCGCTGGCGACCGAGCGGCAACAGCTCCACGTGGCTCACCAGAACCGGGACCAGGCCTACCGCGAGCGCGACGAGCACCGGACCGAGCTGGTCAGGACCGCGCAGGAGCTCGCGGCACCGACCACGACGGCCGAGCTGCACGAGGTGCGCCAGGCCCTGGGCGTCTACAACGGCGCACTCCAGGTGCTGCGTGAGCGGGTGACGACGGCACAGCGGTCCCTGGGAGCGCTGCGGGACGCCGAGAGCCGGCTCGACAGGTGCGAGAGCGAGCGCGAGGAGCGTGCGCGTCGCGCCGACCGGGCACGTCGCGAGACCGCTGCCGCGGCGCATCACGTCGACACGTTGCGTCAGACGGTCGGACAGGAGGTCGAGGCGCTGATGAGGCGGTTGGAGGCACTGGCCGCCCGGGTGTCGAACCTCGAGCTCCGTCGAGAGGACCTCCGGACCCAGCGGGAGACCGCCCTGCAGAACAAGGCGACGGCCGAGGGTCGGGCCGGTGAGCTCAGACGCCAGCGTGAGCTTGCCGGCGGGCATCGCGATGAGGTGGTGGAGGTACTGCGGCGCTTCGTCGAGACCGGGTTGGTCGCCGTGGCGTTGCCGGACCTGGACCCGCCCGACACCGCTGCCGGCTGGAACGTCACCGCGGCCATCTCGCTCGCCCGGTCGATCGACGCGGAACTCGGCACCGTGTCCACCGAGGACGAGGTGTGGGACCGGGTGCAGCAGCGGGTGTCACGCGAGCTGTCGGACCTGTCGGACCAGATGTCGCGGCACGGTCATTCAGCGGTGGCCGTGCAGCGCGAGGAGGGACTCGGCGTCCGCGTCCAGTACCACGGTGAGGAGCTCGACCTGCCGGCGCTGGACGCCCGCCTGGACTCTGACCTCGCGGTGAGACGCCAGCTGCTGAGCGCCAAGGAACGCGAGATCCTGGAGAACCACCTGGTGACCGAGGTTGCCGGGCAGCTGTCGGACCTGCTCGGTCGCGCCCAGGTTCAGGTCGACGACCTCAACCGCGAGCTGGCGACGAGGCGGACGTCGACCGGCATGCAGTTGCGGGTGCAATGGCGGCGGCGTGCCGACGCGCCGGAGGGGCTCGAGGTCGCCCGTGGGCTGTTGCTGCGCTCGGACGCGGCCTGGACCGAGGTGGACCGCAGCTCCGTCGGCACGTTCCTCCAGCATGAGATCAAGAGGGTCCGCGCGGCGGACCCGTCGGCGAGCTGGACCGAGCACCTCGAGCAGGCCCTGGACTACCGGGGATGGCACGAGTTCGCGATCGAGCGCCACCAGCAGGGACAGTGGCAACCGGCGACCGGACCCGCATCGGGTGGCGAACGAGTGCTGACTGTCTCGATCCCGCTGTTCGCCGCCGCGTCGTCGCACTACAACTCCGCCCCGAACCCGCACGCGCCACGGTTGGTGCTGCTGGACGAGGCGTTCGCGGGTGTCGACGACGACGCACGGGCCAAGTGCCTGGGCATGCTCGCCACCTTCGACCTGGACGTCGTGATGACCAGCGAGCGGGAGTGGGGCTGCTACCCGCAGGTACCCGGCCTCGCGATCGCCCAGCTCTCCAGGGTCGAGGGCATCGACGCCGTGCACGTCACCCGCTGGCAGTGGGACGGGCTCGACCGGTCGCGGGCTGCTGACCCCGACCGCGCCACGTGGGCGGGTACGACGTCGCAGCCACCGGTCGACGTGGGTCCGTCCTTGTTCGACGGGGCGCCGGGCGATGGTGACTGAACCGGCGCGAGGCGACCGTGTCCGCCTGCAGGAGCTACTGGGCCAGCCGGGGACGGCGTGGCTGGTCGAACGGGTACGCGAGCGGATGGCGCGGGGACGACCCCTGGTCGGTCCGGTGAGCACGCCGCAGCCGACGCAGGAGCAGCGCCGAGCGGCGCTGCGTCTGGTCGGGACACCCCGGCGTACCTCGCAGGGGCTGCGGGTCGACCTGACCGAGCTCGACCGGGTGCTGCGGGCGTCGCTGTGGCCGGCCGGTCTGGCCGACGCCGTGTGCGCGCTCGGCGGTCCCGTGACGGTCCGCGCGGAGCAGCGACGACGGCGCAGCGACGCCTGGGGGGCCGCCGTCCGACTCTTCGTACCCGCCCTGCAGGCACATCCACGGCTCGCGGCCTGGTGGGAGCAGTGGTGCGCGACGGGGAGCCTGCGTCGCGTGGCCCGAGCAGAGGCTGCGCGTACCGGTGCCGCCGTGGCCGGTGATGTGCCCGAGCTGGACGCTGACGTGGCCCTGGCCGAGGTGGCGGCCGACGTGGTGCGGGTCGCCGGCGTCTGCGTGTCGCAGCTGCCCTCGGCAGGTGAGCCGTTGGCTGTCTTCGCGCGTCGCACCCTCGGCGACGCCCACGCCTTGGACAGGGGTCGTCCGGTCGAGCTGCTGGTCCGGGCCGCAGCAGAGCAGCTCGGCGATCTCCAGCCGGGCACGGTGAGTCCTCGCGAGGCGTGGCACCGGGTGGGCCTGCTCGTCTCCGCAGTGTCTTCGACCGTGCTCTGTCTCGGGGTGCGCGGCGGGAACGGCGCAGCAGGCCCCGGCCAGGCGACGACGACCGCCCTGGATGCCTGGCGGGAGCACTGCGTACCGGCTGTCCTGACGCTGGACCAGGTCCGCTCCGGTGGCGTCGCACCGCTCGGGCACGATGAGGTGGCATACGTGTGCGAGAACCCGTCCGTCGTCGAGGTGGTAGCGGGCGCGCTCTGCGACGCCCAGAGGCGTCCTGCTCCGGTCCTGGTGTGCACCTCCGGGCAGGCGGGAGCTGCTGTCGTCGACCTGCTCGCCCAGCTCACCGCGCGCGGGGCAGGCGTGCGCTATCACGGCGACTTCGACTGGGCCGGCCTGCGGATCGCTGATTCCCTGCGCTCGAAGGTGCCGTGGCACCCGTGGCGCTTCGGTGCCTCCGACTACGTGGAGGCAGCCACCCGGACCGACCTGATGCGACTGCGGTTGCGGGGTCCGGCCGCGGCGTCACCGTGGGACGAAGCCCTCAGCGAGGTGATGGCCGAGCATGGCCAGGCGATCGAGGAGGAAGAGGTTGTCGATCTGCTGGTGCAGGACCTGCTCGCCTGACCGGGGCTGCACTGACCGGGCTGCACACTTCGAGCATCCGGACCGGCGTACGACTGCCGGTCGACGTGGCGGCTGCGTGACTGGCTGCTTGCGCGGGGTGCGGCCCGGCGTGCAACCCGGCGGGCCGTGCGGTGGACATCAACCAATCCGTAAGTCGCGTACTCCACGTACTTGGCGCACGTACGCGTAGCGAGGGACCATCGACGGGCCCCGGCTAGGAGCACAGTTGAGCACCCCGCGTCACTTCGATTCCTACACCCAGGCACGCAATCAGTTCCGTGCCGTTCTCGATGCCGCCCGCCTGGGCCTCGTCACCACGGTGACTCGTGACAAGGAACGCTTCGTCGTCATCGCCGCTGACCAACTGCGCGATGAGTTCGCCGCACTGCGGCCGGCCAACGCGGCCGTTGTCGCCGAGGGAGGCGGTTGGGCTGTGATCATCCCTGGCCTGCCGGTGCCGGCAACAGAGAGACCTTTGACGAAGCCGACGAAGATGCAGTCTGGGCGCTGCGTGAGTATGCCGAGCACCGTGTCGTGGTGGAGCTGGTCGAGTTTTCGACTGACGAGCAGCTACGTGAGTGGTTGGTCGGTCGCCCGGCGGCCGGTCCGGCCGTGGGGCCGGGCCAGACCACCTCTCCCGTCCCGGCAACGGACGACCTCGTCCCCGCGTGAACGCTGGCACCCGAGTCGACCACAACAAGCTCTGTCTGGACGAGGAGTGGACGCTCCTTCGGGAGGCACAGGGCCGCGAGGTGCGCCACCACGTCACCTATGAGTTGAACGTGCTCGATGGGCGCATCCTGCGCACCCGCGTGTCACGTCCGGTGAAGAAGGTGACCTACGGGGTCGTCCTGTGGAGAGCCATCCTGCGCGAGCAGCTGTGTGTCACCGAGGACGAGTTCTGGGCATGCGTGAAAGGCAAGGTCAAGCCCGATCGGGGCGGCGGAAACGTTGAGCCGCCACCTCAGGCGCTGCCGGCGTCGCTGGTGCACCAGCTGATCCACGAAGCAGGAGTGCCCGAGGAACAAATCGCGACGATGACCCTGAAGGAGGCGGTGGAGGCCATGAACGCTCACTGGTCCGAGCCGAAGTCCTGACCATCCGGGTAGCGATCAAGATTCTTGCGGGCGCCTGCGTCTTGCATGGGGGTGCGTGGCACGAATGCCCCCGCAGTGCGCGATGCTGGGTCGGTGACAGAGCGCAACGTCCTCGGTGACCAGCTGCACCCGTGTGGCACAGACCCGCTGACCGGGTTCTTCCGCGATGGCTGCTGCAGCACCGGCCCGGAGGATCTCGGCAGCCACACCATCTGCGCCGTCGTCACGGCCGAGTTTCTCG
>JACCXZ010000115.1 GCA_013696745.1 Nocardioidaceae bacterium | reverse complement strand
CCGAAGTTGGAGTACGCGGCGATCGAGCCGAGCTGCGCGGCCACCGCCTGGGCGATCTCGGTGCGCCCGTGGCCCACGTTGGTGAACCACAGCCCGGCCGTGGCGTCGAGATAGCGGGTGCCGTCGGCGTCCCAGACGTGGGCCCCCGTGCCGCGGCTGATCACGAACCGGCCGTCGTGCTCGACCGCTCCCATGTCGGAGAACCCATGCCACAGTGCGCCCACGATCTGTCCTGTCTGACGACGAACGGCCGGATCGACCGTACAACAGCACCGCGGTGACGAGCGCTCAGCCCGTCGCCGCGAGCAGGGCCTGCGCCTGCGTGTGTGCGTCATCGATCCCGATCGCCACTGCGGACCTGCGCGTGGAGCTGACGAGCACCGCCGCGGCTTCCTGACATTCGTCGCCGGGCTGCTGGGCGACTTCGCCCGCTATCTCGCTCGCGGTGACATCGACCTGGCTCGAGATCACCTCGGATATCGGCAGCGCGCCCTGTGGTTGTCCGATGAGGAGATGCGACAGCTGCTCGACGACCTGGTCGATGTTCTGGCTGCCCGGCGGGACCTGTCCCCGTCGTCCGGTCGCACCCGCCGGCTGCTGACGACCGTGGTCATGCCGGCCGACTCGCCTGCGGGGAAGCGCTGAGTGCTGCTCGACGCGAAAATCGAACGGCCCTAGATCAGCCCGGCGTCGTGGACCCGGATCGCGACCTGCACCCGGTTCTCCGCCTCCAGCTTGACCAGGATCCGGGAGACGTGCGCCTTGACGGTGGCCACGCTCATGTAGAGCTCCGCGGCGATCTGTGCGTTGGCCTTGCCCTGACCGACGGCGACCGCGACCTCCCGCTCACGCGCGCTCAGGGCCTTCAGCAGGTCCTGTGCCCGGGCCAGTCGCACGGCTTCCGGCTCGCTGTCGCCGAGCCGGGCGATCAGCTGTGCGGTCACGCTGGGGGAGAGCATGTGGTCGCCGGCTGCGACCTTGTGCACCGCCTCGACGATCTCGGCCGGCGGGGTGTCCTTGAGCAGGAAGCCGCTGGCCCCGTCACGCAACGCCCGAACGACGTAGTCGTCGTCGTCGAACGTGGTCAGCACGATCACCTTGGGTGGCGACGGCTCTTGCATGAGGCGGGCCGTGGCGCCGAGACCGTCCAGGCGCGGCATTCGGATGTCCATGAGAACGACGTCGGGTGCGCAGGCACCGATCAGCTCCAGCCCGGCCTGTCCGTCACTGGCCTCGCCGACGATGTCGATGTCCGCGTCACCGCGCAGTATCATCGCCAGCCCGGCCCGTACGAGCGCGTCGTCGTCGACGATGACCACCCGTACCGCCTCGCTCATGCGGGCCACGGCAGCCAGGCGCGGACGACGAACTCGCCGTCGGACGTCGCGTGTTCCAGGTGTCCGCCGATCAGCTCGGCCCGCTCGGTCAGGCCGACGAGCCCGAGTCCCGCGCCCGGCGTCGAGCTGTGCTGCGCGCCGACGCGGACCGGGTTGCGCACCTCCAGTCGAAGCTCCCCGCCGGGACCTCCGCACAGCGCGACGTCCACGGTGGTGTCGGGCGCGTGCTTGCGCGCGTTGGTGAGGCTCTCCTGGACCATCCGGTACGCACTGCGCCCGAGCGTGTCCGGAGCCGCAGACAGGTTGCCGATGTCGTTGCGCAGCCGCACCTTCGTGCCGGCCTCCCGGGTCTCCTCCAGCAGCTGGGGCAGGTCCTCCAGCGTCGGTTGTGGCCGGTCGAGCGCGCCGGTTGCCTCCGCCGCCCGCAGCACGCCGAGGATCTCGCGCAGGTCGGTCAGGGCGCGGTGCGCGTTGGACCGGATGACGTCGGCCGCCTCGCTGACCTCGACGTCGGTGAGGTCACGGCGGTACGACAGCGCCCCGGCGTGCATCGCGACCAGCGAGAGCCGGTGCGCCAGCACGTCGTGCATCTCCCGCGCGATCCGGGCCCGCTCGGTGGCCTGCGCCTGGGCGACCCGCATGCCCTGCTCGCGCTCGGCCCGCTCCGCGCGCTCCTGCAGGGTTCCCACCAGGTCCCGCCGGGCGCCGACGTACATGCCGGTGGCGATCACGGCGGCCGCGAAGAAGGTGCTGAACAGCATCGTGACGCCCAGCGAGTCGTCGATGTCGGGCCGCGTCAGGAAGAAGACGGCCGAGGAGAGCAAGCCGACCACGACGACCGGCACGATCTCGCGCCAGCGCCGGCGGGTGGCCACGGACACCGTGATGACGATGACGGCGCCGGACGCTGTCACCGAGAACATGCCCAGCAGGTTGACGGTCAGGGCCACCGCCAGCGGCTGGCGGCGTCGCCACGGCATCAGCCCGATGCCCGCCACCCCGAGCAGCAGGTCGACGATGACGACAGCACCGACCTCCCAGTCGAGCCGGTCGAGCGATGACACCCACAACAGCCCGCCGAAGGTCAGGGCGAACAGGTAGCGCCACGTCGACTCCCACGTCGTCAGGGCAGGCGGCGCAGCGGTTGCTGGGGAGTCCACGTCGACCACTCTAGAAGCGGCGGGACGCCACGGGCAGCGACCACAGGCGGGGAGAGGCCCCTACTTTGGTCTATCGCGATCCATCCCGGCGTCGCTGCAGACATCGTCCTGCGCCCGATGTGGGAGGGCCTGCGGCTCCGTCAGGCTCGGGCCATGATCACTGTCGAAGAACTCAGCAAGCGCTACGGCGCGTACGCAGCCGTCGACCGGGTGTCCTTCCGAGCCGAGCCCGGGTCCGTCACCGGCTTCCTCGGCCCCAACGGGGCAGGCAAGTCGACCACGATGCGCATGATGGCCGGGCTGACCCCGCCGTCCGCGGGTCACAGCACCATCCTGGGGGTCCCGTACGAACAGCTCCCCAACCCCGGTCGCCACGTCGGCGTCCTGCTCGACGCTTCCGCTCAGCACGCCGGCCGCACCGGTCGCGAGGTGCTGCGCCTGGGGGCGACCGTCATGGGTCTGCCCCGGACGCGGGTCGACGAGATGCTCGAGGTCGTCGGTCTGTCCGGCACCGAGGGCGAGCGGCGGGTCGGCAACTACTCCCTCGGCATGCGCCAGCGCCTCGGCATCGCGCACGCACTGATGGGCGACCCGCAGGTCCTGATCCTGGACGAGCCGGCCAACGGGCTCGACCCGGCCGGTATCCACTGGATGCGCGGGCTGCTCAAGAGCTTCGCCGAGCGGGGCGGCACGGTCCTGCTCTCCTCGCACCTGCTGCACGAGATCGAGGTCGTCGCCGACCACCTGGTGGTGATCGGCCGCGGCAAGATCGTCGCCGACGGCAGCAAGGCCGAGCTGCTCACCGCGGTAGGCACCCTGGTCCGCGGCCTGGACGCCGGGGCACTGGCCCTCAGCCTGGACGACGCCGGCCACCCGTACACGACTGCCCACGACGGCGGGTACCTCGTGGAGGCCACCGGTGAGCAGGTCGGCATCGCAGCCGCGAAGGCCGGAGTCGTGGTCACCGAGCTGCGGGCGGCCGACGGCGCCGGCCTGGAAGACATGTTCCTGCAGCTCACATCCGACGACGCACGAGAGAAGGTCTCCGCATGAGCACGACGACCGCACCTGCACCGTTCCGTCCGGCGGTCAGCCCGGACCCATCGATCGCTGGCATCCCGTTCAGCCGGCACCTCCGCGTCGAGCTGCGCAAGCTCGTCGACACCCGCGCCGGGTTCTGGTTGCTGGCGGCGATCGGCATCCTCACCGTTGCCGCGGTGGCGATCTACCTCTTCGCGGTCGATCCGTCGGAGCTGACCTACCTGAACTTCGTCGCCGTGACCGCGACACCGCAGGGGATGTTGCTGCCGGTGCTCGGCATCCTCGCGGTGACGGCGGAGTGGAGCCAGCGGACCGGCCTGGTGACGTTCACGCAGGAACCGAACCGGCTGCGCATCGTCTCGGCCAAGCTGCTGGCGCTGCTCGTGGCGGGGCTTGCGGCGGTGGCGCTGAGCCTGGCGGTCGCCGCCCTCGGAAACGTCCTCGGCATCGCGTTGCGCGACGGTGCCGGCACCTGGAACTTCGAGGCGGCCGGCGTGCGCGACTTCGTCCTCGTGCAGCTGATCGGACTCGTCCAGGGATTCGCGTTCGGCATGCTGCTGATGAACACAGCGGCCGCGATCGTGCTCTACTTCGTGCTCCCGATCGCATGGAACATCCTGTTCACGCTGGTCGGTGGCCTCGCGGACGCGGCCCCGTGGCTCGACCTGAACACGGCTCTGGCGCCGGTGTTCAACGGCGACACGCTGGCCGGGAACGACTGGTCCCACCTGGCGGTGTCGGGAACGATCTGGGTGCTCGTACCGGTCGCCCTCGGACTGGTCCGGCTGCTACGGCGTGAGGTCAAGTAGTCGCACCCACGACCACCACTGGGCATCCGTGCATCGGGGGAGCACGGATGCCCTGTGGTGCGCCTGGACAGGTCCGGTTCCGTAGTCTGAGCGCCATGCACCACCCGCACCGGCGCGACCTGGTGATCCTCGGGTCGACCGGCTCCGTAGGCACCCAGGCCCTGGAGATCGTCGCGGCCAACCCGGACCGCTTCCGGGTGGTCGCGCTGGCGGCGGCGGGGTCGAGGCCACGCCTGCTGGCCCGTCAGGCGCTGGACCATGCGGTCGACGTCGTCGCGGTGAGCCGGGGGAGCTGCGCGCAGGACGTGCAGCTGGCGTTGTACGCGGAGGCGCAGCGCCGCGGTCACACAGCAGGGCAGTTCCGGCTGCCGCGGCTCGTCGTCGGCCCGGACGCCCCCGTCGAGACCGCTGGCCTGGACTGCGACGTGGTGCTCAACGCCATGGACGGCGCCGTCGGTCTGCTGCCCACCCTGGCGGCGCTGCGCAGCGGATCCACGCTCGCCCTGGCGAACAAGGAGTCGCTGATCATCGGCGGCGACCTGGTGATCCGCGCGGCCCGGCCAGGTCAGATCGTGCCGGTCGACTCCGAGCACTCGGCGGTGGCCCAGGCGTTGCGTGGCGACCACGTCGACGACGTCGCCCGGCTGGTGCTCACCGCGAGCGGCGGACCGTTTCGCGGACGTACCCGGGCCGACCTCGTCGACGTGACGGCGGCCGACGCGCTGAACCATCCCACCTGGGCGATGGGTCCGGTCATCACCGTCAACTCCGCCACGCTGGTCAACAAGGGCCTCGAGGTGATTGAGGCGCACCTGCTGTTCGGTCTGGACCTCGAACGGATCGACGTCGTGGTGCACCCGGAGTCCCACGTGCACTCGATGGTGGAGTACGCCGACGGGTCGACCCTGGCTCAGGCCTCGCCACCGAGCATGCGGATCCCGATCGCCCTGGCACTGGCCTGGCCGCGCCGCGTACCCGGTGCAGCCCCGGGTTGCGACTGGACGCAGAAGTCGTCATGGCACTTCGAACCGCTCGACGAGGACACCTTCCCCGCGATCCGCTGGGCCCGGCGTGCGGGAGCGGCCGCAGGCACTGCACCTGCGGTGTTCAACGCCGCCAACGAGGTGGCCGTGCAAGCCTTCTTCGACGCACGGCTCGGGTTCCTCGACATCGTCGACACCGTCGGGGCCGTCCTCGGGCAGCATCTCGACCGCATCGCCTCCGACGACGCCGTACCCTTCAAGGGGGACGCTCTCACCGTCGACGACGTGCTGGCGGCCGACGCCTGGGCTCGCGAGCAGGCCGCCCGGCTGGCTGAGCAGGCGGCGGCGGAGGGTCCCCGCTGAAGACCCCTACCGCTCATCCCGTACCGCTGACACCGAGAGGACGCCCCCGTGGATGCCGTGATCTACGCGATCGGCGTCATCATCTTCGTGCTCGGCCTGGTGATCTCGATCGCCCTGCACGAGGTCGGCCACATGGTCCCGGCCAAGAAGTTCGGCGTGAAGGTGACGCAGTACTTCGTCGGCTTCGGCAAGACGCTGTGGTCCACCAGGCGTGGGGAGACGGAGTACGGCATCAAGGCGATCCCGCTGGGTGGATTCGTCAAGCTCGTCGGGATGCTGCCGCCGGCGAAGGGCCAGGATCCGTCCACCGTCCGCGACTCCAACACCGGCGTCTTCACCCAGCTGATCGCCGACGCCCGCCACGCCGAGTACGAGCACGTGCGGCCCGGCGAGGAGGAGCGGCTGTTCTACCGCAAGCCGTGGTGGCAGAAGCTGATCGTCATGGCCAGCGGGCCGTTGGTCAACATCGTGATCGCCGCGATCCTGTTCACCGTCGTGTTCTCCGGCTTCGGGGTGCCGACCGCGACCACGACCGTCGACGGTGTCTCCGACTGCGTCATCCCCGCCGCAGACGGCGCCCGGGCCTGCACCGAGGAGGATCCGGTCGCACCGGCGAGGGACGCCGGCCTGCGCCCCGGTGACCAGATCCTGTCGTTCAACGGGACCATGATCACCGGCTGGGATCAGCTGACCGGGCTGATCCGGGACAACGACGACGGCGAGGCCGTCATCGTGGTGGACCGGGACGGCACCGAGCAGAAGCTCAGCACCAACACGTCGGTCTCCTCGCGTACCGACCTCGACTCCGACGCCTTCGTCGACGTCGGCTTCCTGGGTGTCGTGCCGGTCGCGGTCAGCGAACGACAGGGGCCGGTCTTCGTCGCGGCGACGATGTGGGACTACACGAAGGCGACCGGTGAGGCCATCATCGCGCTGCCGCAGCGCCTGGTGCAGGTGGCTGAGGCAGCCTTCGGTGGCGTCCGGCAGGAAAACAGCCCGATGAGTGTCGTCGGCGCGAGCCGGGTCGCCGGTGAGGTCGTGACCTTCGACGAGGCGTCCTGGGCGGACCGGATCGCCAACCTGATCGGCCTGCTCGCGGCGGTCAACCTGTTCGTGGCGCTGTTCAACTTCATCCCGCTGCTCCCGCTGGACGGTGGACACATCGCCGGGACACTCTGGGAGGCGCTGCGTCGCGGGATCGCGCGACTGCGCGGCAAGCCGGATCCGGGGCACGTGGACGTCGGCAAGCTGTTGCCGGTCGCCTACGTCGTCGGCGCCTTCCTCCTGCTGATGGGCGTCCTGCTCATCTACGCCGACATCGTCAACCCGGTACGCCTGCAGTGACCGCTCCCGCGTACCCGCTCGCCCACGCGGAGGACCGACGACCGTGACCGCCATCGACCTCGGCATGCCCGAGGCCCAGCCCCCCACGCTCGCCGTCCGCCGCGCCAGCCGACAGGTCAGGGTCGGCACCGTGCTCGTCGGCGGCGACGCGCCGGTCTCCGTGCAGTCGATGACGACGACGCCGACCACCGACATCAACGCCACC
>JACCXZ010000013.1 GCA_013696745.1 Nocardioidaceae bacterium | reverse complement strand
GGTCATGTCCGGTGGCTCGGCGGCCCTCTCGTCGCGGGGTGGCTCCGCTACGAACCTAAGGTCACGAGGCCACCCCGTGGCGAAAACCGGGTCGCCCCGCCGGGCGGTTTCGCACTCCCCGTACGCTGGAGGCCGACGCATGGCCGACCGGCCCCCCACGGGCACGGCCCGGTCTGTGGCGCGCTCCCGGGGGGTGCCCGGCAGGGAACGCCGAAGGCACCCGCGTTCGTTGCATGTAGCGTCTGACGATGCAGCGGACGTGCGCGTGCGTGCACCCGGACTGACAAGACCTGACCTCGCGCCGGTGGGGCGGAGCAGGTGTGAACGGCAGGAGGCCGGGGCCAGACCCCCATCATGGACGTGAAGCGCATCTTCAAGGGACCGTGGCTGTGGATCGTGCTCGGCGTGTTCGTCGTGCTCGGGATCCTGCAGTACGTCTCGAGCAGCTCCGGTGCCGAGGAGGTCGAGACCTCCACGATGGTCGAGTACGTCAACGGCAACGAGATCGACACGATCACCTTCGTCGAGGGCGACCAGGAGGTCATCGCCACGCTCGACGACGGGACCGAGGTGCGGTCCAAGTGGCTCGGGCGGCAGAGCCAGGACCTGCTCGACACGGTGCAGGGCCACTACGACGACGGGGACGTCGAGGAGTTCAACGTCGAGGTCCCGCAGAGCTCGGTGCTGGGCAGCCTGCTGCTCAACATCCTGCTGTTCGGCCTGATCTTCATCGCGGTCATCTACCTGTTCAACCGGGTCCAGGGCGGCGGCGGACGGATCATGCAGTTCGCCAAGTCGAAGGCCAAGCTGATCACCAAGGACATGCCCAAGACGACGTTCGACGACGTCGCCGGCGTGGACGAGGCCATCGAGGAGCTGCAGGAGATCAAGGACTTCCTGGCCGAGCCGGCCAAGTTCCACGCCGTCGGCGCCAAGATCCCCAAGGGCGTCCTGCTCTACGGTCAGCCCGGTACGGGCAAGACGCTGCTGGCCCGCGCGGTCGCCGGTGAGGCCGGGGTGCCGTTCTACTCGATCTCCGGCTCGGACTTCGTCGAGATGTTCGTCGGAGTCGGCGCCAGCCGGGTGCGTGACCTGTTCGAGCAGGCCAAGGAGAACGCCCCCGCGATCATCTTCATCGACGAGATCGACGCCGTCGGCCGGCACCGTGGCGCCGGCATGGGCGGCGGGCACGACGAGCGCGAGCAGACGCTGAACCAGCTGCTGGTGGAGATGGACGGCTTCGACGTACGCGGCGGGGTGATCCTGATCGCGGCCACCAACCGGCCCGACGTCCTCGACCCGGCGCTGCTGCGCCCGGGCCGCTTCGACCGCCAGATCACCGTGGACACCCCCGATCTCGCCGGCCGGGTCAAGATCCTCGAGGTGCACTCGCGCGGCAAGCCGATGAGCCCTGACATCGAGCTGTCCTCGGTCGGTCGTCGTACGCCCGGCTTCTCCGGTGCCGACCTGGCCAACGTGCTGAACGAGGCCGCGTTGCTCACCGCGCGCAACGGCGCGAAGGTGATCGACAACCGCGCGCTCGACGAGGCGATCGACCGGGTCATCGCCGGTCCGCAGAAGCGGTCCCGCCTGATGAGCGAGAAGGAGAAGCTGGTCACCGCGTACCACGAGGGCGGCCACGCGCTCGTCGCCGCGGCACTGCCGGGCAGCGACCCGGTGCACAAGATCACGATCCTGCCGCGCGGACGCGCCCTCGGCTACACGATGGTGCTGCCCGACGAGGACAAGTACTCGCAGACGCGCAGTGAGATCCTTGACAAGCTGGCGTACATGATGGGTGGCCGCGCGGCGGAGGAGCTCGTCTTCCACGACCCCACGACGGGTGCGGCCAACGACATCGAGAAGGCCACCGCCCTGGCCCGCGCGATGGTCACCCAGTACGGCATGACCGAACGCCTGGGGGCGATCAAGCTCGGGGAGAGCAACTCCGAGCCGTTCCTGGGCCGCGACCTCGGCCACACGCGGGACTACTCCGAGCAGGTCGCCGCGCTGGTCGACCACGAGGTCAAGGCGCTGATCCACGGTGCCCACCAGGAGGCCTTCGACATCCTCGACGTCAACCGCGACGTCCTGGACGCCCTGGTGACCGAACTGCTGGAGAAGGAGACGCTGGACAAGGCCCAGGTCGCCGGGATCTTCGAGGCCCTGCGCCGTAGCCAGCACCGACCGGCCTGGACCGGGTCGGACCAGCGGGTGCCCAGCACGGTTCCCCCGGTGCGTACGCCCAAGGAGCGCGCCGGCCTGAACGGGCACGCGTCGGAGGACGAGGACGAGGGTGGCGTGATCCTGGCGCCCGGCAGCGGCGGCGACGTCCACGGTGACGTGGCACCACCAGGCGGGAGCGGACCACAGCCGCCGGCTCCGGGTGCGTGACGTGATCGACGCGGTGCACGGCCCTGACGGGCATGCCATCGCGGACTTCGACGAACAGCGAGCGGCGGCCGCCGTACGCGAGCTGCTGATCGCTGTGGGCGAGGATCCCGACCGAGAGGGACTCCAGGAGACCCCCGGCCGGGTGGCGCGGACGTACCGTGAGCTGCTGACCGGGATGCGGGTCAGCCCCCGGGAGGTGCTCTCCACCACCTTCGACATCGGCCACGACGAGCTGGTGCTGGTCAAGGACATCGAGCTGTGGTCCATGTGCGAGCACCACATGGTGCCGTTCACCGGCGTCGCCCACGTCGGCTACATCCCCTCGGAGTCCGGCCGCATCACCGGCCTGTCCAAGATCGCCCGCCTGGTGGACGTCTTCGCCCGCCGGCTGCAGGTGCAGGAGCGGCTGACCACGCAGATCGCCGAGGCGATGGTGGAGATCCTGCAGCCGCGCGGCGTCATCGTGGTCATCGAGGCCGAGCACCTGTGCATGACGATGCGCGGCGTCCGTAAGGCCGGCGCGCGCACGATGACCAGTGCCGTGCGGGGCAGCCTGCACCGGACCGCGACGCGGGCCGAGGCGATGAGCCTCATCCTGCGCTGAGCCCGTGGAGGCCCCGATCGACCGTCGCACAGTGCCGGGGCTGCCCGACCCGGACCGCTGCCTGGTGATGGGTGTCGTCAACGTGACACCGGACTCGTTCTCCGACGGGGGCCAGTGGTTCGACCCCGGTGACGCTGTGCGGCACGGGCTCGAGCTGCTCGCCGAGGGTGCGGACCTGCTCGACGTCGGTGGCGAGTCCACCCGTCCGGGTGCCGGGCGCATCCCGGTCCGGGAGGAGCTGCGTCGGGTGCTTCCCGTGGTCACCGAGCTGAGTGCGGCCGGCGCCGTCGTCTCCGTGGACACCATGCGCGCCGCGGTCGCCGAGCAGGCGCTCGCGGCCGGCGCGAGCATGGTCAACGACGTGTCGGGTGGCCGTGTGGACGAGGCGATGTTCGGTCTGGTCGCCCGGGCAGGCACTCCGTTCGTGCTGATGCACTGGCGCCGGCAGTCCGTGGACATGCAGACGGCGGCGACGTACGACGACGTGGTGTCCGAGGTGGTGTCGGAGCTGTCTGTGCAGCTGGCCAGGGCACAGCAGGCCGGCATCCAGCCCGAGCGCATCGTCGTGGACCCGGGTCTGGGGTTCTCCAAGACCGCCGAGCACAACTGGGCCCTACTGGCCCGGCTCGACGCTGTCCGGGCACTCGGCCACCCGGTCCTGGTGGCAGCCAGCCGCAAGCGCTTCCTCGGCGAGCTGCTGGCTGTCGGGGGCACCCTGCGCCCGGCGTCGGAACGGGAGGAGGCGACCGTGGCGGTCAGCACGTTGGCAGCGGCCGGGGGTGCCTGGGCGGTGCGGGTGCACGAGGTGGCCGGCAGCGCGGACGCCGTCCGGGTGGAACAGCGCTGGCGCCGTGGCTGACCCGACGCTCGACCGAGCCGCACTGGTCGCCGCCCGCCGCCGGTTCTATGACGCGGTCGAGCGCGGCGACCTGGACGCGATGGCGCAGTTGTGGAAGCCCGGTGAGGACACCGTGTGCGTGCACCCCGGCTTCGGGCAGCTGCGGGGAACCGCGACCATCCTGCGCTCGTTCGCCCTGCTGATGGCGCAGGCATCGTACGTCCAGTACGTCCTGACCGAGGAGGTCGTCGACCTGCACGGCGACACCGCGGTGCTCGGCTGCACCGAGAACATGATGGTGGCCGGGCACGACGAGCCGGTCCAGGGTTTCGACAGCTGGCGGGCCGTGGCCACCAGCGTGTTCGTCCGGACGGAGGGGGCGTGGCGGCTGGTCGTGCACCACGCCTCGGTGCTCGGCGAGGAGTGGCGCCCCTGGGAGGAGGTGCGGACATGAGTGCGAGCTCGACCGGGTCCGCCGGCGGTGGGGACCGGATCACGCTGACGGGTCTGCAGGTGCGCGCCCATCACGGAGTGTTCGAGCACGAGCGCCGTGAGGGGCAGCGGTTCGTCGTCGACCTCGTGGTCGGGGTCGACGTGCACGCGGCGAGCCGCGGCGATGACCTATCGCGTACTGTCGACTACGGCGGTCTGGCCCAGCGCGTGCACGATGCCACGGCGTCAGATCCCGTGGATCTCATCGAGAGCCTCGCGCAGCGCATCGCTGACGGGGTCCTCGACGACGTGCTTGTGCAATGGGTTCGGGTGACCGTCCACAAACCGGAAGCGCCCATCCCGGTGACGTTCCAGGATGTCGCCGTGACGATAGAGCGGAGTCAACGTGACTGAAACCCCCAATCCACACATCCGGGACGCAGACACGATGACCGGTGAGATGCGGCCGATCCGACTGGGCGTCCTGTCCCTGGGGTCCAACCTGGGCGACCGGTTCGCGACCCTGACCGGCGCGGTCAACGCCCTGGCGGACACCCCCGAGGTCAAGGTCGTGTCGGTGTCACCGGTCTACGAGAACCCGCCGATGGACGCTCCCGAGGGCTCACGCGACTGCCTCAACGCCGTGCTGCTCATCGACACCACCTTGAGCGTGCACACGCTGCTGGAGCGTGCGCACGCGGTGGAGTCGGCGTTCGGACGGGAGCGTACCGGGGTGGTCAACGAGCCGCGCACGCTCGACGTCGACCTGATCGTGGTCGGCGAGCGGCTCGCGGACGATGAAGACCTCCAACTGCCCCATCCGCGGGCCCACGAGCGCGTGTTCGTGCTGCGACCGTGGTTGGACGTGGACCCCGAGGCGTACATTCCCGGTCATGGGCTCGTGGTCGACCTGCTGGAGGAGCTCAACCAGGGTGGGCTCAAGCACCGCGACGACCTGGAGATCGTGCTGTAGGCAGTGCCACACCGAGCCGTGAGGGGAGCCCGCTCGTGAGCGACGACGACGAACGCCGGTTGCGGCCCACGTCGGCTCCGACGCTTGCCGTCAGCGCCATCGTCGGGCTCTTCTGCGGCGGTCTGGTACGTCCGGTCGTCGAGTCCGGTGGTGGCGTGGCGCCTCCGGTCGGGCTGACCTCGGCCCTCGCGCTGGTGTTCCTGTCCGCACTGCTGTTCACACTGGCGTGGGGTACGCACCGCAGACTGCACACACAGCTGCGCAGCCTGGACTGGAACCATGCCGTCAACCTGCTGGTGCTCGGCAAGGCGACTGCGCTCGTCGGGGCGCTGGTGGCCGGCGGCTACCTGGGGTACGCCTACAGCTTCGCGCCGTCGTGGGACTCCCCGCTGGGCCGTGACCGCGTGATCCACTCGCTGCTGGCCGCCGTGGCCGCGGCCCTGGTGATGGTCGCCGGCGTCGCCCTCGAGCGTGCCTGTCGCGTCCCCGGTGACGACGATGACGACGACGTGCTGTCCCGCCCCGACGCCTCAAACGGCCAGCGCGGAGGCCCCCCGGATGACCCGGAGCCACGTGGCGCACGAGGTTCCTGTGGCGCACGTGACGCAGGCGGCGGCGTGGCACCGTCGGATCGGCACGTCTGAGACCTAGTCTCAGCGCATGCCTGAACGTCGCGTCCCGAGCGTCTCGACCGCTCGTCGTGCGCGGGCTGCGCGGTCCGCGAGCCGTCGTCGTCAGCGCAGCGTGCGGCTCACCGTCGCCGTCGCGCTCCTGTGCCTGTGCACGCTGGTCGTGCTCGGCGCCCTGCTGATCGGCGCCCTGTGGGCGACCTCGACCGCATCCGTCCTGGCCCTGGTCTCGGGCTGGGCCTCGCTGCGGATCATGCTCAACGAGGTAGCCCAGACCCGCCGCGAGGCGGCCTGCGACCGCGCCGTGCAGGCGCAGGCGTACCGGGTGATCGTCAGCGAGCGGGCCGCCGACCACGAGAGCTTCGCCGCCTCGATGACCGAGCGCGTCCGCGCCCGCGAGCGCGAGATTCACGAGCTGCACGGCACCATCCGGCTGACCGAGGCGCTCGCCGCAGCGGCGTCGGAACGGGTCAGGACCGAGTCCATGCGGACCGTGCAGCTGCAGGCCCGCGTCGACGACCTGACCCGTGAGCTGGAGGACGAGCGCACCGACGCCGACAGCCTCGCCTCCTGGGAGGGCACCGATGCCCCGACTGTGGTGAACCTGCTCGACTGGGAGGAGCGCAGGCAGGCCTGAGGCTGGGGCGCGGTTTACCAGGGTCCCCTGGTAAACCGCACTGCCCATGGGACGCAACCCATGGGCAGTGGCAACGTGCCATGGGGGGTCCGTCGTGCAGCGCGAGGCATCTGGTCACGAGTCACCATGGTCGCGGGCGCCGACCGCCTCTGGGAGCACGCCGGCCAACAGGCGGTCGAGGCCGGCCTTGACCCGATCGGCGGTGTAGCCGAGCTCGCGGCGCTGGTGCAAGAAGAGTCCGGCGCTCACGAGGGCCAGGAGCGCATCGGCGAGGTACGCCCCGTCGGCACCCGCGCCGGCCTGGGTGAGCAGCGTGACGAGGTGCGTCCGGGCGGTTCGGTACGCACCGCTGCCGTGACGTGCGGTCGGCGACCGGGTCTCGGCGAGTGCGTGCAGCTCGGCCTCGCTCTCCAGCCGGTCGAGATAGGTGTGCAGGAAGGCTCGGATCCGGGCGGCAGCCGGCGCACCTGGTCCCAGCGGCGGCGGGCCGCAGAGGAACGCCTCCTGGAAGTCACGCTCCTCCTCGTCGAGGAGCGCGTAGGCGAGGCCGGCACGATCCCCGAAGCGTCGGTAGACGGTGCCGACGCCGACCCCTGCCTCCGCCGCCACGCGATCCATCGACAGCGCCTGGACTCCGCACTGCACCATGAGCACGTGAGCGGCGGCGAGCAGTGCACGTCGGTTCCGCGCCGCGTCAGCCCGCTCGGCCGGAGCCTGACCGACGACAGGCAACGTCGTATGCCCAGCCAGCGGCCCGTCCCAGGCTGTCATGGTCGCCCCTCTCGTATGGCAGCTGCTGACCGAGAAGGTATCGGAAGTCCTCCTCGAAGACTTGTAAACGGAATTGACTCCGATTAGAGTCGATGTGGAGAACGCTCCATTTCAACCGAAGCAGGAAGAGGGAAGCAGATGTCCGTCGCCACGCAGCCGTTCACCGGCACATTCGTCGCCGACCCCGTGCACTCGTCCGTGGAGTTCACGGTCCGGCACATGAAGGTCTCGCTGTTTCGCGCCTGGTTCGACGATGTGGATGCGCGACTCGTCGCAGACGAGCACGGCATCCGACTCGGCGGGGCCGCGAGAGTCGAATCGGTCTCGATCAGGAGTCCGCGGGAGTTCCGGGAGCACGTCGTGCACGGTGCCGAGTTCTTCGACGCGGGGAACCATCCCGAGATCACCGTCCGCTCCGAGGGGATCCACCTGGGTGAAGACGGCACCGCCACCGGCCACGGCGAGCTGACCATCAGGGGAATCACCCGACCCGTCACGGCCACCGGCACCTACCGGGCACCCGTCGAAGACCCCTACGGATCCCTGCGCGGGGCACTCGAGCTCACGGCGACCGTCGACCGCCGCGACTGGGGCATGGACTGGCAGGCCCCGCTGCCGGCCGGTGGCGACGCCCTCGGCCACGAGGTACAGCTCAGCGTGCACCTCGAACTGGTCAAGGAGGCCTGAGGACGATGCTGGTGCTGGGTCTGAGCGGAAGTCTGCGACGCGGCTCCCACAACCGGCGGCTGCTGGCCGCGGCCGCTGCAGAGCTGCCCGCGGGCGTGCAGCTGGACGTGTTCGAGGACCTCTCCCACGTACCGCCCTACAGTGAGGACGAACCGTCGCCTGAGGCCGTACGGTCGCTGCGTGCTGCGATCGGCGCCGCGGACGCGGTGCTGATCGCCACCCCGGAGTACAACTCCTCGATCCCCGGGCAGCTCAAGAACGCCCTGGACTGGGCGTCGCGGCCGTTCCCGGACAACGAGCTGCGCGACAAGCCGGTAGCCGTCGTCGGCGCCTCCACCGGGCTCTTCGGCGCCGTCTGGGCGCAGGCAGAGCTGCGCAAGGTGCTACGGGCCACCGGGGCTCGCGTCATCGACGGAGAGCTTCCGGTCGGGCAGGCACACGCAGCCTTCACCCCCGGTGGACGACTTGCCGACCCCGAGCTCCGGTCCGCACTCAACGAGCTGCTCGGCCAGCTGCTGGACGAGAGCCGTTCCGGAGTCGACCTGTGCGCGTGAGCGCCCCCTCAGGTCCGGACCGGACCGGCCTGCTCGAGCTCGACGTCGCGCGGCTGCAGCCCCTCGTCGTCGGCGCGTACGGAGCGGCGCAGCGCCGTGTGCAGCGAGTCCGGGGTGAGCACGCCGACCAGGCGTGAGCCGTCGAGGACCGCGACCCAACCGGCGTCGTGCTGCAGCATGGTCGCCATGGCGTCCTTCAACGCGGCGTCCCGGGACACGAAGGCCTCCATCCGGCTGACCCGGTCGCGTACCGACCCGTCACCGGTCACACCCTCGACCGACACCCAGCCACGCAGGTCCTCCTGCCCGTCGAGCACGACTGCCCAACGGGCGTCCTCGGCGGCCATCCGTTGGCGGGCCTGTGCGAGCGTGTCGTCGACGTGCACCATCGGCGCCCGCACCAGGTCGCACTCGTCGATCGGCGTCACCGCGAGGCGGCGCAGGCCGCGATCGGCTCCCACGAACGAGGCCACGAACTCATCCGCCGGCGCGCCGAGCACGGCTGCCGGCGTGTCGTACTGTGCGAGCCGGCCACCCTGCTCGAACACCGCGACTGCGTCGCCGATGCGCACGGCCTCCTCGATGTCGTGGGTGACGAACATGATGGTCTTACCCAGCCGCTGCTGCAGCTCGCGGAACTCGTCCTGCAGGCGTCCGCGGACCACGGGGTCGACCGCGCCGAACGGTTCGTCCATCAGCAGCACCGGAGGGTCCGCCGCCAACGCGCGGGCGACACCGACGCGTTGACGCTGCCCCCCGGAGAGCTGGTGGGGGTAGCGCCGCGCGAACTCGTCCACATCCAGGCCGACCAGGGACATCAGCTCCTCGCAGCGTGCCTGGGTCTCGGCCTTCTTCCAGCCGAGCATCTCCGGGACGGTGCCGACGTTGTCCAGGATCGTACGGTGCGGGAACAACCCGACCTGCTGGATGACGTAGCCCATCCGGCGGCGCAGCTGCACCGGGTCGATCGAGGTGACGTCCTCGCCGTCCAGCACGATCCGGCCCGTCGTAGGCTCGATCAGCCGGTTGACCATCTTCAGCGTGGTCGACTTGCCGCAGCCCGACGGGCCCACCAGGCAGACCAGTGAACCGCGGGGCACATCGAGGTCCAGGGACTCCACCGCCACGGTCCCGCCGGGGTACGTCTTGCCGACGCCGTCCAGCACGATCATCGGGTCCTCGGTACGTTCCATGGCGTGACAGTATCCGCCGACGGCGTCTCCGACCCGCCGGAGACACCGCAGTGCTACCTCGACAACACGTGGTGGTGCGCGCCGTACTGGGCCGATCGGCAGGAGGAACTGGTCGACGGCACGCTCCAGCACGTGCTCCTCACCGTGGTGTCCGTCGGCATCGGACTGCTGCTCGCCTTCGCCCTCGCCCTGCTGGCCCGGCGGTTCAGTCCGCTGGAGAACGCCATCGTGGGCGCGACCACGATCATCTACACGATCCCCTCGCTCGCGATGTTCTCCCTGTTGCTGCCCCTGACCGGAGTCTCGGCGACCACGGTCGTCATCGGCCTTGCGCTGTACTCGCTCACCATCCTGCTGCGCAACATCCTCGCCGGGCTGCGCGCGGTGCCCGAGGACGTCCGCGAGTCGGCCATCGGCCTGGGCCACGGACCGACCCGGTTGCTGTTCAAGGTGGAGCTGCCGCTGGCGCTGCCGGTGATCATGGCCGGCCTGCGAGTGGCGACGGTGTCCACCGTCGCGCTGGTCACGATCGGCTCCATCGTCGACAACGGCGGCCTGGGCAACCTGCTGCTGGAAGCCGTGGGCAGCGAGTTCAAGGCGCAGATCCTGGCGGCCAGCGTGCTCTGCGTGCTGCTCGCGATCGTGTTCGACCTCTCCATCGTCGGATTGCAACGCGTACTGACCCCGTGGACGCGGACCGGGAGGAGCTGACGTGCTGAGCGACGCCTTCGACTACCTCACCGACGGCTCCAGCTGGAGCGGGCCGCAGGGCATCGGCGCCTACCTGGGCCAGCAGCTGCTGCTCACCGCCGCCGCGCTGCTGCTGTCGGCCGCGATCGGGTTGCCCCTCGCGCTCTGGCTCGGCCACCGCGGTCGTGGTGGGACACTGGCGGTGAACGTGTCCAACATCGGTCGGGCGATCCCGGTCTTCGCGGTGCTGCTGGTGCTGGCGCTCGGACCGGTCGGCTCGGAGCAGCTCGGACCGTTCGGTCGCGCCGGACTGGCCACGCTGATCGCGCTGGTGCTGTTCTCGCTGCCGCCGATCATCACCAACGCGTACGTCGGCGTACGCGAGGTCGACAGGGACGTGGTGGAGGCCTCCCGGGGGATGGGGATGCGCGAGTGGCAGGTGTTCCGCACCGTGGAGCTGCCACTGGCGTTCCCGGTCGTGATGACCGGGCTCCGGCTGGCGCTGGTGCAGGTGTGGGCGACGGCGACGATCGCGGCACTGGTGGCCGGACCCGGACTGGGTCGGATCATCACCGCCGGTTTCGCCAACCAGCGCACCTCACAGGTCTTCGCCGGCGCGCTGCTCGTCGCGATCGGCGCCTTGATCCTGGAGGGGCTGTCGGTCCTCGCGGAGCGCCGGCTGGACCCGATGCGGGTTGCGAAGCGACAACGATCCTGACCTGGGGTCCGCTGGGCTTGCCGTTGTCGGACCCCGGTGCTGAGGTGAGACCCATGGCGCCCGCCGGTGCCACCCGACACGCGTGGGTCCGCCCACGGGACACAGACTAGGTGGTGCCGCATGGGCAGACGTCTACAGTTCGCCACACTCGCGGCCGCAGGGCTGTTGCTCGCGACGGCCTGTGGAGGCGAGTCGCTCGAGGAGTCCGACGACGACGCCGGCAGCGGTGGCAGCAACGGCGGGGGCGGTGGCGGCGGTTCGGTCAGCATCACCGGCCAGAACTTCGCCGGCACCCAGCTGATGGCCGCGATGTACACCGCGGTTCTGGAGGACGCCGGCTACGACGTCTCCGCCACCCTGGTCGGGACGCGCGACCTCTACATCGACGACCTCGGCTCCGGTCAGTACGACGTCGCCACCGAGTACGTCGCGGGCATCGCAGACTTCCTCAACGTGCAAGCCAACGGCGAGGACGCCGAGTCGATCACTACCAGCGACGCCGAGGAGACGCTCAGCGCACTTGAGCCTTTGGCGCAGGAGGCGGGCATCACCCTGCTCGAGCCGTCAGAGGCCGCCGACGCCAACGCCTACTTCGTCACCGAGGAGTTCGCCCAGGAGAACTCGTTGACCACGCTGTCCGACCTCGCCGAGCTCGGCGAGCCGGTCGTGCTCGCCGCTGCCCCGGACTGCGAGGGCCGCCCCGACTGCGAGGCCGGTCTCGAGGACGTCTACGGCATCGACATCGCGGAGGTGCTGCCGCTCGGGTACGGCGAGCCGGCGACCAAGAGCGCCGTGGAGAGCGGCGAGGCCCAGCTCGGCCAGAGCGGCACCAGCGACGGCACGTTGAGCGAGGCAGGGTTCGTGCTGCTCGAGGACGACATGGGGATCCAGCCCGCACAGAACCTGGTGCCGGCCGCCAACACCGAGTTCATCGAGGAGAACGAGGAGGTCGCCGACCTGCTGAACGAGATCTCGGCGACATTGACCACCGAGGACCTCGCCGCGCTGACCGTCCAGGTCGACGTGGAGCGCCAACGTCCCGAGGACGTCGCTACGACGTACCTGGAAGAGGAGGGCCTGCTCTGAGCGTGACTCAGCCCCGCCAACAGGCTTCGGGCGTTCACCGCGAAGACGCGATCCCACTCTGCGCCGTGCAGTCGATCGGTCGCTGGCGAGGGCACCGAGAAGTAGTGCGGGTACCTCGTCCTCAAGGCTTGAGCGTCCTCCAGGACGCGACGGCAGTGGACACGCATGTGCTCCTCCCCGCTCCGGAAGTCCCCCTGTGCGACCGAGTCAGTGATCCGGGTGTGGTCGGCGATCAGCACACCGAAGAGGCCGGGTTCCGGAAGCCCGAGCCGACGCACCCGGTCCAGCTGCGGTTTGATCCGGCGTACCGAAGAAGGCACCGAGGTCATGCGCGTCGGCAGCGGTTGCCTGCAGCTGTACCAGTTCCCGCATGCGGGTCACGTCACGGTGGTCGACGACACACGCGTCTCGGTACACAGCCACCTCGAGCGTCTCCCGGATGAACTGCGCCTCGGCAACTGAGCGTTGAAGAGGTCGGCGAAGATGCGGTCCGACGTGCGGTCGCCGGCTGCGCCCCGGGCGACAGGAGTGAGCATGGCTGAAATACTGGTATGCAGCCATGCCGCAGGTCGGGTAGAGACCAGTGCATGACGGAGGGACGCGATGGAGCTCACCGAGCAGTTCGCCGAGGAGTTCGCCGAGAAGTCCGCCCTGGTGACGGGAGGCTCCAGCGGTATCGGACGAGCAGTGGCGGCAATGCTGTGCGCGCGCGGTGCGGACGTGGTCATCTCCGGTCTGGACGCAGGTGAGATTGACGAGGCAGTCGCCGACATCGGCACCCGCGCGCAGGGCCGGATCGGCGGCTTGGCCGCCGACGTCAGCTCTGACGAGCAGGTGCATGATCTCGTGGAGTACGCCGTGCGCGCGCACGGCGGGCTGGACATCGTGGTCACGGCCGCGGGCATCCAGCGCTACGGCTCGGCTGCTGACACCACCACCACGGGGTGGGACGAGGTGCTCGACGTCAACCTGCGCGGTTGCTTCCTGACCGTCCGTTCCGCCCTTCCCCAGCTGCGAGCACGAGGCAGCGGCTCGGTGGTCGTCATCTCATCGGTGCAGGCATTCGTGGCACAACGAGGAGTCGCGGCGTACGTCTCGAGCAAGGGCGGCCTGACCGCGTTCGTACGGTCGCTGGCAGTCGACGAGGCGAGCAACGGCATCCGTGCGAACGCCGTCTGCCCGGGGTCGGTGGACACGCCCATGCTCCGCCAGGCTGCCGTACTGCTGGGTGGCGACGAGGACGCGGGCGACCGGCTGATCAGTGACTGGGGCCATTCCCATCCGCTGGGCAGAGTCGCGCGGCCTGAGGAGGTGGCCGAGGTGGTCGCGTTCCTGGCAGGTGATCGGGCGAGCTTCGTGACCGGGGTCGCCCTGCCGGTCGACGGCGGTCTGCTCGCGAGCGCCGGCGTGGTGCTGCCCGAATGAGTCCGGTGCCGAATCCGCGGGACTTCACCATCCGCGACATCCGTGCGACGACGGTCGCCGTGCCCCTCGAGGCCCCGTTGCGGCACGCGGCAGGCGCGCACTGGGGCCGGTTCATCCGCACGCTCGTCGAGGTGGAGACGTACGACGGTCTCGTCGGTCTCGGCGAGCTCGGTGGTGGTGGTGAGTCGGCGCAGGCGGCGGTGCACGGTCTCAAGCCGTACCTCGTCGGTCACAGCCCGTTCGATCTCGAGGCGCTCCGCTTCAAGATCTGCAACCCGACCTCCTCGCTGTACAACGACCGCACCCAGCTGCACGCGGCCGTCGAGTTCGCCTGCCTCGACCTGGTAGGCCTGCGGCTCGGGGTGCCGGTCCACGATCTGCTCGGCGGCCGCGTGCGTGACCACGTCGACTTCGCGAGCTACCTGTTCTTCAGGTACGCCGACCCGCTGACCGGTCAGGGGGAGGTCCGTACCCCCGAGCAGCTCGTCGAGCACGCGCTCCTGCTCAAGGACGAACACGGCTTTACCTCGCACAAGCTGAAGGGCGGCGTCTTCGAACCGGCCTACGAGGTCGACTGCTACCGCGCGCTGGCGGCCGCACTGCCAGGCGACCGCTTCCGCTACGACCCGAACTGCGCGTTGTCGCTCGCGCAGAGCGAGCAGGTCGTGGCCGGGATAGCCGACCTCGACAACGACTACCTCGAGGACCCGACCTGGGGGATGAACGGCATGCGCGCGCTGCGCAGACCCGGGCTGCTGCTCGCGACCAACACTGCGGTGGTGAACTTCGAGCAGCTCGCCGCCAACGTGTTGGCACCGGCCGTCGATGTCATCCTCCTCGACACGACGCTCTGGGGCGGGATCCGTCCCTGTGTCAAGGCTGCCGGTGTCTGCGAGACGTTTCAGCTCCCGGTGGCCGTCCACTCGTCGGGCGAGCTGGGTGTCCAGCTCGCGACCATGCTGCACCTCGGGGCTGTGCTGCCCGGCCTGACCTTCTCCGCGGACGCGCACTACCATCACCTGGTCGACGACGTGATCGCCGGCGGCAAGATGCGCTGCTCCGGCGGCAGGATCGAGGTCCCGCGAGCACCCGGGCTGGGCGTGGACCTGGATCGGGACAAGGTCGACGAGTACGCCGAGCGCTACCGGGTCGAGGGTGGGTATCCGTACGACCGGGATCCTGGACGCCCGGGCTGGTACCCGCTGGTCCCCAACACGGTCTGGGCCGATCCGGAGGACCCGGCAGGGGTCACCTGGTGACCGTGGTCGACGTCGCGGTGCCTGCGCGGGCGCGGGTGGGTGAGGGTCCGCACTGGGACGGCGCTGCACAGCTCCTGCACTGGGTCGACATCCTGGCAGGACAGATTCACTCCACCGCACTGGACACCCAGAACACCCGTACGCTGCAACTGCCCTGGCTCGTCGGCGCCGCAGTGCCCCGGCGCATCGGTGGATTCGTGGCCGCAACGTCCGACGGCTTCGCTGAGGTCGATCTCGATGGCACGTACCGTGCGCGGCACAACCTCCTGGGGCCCGGCGCTCGGATGAACGATGCCGCGTGCGACTCGCGGGGCAGGCTGTGGGCGGGCAGCACCGACATGGAGTTCGCGCCCGGCGGCGGAGCGCTGCACGTCTTGCACCCGGACTGGACCACGCAGGTGGTCCTCGATGACCTGACCCTGCCCAACGGCTTGGGATGGAGTCCCGACGGGGCCGTCTTCTACCTCGTCGACACTGTCGAGCGCCACGTGCTCGCCTTCGACGCGGACCCGGATACGGCCGTGCTGAGCCGGCGGCGGGTGCTCGCGCGCTTCCCCGAAAGCGCGGGGCAGCCCGACGGTCTGTGCGTCGACGCCAGGGGCAACCTGTGGATCGCGCTGTGGGGGGGCAGCCAGGTCGTGCGAGTCACGCCCGACGGAAAGACCCGTGAGCGGCTCGCTCTTCCGGTGACGCAGCCGTCGTCCTGCGTCTTCGGCGGCCCCGGAGCGGCGACGTTGCTCGTCACATCGGCGCGTGAGGGCCTCGACCCGGGCGACGGGTCGCTGGACGGGTCGGTCCTGCGGGTGAGTGGGCTGGACACGTTCGGCCTGCCCGGCAACCTCTTCGACGGCTGAGGCCCCGCGCGGCCCCGCGCAACTGCGCACGACGGTGGAAATGGGGCGTCGTCAGCCGGTGCCTCGCCGGAACTCCCTCGTCGTCGTGCCGGTCGTCCGCCGGAACTGCTTGGCCAGGTGGTGCTCGTCGCTGAAGCCGAGGCTGGCCGCGATCTCCCGGTTGGTGAGGGTCGTGCGCTGCAACAGGTCGCCTGCGGCGTTGATGCGGCGCAAGGTCCGGAATCGGGCGGGTGCTACGCCCGTCTCGGCCGCAAATCGCTTGCGCCACGACTCGTAGGACATGCCCACCGCCTGCGCGATGTCGGGCAGTGGCATGGGTTCCGCGAGATCGGTCGCCAGCAGCGCACGTGACTCCGCCAGCCAGCCGCCACCGCGGCGGGATTTTTCGGTCGCGCGAGCCACCTCGGCGTTCTGGGCGGCGATGTCGATGAGCAGGCGCAGGACGTCGCACACCTCGGCGTCGGCACCCGTAGTGGTCGTCGGCGGACGACGGGTGCGGAACATGTCGATCCGGTCGAGCCAGTACTCGAGGGGACGCAGCCGGCGTACCGGCCGCCGGACGTCGACCAGCCCGGCCCGGGCGCACAGGTCGAAGACCGGACCGTCGAACGCCAGATACGCCTCGTTCCACGTGCCCTGCGTGACGCCGTACCAGTGGGGGTGACCGGGGAGGACCTGGACGAGATCACCGGGCTCGAGCAGCAGGTCATGAGCCGGGTCCTGGTAGCGGCCGGCGCCGCCGAATACGAGTACCACGGCGTAGCCGTCGAAGCGTCTGAGACCCGGACTGTGCACACCCCGACCGCCCTCGACACGACCGAGCATGCGTACTCGGCCCAGGCGCCCGGCTACGCCTCGGTAGCTGACCCGTGCGCGGCCCTCGGTCATGACGTGAGAACTTTACCATCACGTACCCGCCTGCCCAGAACCTTCTCCTACTCGGCCATATAAACGCCATACCCTTGGGTTGTCCACCAACCACAACGTACCCGAAAGGGATTTCCTCAGACATGTCGTCCACCCGTACTCATCTGCCGGACCTCAGCAGCCGCCACGACCTCGACGATGCGCTGGTCGCGGGATACCGACGCGACGGCCACACCCTCGTGCAGGGCCTGGCGTCGCCACCGGAAGTCACTGCCTACCGCCAGATCATCGGCGACGCCACCCGTCGGCATGGTGCGCAGACCCTGCCACTGGAACAGCGCGACACCTACGGCAAGGCCTTCGTCCAGGTGGCGAACCTGTGGCGCCACGACGAGGTAGTGGCCAGGTTCGTGCTTGCCGACCGATTCGCGGCGGTGGCGGCCCGACTGCTCGGCGTCGATCAGGTGCGGATCTACCACGACCAGGCGCTGTACAAGGAGCCCGGCGGCGGACCCACGCCGTGGCATCAGGACTGCCTCTACTGGCCGTTCGATACGGACCTGACCATCACGATGTGGATGCCGCTCGTTGACGTCGCAGCGGACATGGGTGGCCTCAGCTTCGCCAGCGGCTCCTGGCGCGAGCGCGCGCTCGGGGAGCACGTGATCTCCGACGAGTCCGACGAGTTCTTCGAGCAGCTGCTCACCGACGGCCGGTTTCCGGTGTACGAGCCCGGGCGGATGGCGGCCGGCGACGCCACGTTCCACGCCGGGTGGACGCTGCACCGCGCCCGACCCAACAACAGTGAGATCCTCCGTGAGGTGATGACCGTCATCTACGTGGCCGCCGATGTCCGGGTCGCCGATCCGACCAATCGTGAGCAGGAGGTTGACCTGGCGAAGTGGCTGCACGGCCACGCGATCGGTGACCTGGTCGCCGGGGACGAACATCCGGCGCTGCCGGCCTGACCTTGCCGGCGCCTCGGCGGGCATCGCTCAGGGGCCCGGCGGGAACGGTGTCGGGGGCGGCGCTGTGGCCAGCAGGCGTCGGGTGGTCTCCATGCCCCAGTCGTCGAGATCGGCAATCCGGTCCGAGGCGGAGCGCAACCCGCCGTACCTCTCGATGATCTGCGCCCACTCCCGTCGGGCGGCGAACGACGGCCTGGCGACCAGGCAGTCGGCGTCGTTGACCCAGAACCGGCCGTGCTGCCACGCGCGGGCCATCACACAGCTGCGTCCGCGCAGCCTGCGTTGCTCGTCCTCGGCATCGGTGGGGTGGTACGTGTCGGGCGCCACCCGCATCGCGTCGACGAGCCCGACGCTGGGCAGGATCGGGGCCCCGCAGCCGACCAGGTAGGACTCCGACCCCACGGCGTCGCGGATCAGGTCCAGTCCCGAGCGGTACGCCGGCACGCCGGTCAGGTCCGCGTACCGCCTGCCGGCGAGCGCTCCGGCGTACAGGAAGTCGAGCTTGAAGTAGTCGTATCCGGCCTCCCGCAGCCGACGGAACACCGACCACACGTAGTCGCGCGCACCCGGGTGGGTCAGGTCGAGGCCGAGCAGGTCCTGTCCCCAGTTCCACCCGGCCTCGCCGACCAGCCAGTCCGGGTGCTCACGGGCCAGCACGCTGCGCGAACCGACGACGAACGGCGCCACCCAGATCCCCGCGCGGCGGCCGCTGTCCATGATTCGGGCAGCGAGGCCCGACAGCGAGGAGAACCGGCCTGACAGCTCGAGCCAGTCCCCGACGCCTGCCTGCCACCCATCGTCGATCTGTACGACGTCGACGGGTAGCCGGTGGCTGTCGATGCCGGCGAGATTCTCCACGATGTCGTCCTCGGTGACGTCGAGGAAGTAGTGGTACCAGGAGCACCAGACCGTGGGTGCGGTGCGCGGTGCGCCGGCGCCGAGCCGGGCTGTGCTCTGACCCCCGAACCGGGCCAGTGCCGGCTCGATTCCGGCCGCAGTGGATTCGACGGTGACCGGAGCGTCCGCTGCGATGACGAGCCGGTTCCCCACCAGCTGCGCCCGGATCGACGGCACCTCCTGGCGGGGGTCCCGGGCGGTGTACACCTTCGACGGGCTGCCCGTCCCTGGGTCGACGACGAGGAGGCCTTCGGCCTGGAAGCCATGTGGCGCGGCCGGAGTCTCGGGTCGAAAGCGCATCAGGTGCTGCCAGCCCTGCTCTGGTCGTGGGGAGATCTGCGACATCGAGTAGGTCGACGTCGGGCTCCAGCTCTGCCAACCGTGCTCGTAGACGCTGCCGTGCTCGAGCGAGACGTCCATCTCGTCGATCGATGCGAATGTCATCGAGAACCCGCCACGATCAGAGCTGGAGCCGGTCCATGGACACCGCGGCACCGTCCCGTTCGGCCGAGTCACGGGCAGCCAGCATCAGCCGCAATGACGGCACGTTGTGTGCGGCCGAGTGGAAGGGCTCACGGCCCTCGGCGATGGCACACATGAGCTCGCCCATCGCGCCGGCGAAACCGTCCACGAACCACTCCCCGTCCAGCGCGTAGCGGATGTGCGTGCCGTCGCGCTCCAGCTCGACGAAGTCCGACCCGCCCAGGACTGAGCCGCGGATCGTGCCCTCGGTGCCGTGGATCCAGAACGGGCAGGCGGGACTGCGGGTGCGGACATCGCCGACGACGCGCACCAGCGCGTCGGCGCCGTCGCAGCAGTGGATCTGCACGGTCGCAGACCACGGGTTCTGTGCGGCGCCGGGCTGCCCCGGTGTGCGGCGGTCGCGTGCCTGCACCGTCTCCACCTGTTTGCCGGCGAGCCAGCACCGAGTGATGTCGATCCAGTGCATCAGGTAGTCGGTGATGATCATGTGTGCCATCTCGTCGAACCGGGTGCCGGCGATCGGGGGCAGCGGCTTGTCGTGCAGCTGCGTGACGCCGACCACGGTCCCGACCACCCCGGCGTCCACGAGCAGCGTGGCGAGCCGCCACGCCGGCGCCCAGCGACCGTTCTGGTTCACGGCGACGCGCACCCCCCGCTGATCGGCCTCCTCGAGCACGGGAGTCAGGGCCGCCAGGTCGGTCGCCAGCGGCTTCTGCGCCAGCACGTGCTTGCCTGCGGAGACCGCAGCTGCAAGCCACTCGAGCCGTTGTTCGGGACGGGTTGCGATGTCCACGATCTGGACCTCGGGGTCGTGCAGCAGTTCCTCGGCGGTGCCGAAGACACGGCGGGCGCAGGGAAACTGCTGCGGGACAGTGGCCGTCGTCGCGGCGGTACGGCTCCACACCCCCACCACGTCGAGGTCGTAGTTGTCGTAGGCCACGAGGTGCGCCTTCTGTGCGATCTCACCGCACCCCAGAATGCCGATCCCGAGCCGATCCCCCCGGGGGAACCTCGGCCGGTAGTCCGGGACGAGCTGCCAGTCAGGTGAGGGCACGAGTCCTCCTCACCCCTCCACCGTCATCGCGACC
>JACCXZ010000180.1 GCA_013696745.1 Nocardioidaceae bacterium | reverse complement strand
GTCTGCTACAAGTTCGGCGACCAGGACGTCGTGTACGCCCTCGAGGGCTCGATCGCGGTGACCGGCTCTGCAGTGCAGTGGCTGCGCGACCAGCTCGGCATCATCAGCGGCGCCGCTCAGAGCGAGTCGCTGGCCCGCCAGGTCGACGACAACGGAGGGGTGTACTTCGTACCCGCGTTCTCCGGGCTGTTCGCCCCGTACTGGCGTTCCGACGCGCGGGGCGCGATCGTCGGCCTGTCGCGCTTCAACACCAACGCGCACCTGGCGCGGGCGACGCTGGAGTCCATCTGCTACCAGAGCCGCGACGTCGCCGAGGCGATGGAGAAGGACTCCGGCGTGCGGCTCGAGGTGCTCAAGGTGGACGGTGGTGTCACCGCCAACGAGCTGTGCATGCAGATCCAGGCCGACGTGCTCGGTGTCGAGGTCAGCCGCCCCGTCGTGGCTGAGACCACGGCCTTGGGCGCTGCCTACGCCGCGGGCCTGGCCGTCGGGTTCTGGAACAACACCGACGAGCTGCGCGAGAACTGGAACGAGGCGAAGCGCTGGTCGCCGCAGTGGGACGACAGCCAGCGCGAGGAGGGCTATGCGCAGTGGAAGAAGGCTGTGCAGCGCACTCTGGACTGGGTCGACGTGAGCTGAGACTGTGCTGACACGTGACGGGGGCACTCCATGAGGTCGATCGCGCTGTCGCCACAGTTCCGCGAACAGTCACTGCAGCAGATGGCGGCTGAGGAGCTCGACATCCTGGTGGTCGGGGGCGGTGTCGTCGGCGCCGGGAGCGCCCTCGATGCCGCCACCCGCGGGTTGCGGGTGGGTCTGGTGGAGTCCCGTGACCTGGCCTCGGGCACGTCGAGCCGTTCCAGCAAGCTCATCCACGGCGGCCTTCGCTACCTGGAGATGCTGGACTTCCGGCTGGTCGCCGAGGCTCTGCGAGAGCGGGGTCTGATGCTGCAGCGGCTCGCCCCGCACCTGGTGCGGCCGGTGCCGTTCCTCTACCCGTTGCAGCACCGCGGTTGGGAGCGGCTGTACGCCGGGTCCGGCGTGGCGCTCTACGACGCGATGAGCATGCTGTCGGGCCGTTCTGGGGTGCCCCGCCACCGGCACCTCACCCGCAGGCGCGCCCGAAAGCTTGCGCCTGCGCTGCGCAAGGACGCCCTGGTGGGCGCTCTCCAGTACTACGACGCGCAGGTCGATGACGCCCGGCACACCATGTTCATCGCCCGTACCGCCGCCGCGTACGGCGCCCACGTCGCGACCCGTGCCCGGGTCGTGGACTTCGTCCGGGAGGGGGAGCGGGTCACCGGCGCGCTGGTGAACGACCTGGAGTCCGGGAACACGATCGAGATTCGTGCCCGCCAGGTCGTCAACGCGACCGGGGTCTGGACCGACGACACCCAATCGCTGGCCGGCCAGCGCAGCGAGTTCCACGTCCGGGCCAGCAAGGGCATCCACCTGGTGGTGCCCAAGGACCGGATCCGCTCCGAGGTCGGCATGATCCTGCGTACCGAGACGTCCGTGCTGTTCGTCATCCCGTGGGGCCGGCACTGGGTCATCGGCACCACCGACACCGACTGGGACCTCGACAAGGCGCACCCGGCGGCCAGCGCCAAGGACATCGACTACCTGCTCGAGCACGTCAATGTGGTGCTCGAGGTCCCGTTGACCCATGCCGACGTCGAGGGTGTGTACGCAGGGTTGCGCCCGCTGCTGGCGGGGGAGTCCGATGCGGTCTCCAAGCTGTCCCGCGAGCACGCCGTGTCGCACCCTGCACCAGGCTTGGTCGTGGTCGCCGGCGGGAAGTACACCACGTACCGGGTGATGGCGCAGGATGCAGTCGACGAGGCGGTGCACGGGCTCGCCTCCCGGTTCGGCCGGGTGGTCCCGCCCTCGGCCACCAAGCAGGTGCCGTTGCTCGGCGCCGAGGGCTACACCGCCCTGTGGAACTCCCGGCACGTGCTCGCACAGCGCTCCGGTCTGCACGAGGTCTGGATCGAGCACCTGCTCGGCCGTTACGGCTCGCTCGTGCACGAGCTGCTCGAGCTCGTCGACGATGACCCGGCGCTGGGGGAGCCCCTGGGCCGTGACCTGGGCGGAGACTCCGACTACCTGCGCGTCGAGGTCGTGTACGCGGCCTCGCACGAGGGTGCCCGGCACCTCGATGACGTGCTCACCCGGCGGACCCGGCTCTCGATCGAGTCCTTCGATCGTGGCGTCGGTGTGGTGGAGGAGGTGGCGACGCTGATGGGCGCTGTGCTCGGGTGGAGCGACGAGCAGCGCACGGTGGAGGTCGAGCACTACGTCAAGCGGGTCGAGGCTGAGCGCGAGAGCCAGCAGATGCCCGACGACGAGACCGCCGACTCGGCACGTCTCGGCGCCCCCGACGTGGTAGGCCTCAGCTGAGCGCAACGGGTACGGGCGGGGGACTTGCCTCCCCAGCCGTGGCGGTTCCGCAGTCTCGCTATCGGACCGGGCTGCTGACGTCGTCACCGTCGGGTGAAGCGTCACGGGGGCCGTGCATCAGGTCCGTCGGCGCGGGCGCCCCCGCGCACGGGCTCGTCGGTCCAAGCACGAGGATATCGGCATGGCTGACGACCCGATGTCCCCGTCCCTGCTGCTGCACGACGTGCTCGGCCTGTCGGTGACCGAGATCGACCCGGACCGGGTGGTGATCATCTGGACGGTCGCTGAGCAGCACCTGCAGCCGCACGGCCTCGCGCACGGCGGTATGCACAGCCTGGTGAACGAGAGTGCGGCCAGCATCGCCGGCGGGTCGTGGCTCGGTGCCGACGGCCGTTGTGTCGGCGTCAACAACAGCACCGACTTCCTGCGCGCGGCCCGGCCGGGCGACGAGCTCACAGCGACGGCGACACCCGTGCATCGCGGCCGCTCGCAGCAGCTCTGGCTGGTGGAGACCCGCGACGCGCGGGACCGGCTGGTGGCACGCGGGCAGGTACGGCTGCAGAATCTGCCGGCACGCGCGTGACAGCTCAGCCCTGGTCTGACGGTCACGACCGCTGGTGGATGGGACGGAGCTTCGACAGCGGACAAGGCGAAGCCGCCGGTCATCGCGCGGTGACCAGGCACTTTGGGGTGAGTGACGGGGCTTGAACCCGCGACCCTCGGCACCACAAGCCGATGCTCTACCAGCTGAGCTACACCCACCACGGACCCCGGCAGTGCCCGAGGCCTCGCACAGTGTAGCGACTGCCGCACGGGTGCTCGAAGCCCTGGTCGGTCTTCGAGGCCACGTACCGGAGCGGGCCCCAACGCTCACCCGGACAACGAGCCGCCGTGCTCCGTGGCGAGCGCCTTGGACGTCGCGGAGTCCGGTCCCGGTGATGGCACGAACACCGCCGAGCGGTAGTAGCGCAGCTCCTCGATGCTCTCGCGGATATCGGCAAGGGCGCGATGGTTGCCGGACTTCGGTGGGGCGTTGTAGTACGCCCGCGGGAACCAGCGACGGGACAGCTCCTTGATCGACGACACGTCGACGACGCGGTAGTGCAGCCACGCCTCGAGCTCGGCCATGTCGCGCGCCAGGAACAACCGGTCGGTGCCGACCGTGTTGCCGGCCAGTGGTGCCTTACGCGCCTCGGGGATGTGCTCACGGACGTAGGCCAGGACCTGCTGCTCGGCGTCCTCGAGCCTGGTACCGTCGTCGAGCTGCTCGAGCAAACCGGAACCGGTGTGCATCGCGGTGACGAACTCGTTCATCTGCTCGAGCGCCGCAGCCGGCGGCTTTATCAGGATGTCCACGCCGTCGCCGAGGACGTTGAGGTCGAAGTCGGTGACGAGCGCCGCCACCTCGACGAGGGCATCCGCGACGACGTCGAGGCCGGTCATCTCACAGTCGATCCACACCAAACGGTCATTCACGTCGGTCACCCTAATCCCCGATGCCCTTGGCACTGCGGCTCGTGAGTCCACACTGGCACCGGCACGTGACTCCCGCGCAGGCTTCATGACGACACGGACTGTAGGCTCGCTCGCAGCGGTCACCCCGTCAGATGTCCTCCGAGGTGGTACAACCGATGGCTCGTGAGACCCAGACCATGACGTCTGCCGGCTCGTTCGGTCCGGCAGTCGACGCATCGCCGAGGGCAAGTGCTGCTGCCCTTGCTGGCCTCCGCGTCCTGGTCGGACTGATGTGGCTGTACAACGTGGCGTGGAAGCGACCGCCCGACTTCGGCGAGAGCAGTGGCAGTGGGGTGTACGGCTTCACAGCGGACGCGGTCGAGCATCCGGTGTTCCCGCCGTACAGCTGGGTGGTAGAACACGTCGTGCTGCCCAACTTCACCGCGTTCGGATGGATGGTCCTGGTCGTCGAGTCGCTGCTTGCGGTACTGCTGCTGACCGGCACGTTCGTCCGGTTCGCGGCGCTCGTAGGCGTCGGGCAGTCACTGGCCATCGGTTTGTCAGTGGCCCAGACCCCCGGGGAGTGGCCGTGGGCGTACTGGATGATGATCGGCATCCACGTCGTGCTGCTGCTCACCGCGTCCGGGAAAGCCGTGGCAGTTGACCGCATGCGCGCCGACGCTGCCGCGGGTCACGGCCCGGACGCTGCGGTGCCGCTGCTGCGGGGATGGGGAATCGTCGTGTTGCTGACGGGCGTCCTCGCCGTCGTGCTCGCTCTCGGCGAGGACCCCATGGCTTCAGCCGGCACGCAACTGGGTGGCTCGGGTCTGTCGGTGTCGCTCGGCAGCTACAACCTCCTGGGCGCTGCCGCACTCCTCGTGGTCGCCGGGCTGATGCTTTCGGCGGCGTTGCTGCGTCGCCGTGCGCTGGCGTGGGCGGCGACGGTCATCGCCGTACTGGCGGCTGCGTCGGTGTATGCGCAGCTGAGCCGCACCGAGGTGTGGCTCGGGGGATCCAACACCTCTGCCGCTTACCTGCTCTGCGCCGCGCTGGTCAGCGGCGCCGGCGCAGCGGTGCTGGCCAGGCAGCAACCCGACCCGGACACGCGCAGAGCCGCGCATGGATGACCACGTCAGCGTGGAGTCGCCCGTGCTCGTCGACGGAGGGGACCGGGCCTGCGGCGAGCTGCTGCTGGTCCTCGCACACCGGATGCAGAGCACGGCTCCGGGCGCGACCGTCCGGCTCGTGGCCACGGACCCCGCCGCAGTCCTGGACCTGCCGGCCTGGTGCCACCTGACCGGCCACCGCTATCTTGGGTCGGGTCACCAGGCCGACGGCCGCGCGCACTACGATCTTCAAGCCTCCACCACTCCTCGTGCGACCCGGTCGCATGAGCCCTGGCGATTGCATGACACCACTTCGTCGACGTCCGCACGCGAAAGGGATCCAAACTCATGAACGGTCTCGTCATCAATCTCACCCATTCCGTCGACGACCCCGACCGCACCAGCGTGGCGATGGTCGTCGCGGGCGCCTCCGTCGCATCCGATCAGACCACGACGGTCTTTCTCTCCTCCGAGGGCACCCGGCTGGCCAAGCAGGGGGTCGCTGACGAGCTGCACGAGGAGGGCTTTGCACCGCTGAGCGACCTGGTGTCCTCGTTCATCGAGGCTGGCGGGACTTTCCTGGTGTGCAGTCCGTGTGCCAAGAAGCGCGACATCGGCCCCGATGACCTCATCAAGGGAGCCACGATCGTCGGAGGTGCCACCCTCGTCGCCTTGCTCGCCGACGGCGCAGCGTCACTGTCGTTCTGATGGCCCAGCCCATCACCGGGGAGCAGCACGTCACCAGACGTTGGACTCCAGCGGCCGATTTCGACGGTGGCGACATGGACTGCGGCAGCGGGCTGCTGCTCTCGATCACCTCGGCCATGCGCCGCATCAGAGAAGGCGAAGTCCTGCTGCTGCATACCCGCGAACCCTCGGTACTGGCCGACCTGCCTGCGTGGGCACGACTGGCGGGACATGAGCTCCTCGACGTCCTGGACGGCGGTGACGGCCGGGGCCCGTGGCAGCTGCCGATCCGGCGAGGCAGCCCGACGCCGCCAGCACCCCGGCCCACGTTCACCGAAGGTCATACCGTCCCGCTCGGTAGCCGGCTGTGGTTGTACACCAACTTCCACTGCAACCTCGCGTGCAGCTACTGCTGTGCGGAATCCTCACCGAAGGCCACGGCCCGCCTGATGCCCGTCGAGGTCGCGGCGGCCGCGACTCGCGAGTTCGTCGCCCAGGGTGGCCGAGAGCTCCTCGTCACCGGCGGTGAGCCGTTCCTTCACCCGCAACTCGGCACTTTACTGGCCCAAACCGCGTCTCAGGTTCCCGTCACGGTGCTCACGAACGCGATGGTCTTCGGGCGGGGTCCTCGGCGCCAGACTCTCGAGGCGCTCGATCGGGAAGCCGTGACCCTGCAGGTGAGCCTCGACTCCGCAGAACCGGATCTGCACGACAAGCAGCGGGGCGCCGGGTCGCACGCCAAGGCTATGGCTGGGATCAGCCTCGCCCGCGACCTGGGGTTCCGGGTGCGGGTCGCCGCAACACTGTGCCCCGAAGACGCCGCGAACGCGGACGCCCTGCACGGCGCCCTCGATGCCATCGGGATCGAACGTGAAGACCGGGTGATCCGTCCGGTGGCGGAGGAGGGATTCGCGGGCGAGGGCGTTCACATCAGCCTCGACACAGTCGAGCCGGAGCCCACCTTGACCGTCGACGGAGCATGGTGGCACCCGGTGGCGGTGACGAACCCACACCTGAAGGTGGCCGACACGCCGCTGCCGTTGGAGCAGGTGCTCGACGTCATGCGCGACGTGCTCGCCGTCCAGGCAGCCGGCAGCTCGCAAGGCCGCTCGGTCTTCCGCTGTACCTGAGGAGCCCTCGGAGCCGGGGGAGCAGGTGCGGCCGCGCGGTCAGTCGGCCTGCTGAGTGCGCCCGGCAG
>JACCXZ010000178.1 GCA_013696745.1 Nocardioidaceae bacterium | reverse complement strand
AGCTGGTGCAACCGTTGACCGACGCGCTGGTTGCGGTGTGCACGACGTACGGAAAGTACTGGTCGCAGGCGCGCCGGCGCGAGGAAGCCGGCGCCACTGGCGTCAGGACCCGATTCACCAGCCGGGCGCGTGCCGTGGCTTATCGCTCCAGGAGAACTGTCCTGGAGCGAGCGGACAACAACCGGGTGTTCGGCCGGATGGCCCGCGCCTACCTGAGACGGACGTCGTCGTAGCGTTGATTGGGTCGGTGTCAGCCGTTGAACGGCCCGCCGTGGGTGGCACCTGAACGGGTTAGCGCCGACCAGAGAAAGCCCTGGAGCGGGTGACGGGAATCGAACCCGCACTATCAGCTTGGGAAGCTGATGTTCTGCCATTGAACTACACCCGCGTGTCGCTCGACGCCGTCCGGCGCCGAGGACGCGGCGACGATACCACCGGGTCCGGACTAGATTGAGCCGATGCGCCCGGCCACCCCGGCAAGCCTGTTCAGCGGGCACCCCTGGACGTACCCAGGAGAGCCGCTGGCGCAACCCGCACGTCTGGAGCCATGGGAACACGCAGGTCGGCGCCCTGTCGTGGCGTTCGGCAGCAACACCGATCCGGCTGTCGTGCGCGACAAACTCAGCCGGGGCGGGATCCATAGCGAGATCCCGATGACACCCGCTGTGCTCCCCGACGTGGCGCTGGCGGCCTCGGCGCACGTCAGCGTGGGCGGCTACATCCCGGCGGCCGTGCAGCACCGCGCCGGCTCCCGTCTCCGGGTGGTCGTGAGCTGGCCGGACCCCGAGCAACTGGCCTGCCTGGATGCGAGCGAACCCAACTACCGGCCGGTCGTCGTCCGCGACCTGGAGCTGCTGGACGGTCGGCGGGTCGGTGCGGCGCTGCTGTACGCCACCCGACGAGGTGTGGTGGAGCTGCCCGGTCCGCTGTCGCAGACGGGCGTGTGGCGCCATGTCCTCGCCGTCGTACCTGGTCTGGTGCAGATCTGCGGCGTGCAGGCCGACGCGGGAGAACCGGCGCTGCGGGAGCTGATGCTGCTCGCCGCCTGCACCTCGAGACTGCGCGAGCGCATCACCGGCCGGTTGCAGGCCGTGGCGGTGCCGGCCGGGCTGGCGCAACGATAGGTTGACCGTGTGCTGCTCTCCGACCGTGACATCCGGGCCGAGGTCGAGGTCGGGCGGGTGCGGCTCGAGCCCTTCGACCCCACCATGGTCCAGCCCTCCAGCGTGGATGTCCGCCTCGACCGGTTCTTCCGTGTGTTCGAGAACCATCGCTACCCGCACATCGATCCCGCCGTGGAGCAGGCCGAGCTCACCCGTGAGGTGGACGCGGCCGACGACGAGCCGTTCATTCTGCACCCGGGGGAGTTCGTGCTCGGCTCGACCTACGAGACCGTCACGTTGCCCGACGACGTCGCCGCGCGGGTCGAGGGCAAGTCCTCGCTGGGCCGGTTGGGACTGCTCACCCACGCGACTGCAGGCTTCATCGACCCCGGTTTCTCCGGGCATGTGACCCTCGAGCTGAGCAACGTGGCGACGCTGCCGATCAAGCTCTACCCGGGGATGAAGATCGGCCAGCTGTGCTTCTTCCGCTTGTCGAGCCCCTCGGAGCACCCGTACGGCTCGTCGGTCTCCGGATCGCACTACCAGGGTCAGCGTGGGCCCACGCCGAGCCGCTCGTACGCGAACTTTCACCGCACTCGCATCTGAAGTCCCACCTGCCCCAGCTGCCCCACGGATCCCCGGTTTACCAGGGTCCCCTGGTAAACAGCACTGCCCATGGGAGGCAACCCATGGGCAGTGCCAACATGCCATGGGGAGTCCCGCTCCCGGCGCTGTCAGCCGTCGAGCTGCTCGGCGATCCGGCGCAGGCCGGTCGCGGCGTGGTGGCGCAACGGGCGTGACCGAGGCGGCAGCCGAGGCGGCAACCGGGGCGTGTTGACCGCGTCGTGGGCGATCCGGTCCGCCCGCTGGCGAGCCAGCTGTTCGTACTCGGTGGCGATGATGCCGTTCATGAGGACTCCTCGGTGGTGGGTCAGGCACGCACGACGGTGATGTCGCCGTTGACGGTGTTGGCGCGAACCTCGACGGTCTCCTCGCCTTCGGACGGGGGACCGGTTTCGCCCAGCTGGGAGGACACGGTTCCGGTGAGCGAGTGCACGTCCAGCCAGGCAGCGGTGCCCTCGGCGATCCCGACGTGCACGTCACCGGAGGCGGTCTGGCAGTCCACCCGACCGCGGACGGCGCGTCCGACCTGCTGGTCACCAGACCCGGACTTGATGCTGACGCCCGCGTACGCGTCGTCGACCTGCACGTCGCCGGAGCCGGTCTTGATGTCGACAGACCCGGCAGCGGCACGCACCCGGACGTCGCCGGAGCCGGTCGACAGGGCGGCGCGGCCACCGGCGCTCTGCAGCCCGATGTCACCGGATCCGGTCGAGAGCCGGGTGCTGCCCCGGCTGTCGCGGACGGAGACGTCACCCGAGCCCGTCGCCACGTCGGTCGACTCGGTCACCGTGTCGAGCCGGATGTCACCGGACCCGGTCTTGACCCGGACCGCCGCCAGGCTGCCGGAGGACACCAGATCGCCCGCGTTCAGCTCGGCGTCGATCGAGGAGTCGATAGGGACGCGGACGGAGATGTCGAGCGAGGGCATCCGCCGGAAGAACGATCCGGACCGTCGCGGCACGAGCACGACGATGTCGTCACCGCGCTGCTCCACGGTGGTCTGCTCGGCGAGCTCCCGGGCGGCGTCGCCGGCGCCGGGCTGGACATCGACGCTGGTGGTGGAGGCGTCGACGGCCATGACGTCGATGTCTCCGGACTGCGCCTTGATCCGTAGGCGGACCGGGCCGGGGGTGTCGAACTCATGCATCACGTACCTGCTTTCGGGTGTGCGGATCCACCGCGTCGGCCGGCATGACCGCGCGTGGGGTTCGGGATGGATGAACCGGGCTAGCGCACCCAGCCCTGGATGCGTCGGGGTTGACGTCCCGAGCCGGGACCGAAACCGGCCGGGCCGGGGCGCTGCGGCGGGCTCGGCGGCATGCCGAACCCGCCGAGATCCAGATCGATGTTGATTCCGCCCCTGGTAGCACGTCGGATGGCGGCCACGATCCAGGTGTTGAGCGACTGGTCGAGGGCGGCAGCAGCCTCCTCGGCACGGGACTTGAGCGACTCGGGGATGCGCACGGTCACCCGGGCGACGGACCCGTCGTCCTCGTCCGGCTCGGCCGGTCCGTCGGCCGCGGCGTCGTCGGGTAGTGGTTCGGTGGCGGAGACCACGAACTGTGGCTCGCGGCCCTTCAGTCGCACCTCGACCGCGGCATGCGGCAGATCTGCGGTGATCTCTGCGGCAGAGTCCGACAGCGCCTCCAGGAGGGCCATCCGCATCGCCGGCTCCAGCGCCACGGCCAACCGCTCGGCCACGGCCTGACCCTCCGGCCCGGCTGCTTCGGCTGCGCGCACCAGATCGCTGCGCAGACTGTCCACGTACGGTGCAAGCTCCATGACATCACTGTGACGTCACTCCGATGTCATGTCAAGCCCCAGTAGTGTCCAGGTGACGTCGCATCGGTGTCACAGGCCGGTATCGTACGCTGCGCCGATGAGGACACACCTCGCCGAGCCGGTCGCCGCGGCCCTGGCGGCGGGCAGACCAGTGGTCGCCCTGGAGTCCACGATCATCGCCCACGGCTTGCCTCGACCTCGTAACCTGCAGGCAGCGCGCGCCTTCGAGGCACAGCTCACCGAGCTCGGTGTCACCCCGGCAACCATCGCGCTGCTCGATGGCGAGATCCGCATCGGCCTGTGCGACGAGCAGCTGATCCGAGTAGCCGGGGACGACGACGTGGTCAAGGTCAGCGTGCGCGACCTGCCCGTGGCGCTCGCCACCCACAGCAGCGGCGCCACGACGGTCGCTGCAACCGCGTACCTCACAGCCCGTGCCGGGATCAGGGTCTTCGCCACCGGCGGCCTGGGCGGCGTGCATCGCCTGGCGTCGCAGACCTTCGACGAGTCCGCGGACCTGCCGACGCTGGCGCTCACGCCGATCACTGTGGTCTCGGCCGGGGTCAAGTCGATCCTCGACATCGCGGCCACGCTGGAGCGGATGGAGACCTTGGGCATCACCGTCCTCGGCTACGGCACCCGGTCCTTCCCCGGCTTCTGGGTGACCGACTCCGGGTACGAGCTCGACTGGTCGGTGCCCGACGCAGCGACGGTCGCGCAGGTCATGGCGGCCCGCGACGAGCTCGGACTCACCGGCGCCGTCGTCGTCGCCAACCCGCTCGCAGCGGAGCAGCAGCTCGACCCCGCCCTGCACGACGCGGCGCTCTCCCGAGCCCTCACTGCCGCCGAGGAGCAGGGACTGCGCGGCAAGGAGGTCAGCCCTTACCTGCTGGCGTCCATGGTCGAGCAGACCGGTGGGCGCAGCCTCGAGGTCAACCTGGACATCGCCACCAACAACGTGCGGGTGGCCGGGGAGATCGCCCGCGCATGGGCGGCGCTGGCGCCGTGAGTCGCATCCTGGTCGTCGGAGACGTCGTCGACGACATCCTGGTGCGGCCCCGGAGGGCCACCGCGTACGCCAGCGACACCGAGGCCGAGATTGACCAGCAGCCAGGCGGGTCGGCAGCCAACGTGGCCGCCTGGCTCGGCGCGGCCGGTGCCGACGTCGCATTCGTCGGTCGGGCCGGTCGGGACGGGGCCACCCGGCACTCCGACGCACTCCGGGCACTCGGGGTCGACGCGCACATAGTCTCCGACCCAACGCTTCGGACCGCCGCGATCGTGCTGCTCGTGGACGAAGCCGGCGAGCGCACCATGTACGTCGACCGGGGCGCCAACGCCGCGCTGCGCTCGGAGGACGTGCCCACGGGTGCGTGGCACGAGCTGGGATGGCTGCACCTGACCGGCTACTCGTTCTTCGACCCGGCAGTACGCCCGGTCGTCACCACGCTGATGCACCGGGCCCAGGCTTCTGGCGTGCACGTCAGCGTCGACCCGAGCTCGGCGGGGTTCCTCGAGAGGGTCAGCCCGCAGGCGTTCCTGGAGTGGACGCACGGTACGTCCCTACTGATTCCCAACCTGGCCGAGGCGCGGCTGCTGAGCGGTGAGCGCGATGTCGACACCGCGGCCCGGGCGTTGCTGGCCCATGCGGCGGAGGTCGTCGTGACCTGCAGCGCCGATGGGGCCGTCCGGTACGCAGCGGGTGAAACGCCGGTTCGGCAGCCGGCGCGGATGGTCGAGGTCGTGGACACCACCGGTGCCGGCGATGCGTTCTGCGCCGGGATGCTCGCCTCGCGCGTCACCGGGCGAACCGTGCGGCAACAGCTGTCCGCCGCCGCGGAGCTCGCTGCTCGGTGTGTCGTGCGCCTCGGTGCCCGGCCGGCCTGAGCAGGGCAGCTCGAGCGCAACGACCAGACGCGATCTCCGCCCACGGGTTGAGGCGCGTCAGCCCGTCGGACACCTACAGTCGGCGCATGTTGCGTCCTGGAAGCTGGTTGGTGCAGGACGAGGTGTGGCTGCCCCGTGCCATCGTCCTGGCGACAGCCGTCGTGGGCGCGCTGTGCGCGGTGACCGAGCCCACGGGGGCGGGACGCACCGAGGTGGCCGCGGCCACGGTGGTCATCGTGCTGGGGATGCTCGCCACCGGCTGGCGGCGGGCCACCTGGACCCCGGTTCTCATGCTGTGGCTGTTCACCCCGGCGGTCGTGGTGATCGCCCGCGACCGCAACGAGGGCTTCACCTTCGTGCTGATGCTCGCGCTGATGTTCGTCATCGGACAGGCCCCGTCGCCGGCCTGGCGCTCGGCCGCCGGTGTGGTCGCCTCGCTCGTCCCGGTGTCAGTCCACCTGCTTCCCGACATGCAATTCGACGGCTGGCCGTACTGGACCGGCGGCGCCCTGCTCACCTGGTTCTCGGTGGAGCAGAACCTGCGCTTCCAGCGGCTGGTCACCGAGCTGGCGGCGACCCGGGACCGGCTGGCCCGGCAGGCGGTACTGCTTGAGCGGCGCCGGATCGCTGCCGAGATGCACGATCTGGTCGGGCACTCGCTCGGTGTCATCCTGCTGCACGTGACCGGAGCGCGCCGCCGGGTGGACGACGACCCGGCCGCCGCCCGCGAGGCGCTGGCCCGGGCGGAGCAGATCGGACGCGCGAGCCTGGCCGAGATGCGCCGCACCGCAGCCGCACTGCGCAACGAGACCGACAACCCGACTGCGCCCACCCCGGGGATGGCCGACGTGCCGACCCTGGTGGCGCGCACGCGCGAGGCAGGCGCGCAGGTCGTCTTGGAACACGACGGTGACCTGGCCGGCATCGAGCCGATCGTCGGGCTCGCGGCGTACCGGGTGGTGCAGGAGTCCCTGGTCAATGCCACCCGGCACGCGCCGGGTACGCCGGTGCGCGTATGCGTCCGGGTGCTGCCCGACGCCGTCGAGGTGGAGGTGGTCGACACCGGCGGCGGTCACCCACCGGTGGCAGGGTCAGGAGTCGGGATCGTCGGGATGCGTGAGCGCGTCGAGGCGCTCGCCGGCAGCCTCACTGCGGGACCGACCGGGAACGGCTGGCGCGTGCTGGCCAGGGTGCCTCGTACCGATTCTGCCGGACTCCGCTCGTGATCCGGGTGGTGCTGGTCGACGACCAACCGCTGGTGCGCGCCGGGCTGCGGGTCGTCCTGGCCGAGGTCGAGGGCTTTGATGTGCTCGCGGAGTGCGACGACGGCGCTGCGGGTGCGCGAGCCGCGTTGCAGCACCAGCCGGACGTCGTGGTGATGGACGTACGCATGCGCGGCACCGATGGCATCGAGGGGACCCAGCGGATCAGAGCCGGGGACGGGCCGCCGGTGCTGATCCTCACCACCTTCGACGACGACGACGTCTTGTGGGGAGCCATCGAGGCCGGAGCCGCGGGTTTCGTGCTCAAGGAGGCCAGCGCCGAGGACCTGATCGCGGCGACCCGGCGCGTGGCGGCGGGCGGGTCCTGGCTCGACCCGGCCGTCACCGGGCGGGTGCTGTCGCTCACCCGGGCAGCCGGCCTGCCCCACCGACGAGCGGCGGCACGCGTCGAGGAGCTGACCGAGCGCGAGCTCGAGGTGCTGCGCCGGATGGCGGCGGGGGCGAACAACACCGAGATCGCCGCCGACCTGGTGGTCAGCGTGGCAACGGTCAAGACCCACGTCGGCAGCCTGTTCCTCAAGCTCGGCACCCGGGACCGGGCGGCGGCCATCGTGTACGCCTACCAGCACGGGATCGTTGCCCGCTGAGCCTTTCCACCCTCAGGGGGATCCCGCGTACCGGCCCACGGACCGATGCGCCGAGGCGGTCCCCGCTCCTAGCGTCGAGGTCGAGGCAGGACAGACCTGCCGACGGCTGGAGGACACGATGATTGGGACACCGCTCGTGCGGGTACGCGGGCTCACCAAGACCTACGGCGACCGGGTGGCCGTGGACGCGCTCGACCTGGACGTGCGCGCCGGCGAGATAGTCGGGCTGCTCGGCGCCAACGGCGCGGGCAAGACCACCACCGTGGAGTGCATCCTGGGGCTGCGCCGGCCCGACAGCGGATCCGTCGACGTGCTGGGGCTCGATCCTGCGGTGGACGGCGACCGGGTGCGCCGACTGGTGGGCAGCCAGCAGCAGGAGTCGGCGCTGCCGGACCGGATGCGCGTCGGGGAGGCGATCGCACTCTTCCGCGGGCCGAGAGCAGCCACCGTCGACGGGCTGCTGGAGGCGTTCGGCCTCGCGGACCAGCGGCGCACACCGTTCTCCGCCCTGTCCGGCGGGCAGCGGCAGCGGCTCTTTCTCGTGCTGGCGGTGCTGAACCGTCCGCGGATGGTGGTCCTGGACGAGCTGACGCAGGGTCTCGACCCCGCGGCCCGGCGCGATGTGTGGGACGCAATCATGGTGCTGCGAGACGCCGGGACGACAGTCCTGCTCGTCACCCACTACATGGACGAGGCCGAGGCGCTCTGCGACCGCGTGGTCGTCATGCGCGACGGTCGTGTCGTCGACACCGGCACCCCCGAGCAGCTGGTCCTCCGACACGCCGGCTGGGCTACCGTCCGCTTCGGCACCCCCGTCCACGAGAGCGGCGCAGCCGGCCCGCACGTCGACCGGCTGCGCCGGCTTCCGGGGGTGCGATCGGTCGTCGACCTCGACGGCACGGTCGAGGTACGAGGCGACCGGGGCAGCGTCGCGTACGTCTGTGCCGACCTGGTGCACGGCACCGTGCCCCACGACCTCACCGTCGTCATGCCCGACCTGGAGGCTGCTGTCCTCGCCCTGCTGACCAGCAAGACCCCGCCACAGCGTCCCGCACCAGTCCTGATCACGAACGGAGCCCTGCGATGAGCACGTCCACGTTGCCCATGACCGACCCGACGGCCGCCGAGGTGGCCCCCCGACCCTTGCTCGGCTCCGTGCTGGCGCTCGTCGGCTCCGAGCTGCGCCTGGTGCTGCGTGAGCCGCTCGTCCTGGCGTTCGTCTTCGCCTTCCCGATCGTCACCGTGCTGGTCATCGCCGGCTCGTTCAGCTCCGACGACGACGGCTTCGGGGGAGTGGACCCGTCACACTGGTACGTCGCGTCGTACCTGGCCGTAGTCGTCGCCGCGATCGGTTTGGTCATGGTGCCGGTACACCTGGCGGCCTACCGTGAGCGCGGGGTGCTGCGGCGGTTCGCGGCGGCCGGCTTCCCGCGGTGGTCGTTCCTGCTCGCCCAGCTGGCCGTGGGGCTGGTGCTGACACTCGTCGCCTCCGCTGTGCTGCTCGCGGTCGCCGCGCCCGTGTACGGCCTGCCGGCGGTGCATGATCCGGTGCGCGTGGCCGCGGCGCTGCTGCTCGGAGCGCTGGCCTTCACCACGATCGGTCTGCTGATCGGCTCGCTGGTGCCCAACGCCCGTGCCGCCCAGGGGCTCGGCCTGCTGGCGTTCTTCCCGTCGTTCCTGCTGGGCGGGGGCGGACCACCACCGGCGGTCATGAGCGACGGCATGCGTAGGGTGTCCGACCTGCTGCCCCTGACGCACGTGACCGATGCGATCCGCGAGCCGTGGCTCGGCACTGCGTCCGGTCTGGGTCACCTGCTGGTCGTCGCTGTCCTCCTCGGTGTCGCCCTCCTGGTGTGCGCCAGGTCGGTGCGGCTGTGACTGCGCCGCTCGACGCCGGTCACAGGGCGATGCCCAGGCGATGCTCAGCGTTCGCCCGTCTTCAACCGACCATGGGGCTCCTCGATCCCGGCCGCCAACGCCGTACGGACCTGCTCGTCGCTGGTCTGGCTGAAGTCTCGGTAGGCCTGGCCGACCGCGATGAAGGGCTCGGGGGTCCACGGGCACACCAGCTCGTCGACGCCCTCCCGCAGGACCGTGCATGCCTGGTGCGCGCCCACCGGGACTGCAGCGACGAGCCTGGCCGGTCGTTGCCGGCGCACTGCGGCGACGGCTGCCCGCATCGTCGACCCGGTGGCCAGCCCGTCGTCGACCACGATCACCGCACGGCCCTGCAGGGGTGCTCGGGAGCGTCTGGTGCGGTAGGCGGACTCGCGCTGGTGCAGCTCGGCGACCTCCCGCCGGTAGACGTCGTCGAAGGCGTCGGCCGAGACCTCCGTCGCGGCCAGGACCGGCGCATTGCGCACCACCTCGACATCGGGACCCACCCCCGCGACCGCGCCCATCGCGAGCTCCGGCTGGCCGGGCAGCCCGAGCTTGCGCACGACCAGCACGTCCAGTGGCACCTGCAGGACTGCCGCGACCCGGGCAGCGACCGGCACTCCGCCGCGAGGCAGCCCCAGCACCACGACGTCGTCGCGACCGGCGTAGCCGTTCAGCTGACCGGCCAACACCTCACCGGCCTCGTCGCGGTCGGCGTACCGCTTGCGTCCCATCACCCGCTCCCGCCCGCCTTCCACGAACCTCCGCCCTGCCCGGTGCGGTTTACCAGGGGACCCTGGCAAGCCGCACCGCCCACGGGTTGCAACCCATGGGACGTGAGCACTTGCCATGGGCGGTGCTGCTGGATGTCATGGGGAGTGGGCCAACCAGAGGGTCCGGAGAATACACGGACGTGCCCCGGCCAGCACGAACCGCAGTGCCCGGCGTTGAAGGCCCGCATCGGATCCGCCCGAGCAGCGGGATCAGGCCTTCGTCGGCGGCCTGTCTCCGCGATCGTCGCGCTCCGGCGGCGCTGCGCCTCCCTGGGTGGCCTGCTCGGCCGCGTACCGGTCCTGGTCGTCGGGTTGGGTCCTCGGCTGCTCGGGGGCGCCGTCGTCCGCACCCCCGGTGGCCAGCGCGCCGACCTGCTCGATGCCGGTGACCGAGTCGGGGTTCGCTGCATCGGCGGCATCGGGCTCGGCCTGGGTGGCCGCAGCACCCGCCGGCGCGGGCTCCGGTTCACGCGTGACCGCAGCGAGCAGCAGCTGGGCGACGTCGAGGACCTCGACCTCCTCGCGGGCCTCGCCCGTGGACTGCTTCAGGGTCAGGCCGTCGGAGAGCATCACGCGACAGAACGGGCAGCCGACCGCGATCTGGTCGGCGCCGGTGTCGATCGCCTCGGTCGTGCGGTTCACGTTGATCCGCTCACCCAGGTTCTCCTCCATCCACATGCGCGCCCCGCCCGCGCCGCAGCAGAAGGACTTCTCGGAGTTGCGGGGCATCTCGGTGAACTCAGCGTTCGGGATGACCTCGAGCAGCTCGCGCGGTGGTGTGTACACCTGGTTGTGCCGGCCGAGAAAGCACGGGTCGTGGTAGGTGATGGTGCGACCCTTGACTCCGTTCGTGGATGCCACCGGGGTGAGTCGGCCTTCGCGGACCAGCCGGTTGAGCAGCTGGGTGTGGTGGACCACCTCGATCTCGAGCCCGAACTGCCCGTACTCGTTCTTCAGCGTGTTGAAGCAGTGCGCGCAGGTGGAGACGACCTTCGTCGCCTTGGCCTCGGTCAGCGCCTCGGTGTTCGCCATGGCCAGCATCGAGAACACGAACTCGTTCCCGGCACGGCGGGCCGGGTCGCCGGTGCAGGTCTCACCGTTGCCGAGCACCGCGAAGTCGACACCGGCCATGTGCAGCAGCTCGGCGACGGCCCTGGTCGTCTTCTTGGCCCGGTCCTCGTACGCCCCGGCACAACCGACCCAGAACAGCCACTCGACGTCGCGGAGGTCCTGCACGTCCTCCCCGACGACCTTGACGTCGAAGTCCAAGCCCTTGGTCCAGTCCAGTCGCGCGCTGGGCGACATGTTCCACGGGTTGCCCTTGTTCTCCAGTCCCTTGAACAGCTGGTTGAGCTCGGCCGGGAAGTTGGACTCGACCAGCACCTGGTAGCGGCGCATGTCCACGATGTGGTCGACGTGCTCGATGTCCACCGGGCACTGCTGGACGCAGGCACCGCACGACGTGCACGACCACAGCACGTCTGGATCGATCACGCCGTACGCCGACTCGTCACCGATCAGGGGTCGCGCCGCCTCCGCCTGCAGCGCCTCGGGCAGGTGCTCGCGCTCGTCCTCGGGAGTCTGGAGGTACGGCGCCTTGGCGTACGCGTGCTCGCGCAGGCCCATCACCAGCAGCTTGGGCGACAGCGGCTTGTCGGTGTTCCACGCCGGGCACTGGCTCTGGCAGCGACCGCACTCGGTGCAGGTGGTGAAGTCGAGCAGACCCTTCCAGGTGAAGTCCTCGACCTTGCCGACACCGAGCGCGGCATCCTCGTCGAGCTCCTCGATGTTCTCGAAATCCAGCGGCCGGCCGTCCACGATGATCGGCTGGAGCGCCCCCAGCGCCTGGCCACCGTCGGACTCGCGCTTGTACCAGATGTTGGGCCAGGCGGTGAAGCGGTGCCAGGCCACGCCCATCGTGATGTTGGCTGCGATGGTGATGGCCCAGGTCATCGAGACGACGATCTTGAGCATCGCCACCAGGTAGATCAGGTTCTCCAGCGTCGAGGACGGCAATCCGGTGAACAGCTCACCGAGGAAGAACGTCAACGGGAAGTGCAGGGCGTCACCGTCGATCAGCGCGTACTCCACCGAGCGCAGGGTCAGGCCGCACAGCACGACCGCGGCGATGATGAGCTCGACGAAGTACGCCTGCCAGAACGTGGAGCCGTAGAAGCGCGACCTGCGGCCCTGTGCGCGAGGGTGGTCACGCTGGCGCACGACGATCAGGTAGCCGATGCCGATCAGCGTCAGCCAGGACAGCACCTCGGCGACCCAGTTGTAGAGGAACCAGTGCCCGATCAGCGGCAACGCGAACCGGGCGTCGAAGATCTGACCGTAGGCGGTGGCCACCAGGGAGCTCAGCAGCGCGAAGCCGACGAACACGAACCAGTGCATGACACCGATCCAGTGCCACTGCAGCATCCGGGTGTGGCCGAGTGTCTCCTTCGCAAGCGTCGCCCAACGGCTCCTTGGGTTGTCGGTGCGACCCACGGCCGGTTGGCCGAGCCGGATGACCGACACCATCTGGCGCACGGTCTTGACCGTCAGGGCGACGGCGACTGCGGTGATCGCCAGTGCCACGACGATCGCGAAGACCTGCATCCGGGGTGGCTCCTCAACTGCCGGCGGGCGTACCGAAGACCTGGATCTCGGACACGTCCATGAACCGACACCCGGCGTACGGACCCTCGGGGCACTGTTCGGCGAGGTCGGGAACCTGCGGCGAGCGCATCCAGAACCGTACGAAGCGTACGTCGGTCACCGACTCCTGCGACTCGATTGACACGAGCCGGTCACGGGTGGTGCCGAATGAACCGGCGGCGACAGTGGTCCACTGTGCACCGTCGGTCGACACGTCGATCTGGTACCCGTCGGTCGACGTGCTGCCCGGGTTGCCGCAGGTGTGCGACGGGTCGACGCGGAACGCGGTGCCCGCGTCGGCGCCGGCGGCGATGTCGACGGGCTCGCGCAGCTGGATGGCGACGTGCTTGGGGACCGGCTCTGCGGTCGCCTCCTCGGTGACGTCGTCACCGGCCGAGGTGCTCCAGCCGGTCACCACCGAGGAGTCGAAGGCCGCGCCGGGTCCGCACCCCACGTCGCTGAGATCCCGACCGGTGGCGTCGACCACGGTCGCGTCGGCGGCCCAGTTGCGGCGCAGCTCGGAGTCCAGGGTGGTCCCGCGGCCGGACACGGTGAGGCCAAGGCTCGCCCCGTCGTACCCCGGCGCGCTGACCCGGACGTCCTCGTAGGCACCGGCGACCACCCCGCGCAACTGGTACGTGCCGGACGGGTCGGTCGTGGCCGAGTACGCATCACCGTGCCCGCTGATCAGCACCCGCACGTCCTCGATGCCCAGGCCGGTCGCGCTGTCTGTCACCGTGCCGCTGACCGGCCGGCGGTGCTCGTGGACCGGGCGGACGCGGAAGCTCTCCACCGGGTGGAGGTCGTGGCCGCTCGTCGTGCCGGCGTACCACCCCATGCCCCGGTCGGCGAAGAGCTCCCACAGTGTCCTCCGCTGGGCCCCGTCGGCGAGCACCTGGTCGGCCTGCAGGATCGCGTCGCGCAGGTCGAGCATGGAAGGGTCGGGCGCCGCCAGTCGCAACCCCGTGCTGACCAGGCGGCGCGTCTGCGCCGGTCCGATCTGGTCACGGATGTCCCACAGGGTCTGGCTGAGCACCTCACCGGCACCGTGCACGGTGGGCATGCCGCCGACGTCGGCGAGGTCGCCGTAGGTGTAGCCGCCGGCGTGACCGCTGGGCCCCGAGCGGCACCCGTCGATCGCCTGTGAGCCGACGCCGCAGTCGATCGCCATCGTGCGCAGCGGTGCCCGGTCGGCCATCGCGTAGCGACCCACCTGCACCTGCCCGTCCCGACCCGGCGAGTCCGGCTGCAGACCGCGTGCGACGAGGTTGTCCATCGCGTAGTAGTCGCTGAGTGCCTCACCGATCGCCGAGGCCTGGAAGCTGGTGAGCGTGGAGTTGCCGCCGGGGTCGACGGCGAAGCGGTTCGTGAGGCCGTGCGCGTACTCGTGGAAGAGGATCGAGGCGTCGAAGCTGCCGCTGACCGGGAGGTACGGGTCGGTCGAGTTCGGTTGGCCGGGCTGGTGCCACAGGTGCGTGCGCATGGTGGGAGGGATGCCGTCGGGCGGCGTGGTCATCGACGCCGTGTCGACGTGCTCGTCGTCGGGCAAGCCGCGCTCGAGGTCGGCGCCCACCAGCGTGTGCAGCAGCAGCGGGTCACCGCCGCGCCGGTCGAAGGCGCCGGAGTCCGGTGCGAACCCGATCCCGGGGCGCTCGAGCCACTCACGAAACGTCTGGGCTAGGTAGAACGCGTTGGCGACGTCGGCCTGCTGGTTGTACTCCCACGAGTGCGGCTGGTCGGGGTCCCAGGTGCAGACGAAGGACGCGGAACACAGGTCGTTGTCGTCGAATGACCGCAGCATGGCCACGGCGTCGGAGGCCCGCCGGGGCAGCCGTGCCGTCTCGCCGGCCCCAGGGGAGCCGTCGGCGTCGAGATCGGCCCACGCGCTGATGTGACGTCCGCGCAGCGAGTCCGCGCCGGAGGGCAACCAGCCCCGCTCGGTGAAGCTCACGACCTGCGGCGCGCCACCTCGATCCGCGCCGGGGTAGTAGTCGTACACCCGGGCCTCGCCCTCGGCGAAATCGACGAGGTCCTGGCGGTAGAGCACGCCGCCGTCGGAGGCATCGATGACATGGGTGTACGTCAACGTGCCGCCTGCCTGCGTGTACGTCGACCACGCCAGCCGGGCGCCGTCCGGCGAGAAGAACCACACCAGCTCGGCGCGGTCACCGTTGGACCAGTTGGCCGATGCCGGCGCCTGGCCCGAGCGCAACGTGGCGTCCTCGTCGACGGTGCCACCGACGTCCGCTGCGGCGTCGGAGCGCACCGAGGTGGCAGGCAGCACCGGAGCGGTGGGCTGCGATGCGGTGCTGGCGGCCAGATCGGGCACGGGTGCGCCCTGCAGGCTGATCAGGCGGCCGTCCGCGTCGACGTGAGCACGGACGCCGTTGCCGAACACCGTGATGCCGCGGACCTGCTGCTCATAGGAGAGGTGGCGGATCCCCGCTGAGTCGGTGTCGCTCGATCGCAGCCGCAGCGTGTCCAGGTCCGGGCGACTCAGGCCGAGCGCCCGGGCGTTGGTCTCGAGGTAGCCGCGGACGATCCGGCCGGCGGGCAGGCTGCTTGCCCCTGTGAGGTAACCGTCGAGCTTCGCGAGGTGGCTCGGGGTGCCGGTCACCGGATCCACGCCCAGGCGCAGACCGGGGCCAACCAGCTCACGCAGCGCGTCGACCCGTTGCTGCCTGCGGCCGGTACCGCCGACGTCGGCGGCACCGCCCGGGTTGGCGGAGGTCTCGTTGCTGCGCAGGTCCAGGTTGCCCTTGCGCTCCCGTGCGTCACCGAGCTCGGCGCCCACGAACGGTGACATGTGGGCGGCGACCATCGGTCCGGACGTCCGAGTGTCGACCTCCGGCTGGGCCGCGACCGGGACGCCCAGCATGGCAACAACCGTCGTGGC
>JACCXZ010000143.1 GCA_013696745.1 Nocardioidaceae bacterium | reverse complement strand
TCGTGGTCGCGGACTCGACCAGCAGGAACTGGGCATCCAGCGACGACAACTGCTTCACCGGCTTCTCCCTCGTACGGCCCACGTGTGGGTGCTGCATGCGGCTCCTGCCGGCCGAGCCTACGCCCGGCTCCCGGGTGCGCTGCTCCCGCTTCCGCAGGCGGCCCGCCGGTGCGGTTTACCAGGGTCCCCTGGTGAACCGCACTGCCCATGGGACGCAACCCATGGGCAGTGACAACTTGTGCCGACACGTATGCCCTTCTCGAGGTCCAGGTGCGCACCGGCCCGGGCGTCGACCAATTGCTCGTCGTCGAGGAGCTGCACCCCGAGCCACATCAGGACACGGTCGCCTTCCGCCAGGGTGATCGCTGCGTAGAAGTCGGGCCCGTGGTCCATCCGGCCGAGTGCTTCGCCACCAACCGGTCGCCGACGAGCTCCCCCACGGCTATGCCGCGTGGCTCAGCCGGTCCGGCGACCACGCCGACATCACCAGGAGCCACCGATCGCCGACAGGGACCAGGGGCGGACACCCCCACCCCTCGCCGACCCACTGACCCTGGGACACCGGGTCGGTACCGGTCAGCAGCGGCCCGGTCGACGTCCAGTCGACCAGGTCCGGTGACGTCAACATCAGGCAGCACGGCTCGCCTCCAGGTAGACCTGCTCGGATCACCATCCGGTAGTCACCCGCGCGTCCCCACCCGTAGGGGTCGCGGAACATGGTGCCGCTGTAGAGCAACCACGGCTCACCGTCCACGAGGACCGCGCTGCCCGACCAACAACCAGCGGCATCCGGGCCGCTCGCCCGAGGCGCCAGCGCCACGGGGTGTTCGGTCCAGGTCAGCAGGTCGGTGCTGGTCCAGTGCAACCAGCAGATGTCCCCGTGCCACGTCGACGACGGGTTGTGCTGGGCGAACAGGTGGTACGTCTGCCCCACCCGTACCGGCGCGTTGGGGTCGTTGATCCAGCCCGTCGTGGCCGACAGGTGTACGCGTGGTCGATGTCGTCGGCTCACTGGTGCACCATCCTCGCGCATCGAACTCGCGGACGGCGCGCACGGAACTCACGGACGGACCGCACGGAACTCACGGACGAGCGGTCACTCCCGGGGGCGCCGGGTCAGGAACGCGCGCTGCTTGCGCGGGCGCTTCACCGTCACGCCACCCATCAGGGCGAGGCCGGTCACCCGGACGATCGGTGCACCGGGCGGTGGTTGCGGGACGTTGCGGTGGTTCTCCTCGAACGCGCCCATGCAGCCGACTCCGTCGACCACGATCGCCATGTCCTCCGGCACCACGATGTCGATGCCACCCATGACCGCCCACGCCCGGATCGTCACCTCGCGGGTCTGCAATCGGGCTTGGGTGAGGTCGAGGTCGACGCCACCCATGACCGCGACGGCGTTGAACTCGGTGGGCACCACCCAGGCGCCCTTGCGGTCGCTCCCACTCATCACCGCGACCGCTGTGTGCGACGTCGGCGTCCCACCGATCCGGTCGGGGAACAGCTGTGCGGGCGCCGGCTCGACGGTGCCGACCGGTGCCGTCTCCTCGGGCAGGTCGCGGGTCAACGGCACCAGGTCGGCCTGGGTGCGCGCTGCGAACGCCGCGTCGAGGCGCTCCTGCAGCTCCTCGAGGTCGATGTACCCGTCACCGGCCGCTTCGCGCAGCCGTTCGGTCACCGCGTGCCGCTCCCGGTCGCCGATCCGCCGGTGGTGGGCCGGCAGCGGTGCGGGCGGGTCCGGCTCCTGATCTGCGCGCTCAGTCACCCCCGCAGACTAGCCCCGCCGCGGGGCACCTGGATCGCAGTACCGTGGGGCCATGTCGACGGCCACGCCGCCGCGAACGGTCGCGACGGTGACGTCTGAGCGCGGCGAGCTCGTGCTGCAGCGCAGGGCCGACGGTGCTCTGGAGCTGCGGGTCAACGGCGTCTTCGTCATGGACACGGCCCAGACGTCGACCGAACGCGCGCTCGCACATGCCGCCCTCGACCTCGAACGGCCGCACCGCGTGCTGGTCGGTGGGCTCGGGCTCGGCTTCACCACCGCCGAGCTGCTCCGCGACCCGCGTGTGCGCAGCGTCCTCGTGGCCGAGATCGAACCGGCCGTGCTCGTCTGGATGACCGACGGGACGGTGCCCGGTGGAGTCCAGGTCGTGAGCGACGACCGGGTCCGGGTGCAGCTCGCAGATGTGCGCGACGTGGTGGCCGACCAGGCGCCCGGCAGCCTGGACGCGATCCTGCTCGACGTCGACAACGGTCCGGACTTCCTGGTGCTCGACGGCAACGCCGGGCTCTACCGCGAGGCGTTCGTCCGAACCTGTCTCGTACGGCTGCGACCCGGCGGTGTCGTGGTCATCTGGTCCTCGACGGAGTCGCCGGACCTGGAGTCCGCACTGGCGCACGCCGCCGGCTCCTACACCAAACGCTGCCACCAGGTCGACCTGGCTGGGCGGCTCGAGACGTACACCCTCTACTCGGTCACGAGGTCTGACTTGTAACGTCTGGCTCATGAGCGCCGACAACCAACCAGAGTTCCGGATCGAGCACGACACGATGGGCGAGGTACGCGTACCCAAGGACGCCCTGTGGCGGGCCCAGACCCAGCGTGCGGTGGAGAACTTTCCGATCTCGGGCACGCCGCTGGAGTCGGCGCACATCGCCGCGCTCGGACAGGTCAAGGCCGCCTGCGCCAAGGCCAACGCCGAGCTCGGTGTGATCGACCAGGACATGGCCGACGCGATCGTGCGAGCCGCCGAGGAGGTCGCCTCCGGAGCGCACGAAGCAGAGTTCCCGATCGACGTGTTCCAGACCGGGTCGGGCACGTCGTCCAACATGAACACCAACGAGGTGGTCGCGACGCTGGCGACCCGCTCGCTGGGTCGCGACGTGCATCCCAACGACCACGTCAACGCCTCGCAGTCGAGCAACGACGTCTTCCCGACCTCGATCCACGTCGCCGCGGCAGCGGCCGCGACCTTCGAGCTTCTGCCTGCGCTGGACCACCTCGCGGTCGCGCTGGAGGCCAAGGCCGATGGCTTCCGCGAGGTGGTGAAGTCCGGGCGCACCCACCTGATGGACGCCACGCCGGTCACGCTGGGCCAGGAGTTCGGCGGGTACGCCGCGCAGATCCGCAAGGGCATCACTCGGCTGGAGGCCTCGCTCCCGCGAGTGGTCGAGGTGCCCCTGGGCGGCACCGCGGTGGGCACCGGCATCAACACTCCCGTCGGCTTCCCGCAGCGGGTGATCGAGTTGCTCGCCGCCGACACCGGGTTGCCGATCACCGAGGCCGAGGACCACTTCGAGGCCCATGGCGCCCGCGACGGGCTGGTCGAGCTCTCCGGGCAGCTGCGTACGGTCGCGGTCAGTCTCACCAAGATCTGCAACGACCTGCGCTGGATGGGCTCCGGCCCGCGTACCGGTCTGGCCGAGATCGCGCTGCCCGACCTGCAGCCCGGTTCGAGCATCATGCCCGGCAAGGTCAACCCGGTGCTCCCGGAGGCCACGCTGATGGTCTGCGCCCAGGTGATCGGCAACGACGCGACGATCGCGGTGGCCGGCGCTTCCGGCGTGTTCGAGCTCAACGTCATGCTGCCGGTGATCGCACGCAACCTGCTCGAGTCGATCCGGCTGCTCGGCAACGCCTCCCGGCTGCTCGCCGACCGGTGCATCGAGGGGATCACCGCCGACGAGGAGCGCTGCAAGGAGTACGCGGAGTCGTCCCCGTCGGTCGTCACGCCGCTCAACCGGCACATCGGGTACGAGGCCGCAGCGTCGGTCGCCAAGAAGGCCGTGGCCGAGCGCAAGACGATCCGCGAGGTCGTCATCGAGCTCGGGTACGTCCAGCGTGGCGAGCTCACCGAGGAGCAGCTCGACGAGGCGCTCGACGTGCTGTCCATGACGCAGCCGTGAGCCCTGCCCCGGTTGGGGACCCCTGCGGCGGACCTATCAGCACAGGGGACCCCCTCGCTCACTCACGTGGGCCCACCCGCCGCATGACCTGGAACGTCCCCCGGTGCAGCACCCGCTCGTACGCCGCCCCGGGGACCAGCTGCTCGGCGTAGTCCACGCCGTCTCGCGCCGGGCCCGACCAGGTGGCGGCGTCGAGCACCACGTAGTCGGGCTGCACCGTCCCAAGGTCGCTGCCCACCCAGTACGCGGTGCGTTCG
>JACCXZ010000107.1 GCA_013696745.1 Nocardioidaceae bacterium | reverse complement strand
CTGCGGACGAGGCCGCGGCAGACATCCAGGAGGACGGCGGATCGGCAACGGTGGTCCTGGGTGATCTGACCGATCCGGAGCAGGCGGCCCAGGTCGCCAGCCTGGCCCGTGAGCACCGCGTCGACATCTTGGTCAACAACGTCGGGCCCTTCTTCGAGCACGATTGGGACAGTGCCAAACCGGCGGACTGGGACGCAGCGTTCCAAGCCAACGTCATGCCCGCGGTGCGCCTCACCCAGGCGCTGACCCCCGGGATGCGTGAGCGCGGATGGGGACGCGTGATCAACATCGGCAGCCGCGCCACCATCACCCCGCTGTCCAACATGGTCGAATACTCCGCCGCCAAGGCCGCGGTCGTGAACCTGACCGCCACCTTGGCCAAACACCTGGCCCCCTGTGGGGTCACGGTCAACTGCGTCAGTCCCGGCGTCATCCTGACCCCGTCACTGCAACGCATGTTCACCGACCGGCGAGGCGGATCAGACGTCGATTGGGCGAACATCGAACCCGAGGTCACCGCCGACTACGTCCCGAACCCAGTCGGTCGGCTCGGGCGACCCGAAGATATCGCCGACGCCATTGCCTTTCTCGCCAGCCCACGCGCCGGCTACATCAACGGCGCCAACATTCCTGTCGACGGAGGCATCACCGGCACCATCTGATCTTCCGAGCATCACCCCGTCCCGCTGATGGATGGCGGGCTCAACTGGAACCGCTCCGGTCCTTCTGACCCTTACGGCCCCGGCTCGGACGGCGTGGTGGAGACGAGGTGGTCCCAGCAGCGCATCGCGTTGTCCACGACGGTGTTTAGGCCGTCAGCGGAGGCACCATCGCGGGCTTGGACGGAGAGCCCGTGCAGGAGCGTGACGGCGAAGGTGGCCAGCGCGGCGGTGTCGGTGTGCGGTGGGAGCTCATCGTCGACGATCCCGCGATCGAGCCGGCGTCTCAGGTCGTGGCGGTCGCACTCGCGGAGGTCGGCGAGCAGGTCGCGCAGCGGTGCGCTGGTCGGAGTGTAGCTGGTGGCGGCGAGGACGATCATGCAGCCCCGGGGGGTGGTCGGGTCGGTGTAGAGGCGTGCGTTGTCGCGCAGCATCGCCTCGACGGCCGCGCGGGCAGTGGGTTGATCGTGCAATGCCCGCGTGGTCGGGGAGCGTTGTGGGTCGTTGTAGTACCCCACCGCCTCACGGAACAAGGCTTCCTTGGACCCGAACGCGGCGTAGAGGCTGGTGGCGCTGACGCCCATCGCGGTCGTGAGGTCGTTGAGTGAGGTGCCCTCGTAGCCCCGTTCCCAGAACAGCTCCAGCGCGGCTACCAGTGCCGCAGTGCGGTCGAAGCCCCGCGGCCGGCCCCGCCCGGCCGTCGGCGACCTCCTCGGCCGCCCGGATCGGCCTGGTTGACGCGTCGTTCTCATGCCACCCATACTACTTCGGTAGCGATCACTACGGAAAGGCTGGTCGATGAGTGAGCTCACGGGCAAGGTGGCGCTGGTGACCGGCGGGAGTCGCGGGATCGGGGCGGCGATCGCGGTTCGCCTCGCGCATGAGGGAGCGCACGTCGCGCTCACCTACCACCGCGCCGCCGATCAAGCGGCGGTAGTCGTCGGACAGATCGAGTCGGCCGGGCGCCGCGGTGTGGCCATCGCGGCCGACAGCGCGGACCCGGACGCGGTCACCGGGGCCGTCGCCCAGACCGTGGCCGAGTTCGGGCGGCTCGATGTCCTGGTCAACAACGCCGGGGTGTTCCCCACCGGACCGCTGCAGGAGGTGACCCTCGCCGAGCTCGACCACGCGATCGCGGTCCACATCCGCGCGGTGTTCCTGGCCAGCCAGGCCGCAGCCGGACACATGGGCGACAGTGGGCGGATCATCAGCATCGGCAGCTGCTTCGCCGAACGGGTTCCCTACGCCGGGATCAGCCTCTACACCATGACCAAGTCCGCTCTGCTGGGCCTGACCAAGGGCTTGGCCCGCGATCTCGGGCCGTGCGGCATCACCGCCACCGTGGTGCACCCCGGCTGCACCGACACCGACATGAACCCCGCCGAGGGGCCCGACGCCGCAGCCGAGCTTGGATTCATCGCGCTCGGCCACTACGGGACCGGCGCGGACCTCGCCGCCACGGTCGCCCATCTGGCCGGCGAGGGCGGCCGCTACATCACCGGCACCTCAATCGCCGTCGACGGCGGCTATGCCGCCTGACTGACCACGCCGATGAACAGCGACCCCGCACCGGCCAGCGGACCCGACGACACCAGAGGCGCGCTGCGCGGGATTCAGGAGAACACCGATGACCACGATCGCCTGGATGTTGCTCGTGCTCGCCGGCCTGCTGGAGCTGGTGTGGGCCACCGCGCTGAAACACTCCGATGGGTTCACCCGGCTCTGGCCCAGCATTATCGGGGTCAGTCTCTCGCTGGTCAGCTTCGTCCTGCTCGGCCTCGCCCTGCGAAACCTGCCCGTGGGCACCGCCTACGCGGTGTGGGTCGGCATCGGCGCCGCCGGCGTCACCATCGCGGGCATCGTGATCTACGGCGAATCCGCCTCCCCGCTCCGGCTCCTCTGCATCGGCGCTGTCCTAGTGTCGCGTGTTTGAAGTCTTCTTGCGGTCCTTGGCTCTGGTGAGGATGTCGTCGGCGTCCTTGGTCCACTCGAATGGTTCGCATCGGTCGTTCCAGCCGTCGATGAAGGTCTCGATGGCG
>JACCXZ010000094.1 GCA_013696745.1 Nocardioidaceae bacterium | reverse complement strand
AGACGACCGGGAAGTCCAGGGATGCCTGGTCGGAGTCGCTGTCCAGAAGGTCCATGAACAGCTCGTACGTCTCGTCGACGACCTCGAAGATGCGGGCGTCGGGACGGTCCACCTTGTTGACGACCAGCACCACCGGCATCCGCGCGGCGAGCGCCTTGCGCAGCACGAAGCGGGTCTGCGGCAGCGGACCCTCCGATGCGTCGACAAGAAGCACGACCGCGTCCACCATCGACAGGCCACGCTCCACCTCGCCACCGAAGTCCGCGTGCCCCGGCGTGTCGATGATGTTGATGGTGACGCCACCGTCGGGGGCACCGGGACCGACGTACCGGACCGCAGTGTTCTTGGCGAGAATCGTGATGCCCTTCTCGCGCTCGAGGTCGCCGGAGTCCATCACCCGGTCGGTCATCGCCTGGTGCGCGCGAAAGGCACCCGACTGGCGCAGCATGGCGTCGACCAGCGTGGTCTTGCCGTGGTCGACGTGCGCGACGATGGCGACGTTGCGCAGGTCCTGCCGGGTCTGCTGGGGCATACGGGTGCGCTCGTTCCTGTCGATGGATGCCGGCATCCCGGTGTGCGGGGCCGCAGATGGTCGGTCGCGCGGGGGCGTACGGACGACGCACCGGGCCGGTTCCATGGTACGGCGTCCCCGGTGGCGGCTGTGCCACGCGCCGAGTGCTGAGGGGGTCCCCCGTGCCCATAGGTTGAGCACGGGGAACCCCCTCGCCGACCGGGGATCAGGTCTCCCGATGCAGCTTGTGCTGGGCCGCCTGGGCGCGGGGGCGCAGCACCATGAGGTCGACGTCGACGTGGGAGGGCCGGGTCGCGACCCAGGCCACCGCCTCGGCGACGTCGTGTGCGGTCAGCGGCTCGCGGACGCCCTCGTACACCGCCTCGGCCCGCGTGGCGTCACCGGAGTACCGGGTCAGGGCGAACTCATCGGTACGGACCATGCCCGGTGCGATCTCGGTGAAGCGCAGTGGCTCGCTGACGTGCTCCAGCCGCATCGTCTCGGTCAACGTCCGGACGCCATGCTTGGCAGCGGTGTAACCGGCGCCGCCCTCGTAGGAGACGTAGCCCGCGGTCGAGCCGATGTTGACGACCAGGCCGTCACCGCCGGCACGCAGCGCGGGTAGGAGTGCCTGGAACGCGTGCAACGTGCCCAGCACGTTGGTCTCGAACATGCGCCGCCAGTCTGCGGGATCGGCATCGGCGACGGTGTCCTGACCGAACGCCCCTCCGGCGTTGTTGACGAGCACGTGGATCCTGTCACCGGCCGTGCGTGCCAGCTCTGCGACCGAGGCGACGGAGGTGACGTCGCACTGCACGGCGGTGCCGCCGATCTCCCGGGCGAGGCTCACCAGTCGGTCCAGCCGGCGGGCCGCGCAGATGACGTGAAAGCCCTCGGCGGCCAGGCTGCGAGCCGTGGCGGCACCGATGCCGCTGCTGGCGCCGGTCACGACGGCGGTCCTGGGAGATGGGTCAGTCATGGACCGATCCTGCCCCGGATGCGGGGTCTCCCGCGACCCGGCCCGCCGGGTCCGGTCCGCCGCGGGAATGGGGCGGTGCCTCCTGCGCGTTGCGTCGTGGTGGGAGCGAGGTGGAGCATGCCGGGACCGATCCGACGGGTCGCCATGATCAGCGTGCACACGTCTCCGCTGGACCAGCCGGGCACCGGTGACGCGGGTGGGATGAACGTGTACGTGCTCGAGCTCGCCCGCGAGCTGGCCCGCCTCGACGTCGAGACCGAGATCTTCACCCGGGCCACCGGCTCCGGATCTCCGCCGACGGTTCAGGCCGCCCCGGGCGTCACGGTGCGGCACGTCGTCGCCGGGCCCTTCGAGGGCCTGTCAAAGAACGACCTGCCGGCTCAGTCCTGTGCCTTCGTACGGGACGTCCTGCGGGTCGAGGCGGCCTCGGTGCCCAACCGCTACGACGTGATCCACTCGCACTACTGGTTGTCGGGTCAGGTGGGATCGGTCGCCCGCGACCGTTGGGGCGTTCCGCTGGTGCACACCATGCACACCACTGCACGGGTCAAGAACCTGGCGCGCGGCGACGGCGACGGGCCGGAGCCGCGGTGGCGCGAGATCGGCGAGTCGCAGGTCGTGGAGGCTTCCGACCGCCTCATCACCAGCACCGGGGCCGAGGCGCGAGAGCTCATCAGTCTGTACGGTGCCGACCCGGCCCGGGTGGACGTCGTGCACCCCGGCGTCGACCTCACCCGGTTCGGGCCGCGTGACCAGGTCGCGGTACGTCGACGGTTGTCGCTGCCCGTCGACGCCCACGTCGTGATGTTCGTGGGCAGGTTGCAGTCCCTCAAGGGCCCAGACGTCGTGCTGCGGGCAGTGCGCCTCCTGCTCGAGCAGCGTCCCGAGCTGCGGTCGAGCCTCGTCGTCCCGGTGGTCGGGGGACTGTCCGGCTCCGGCCTGGATCGCCCTCGAGCCCTGCACGACCTCGTCATCGAGCTCGGCATCGACGATGTCGTCCGGTTCTGTCCGGCGGTGGCGCAGCGGGACCTGGCCGACTGGTATGCCGCGGCATCGTTGGTGTGCGTCCCGTCGCGCAGCGAGACGTTCGGCCTGGTGGCCCTGGAGGCGCAAGCGTGCGGCACTCCCGTGATCGCCTCGCGCGTCGGGGGACTGCCGACGGCTGTGCGACACGGCGCCTCCGGTGTCCTGGTCGACGGACATGACCCCGCGGCGTACGCACGCGCGATCGCAGACCTGCTGCTGGCGCCGTCCCAGCTCGCGGCGATGGGCCGTACCGCACTGGAGCATGCGGCGTCGTTCGGCTGGGCCCGGACGGCACGCGAGACGCTCGACGTCTACGGCCGCGGCGTGGAGGCGCTGTGGGCGCAACGGGTCGCGGTGCTGTGACCGCGCCCGAGGTGATGACGGTGATCGAGGAAGTGGTCGCTGACGCCGGTCTGGAGGCAGTCCGCCTCGGCGAGTGCGCGCTGGAGGTCGTGCTGCCAGGCGAGCGCAAGCTGCAGACCACCTGCCGGTTCGAGGTCGGGGACCACGCGCTGGCCGTGCACGCGTTCGTGGCCCGCAACCCCGACGAGAACCATGCCGCGGTCTACCGGTGGCTGCTCGAGCGCAACCTGAAGATGTACGCCGTGGCGTTCGCCGTGGACGCTGCCGGTGACATCCACCTCGATGGGCGGCTGCCCCTGCACGCGGTGACCGCCCCGGAGGTAGACCGCCTGCTCGGTGTCGTGCTCACGTACGCGGACGAGTCGTTCAACACGATCCTCGAGCTCGGGTTCGCCACCTCCATCCGCCGGGAGTGGGACTGGCGACGCTCGCGTGGGGAGCCCACCGGCAACCTCGAGACGTTCCGCGGCTGGCTCGAGCGCGACTGACGGGCACTATTCTCGACCGCATGACTGCTCCGTACCAGCTGGTCTTGCTCCGTCACGGCGAGAGCGAGTGGAATGCCAAGAACCTGTTCACCGGCTGGGTCGACGTCCCGCTCAACGACACGGGGCATGCGCAGGCGGTGCGGGGTGCGCAGCTGTTGCGGTCACGTGACCTGCTGCCCGACGTGTCGCACACCTCGGTGCTGCGACGGGCCATCGCCACGGCACAGCTGTGCCTCGACGGCATCGACCGGCACTGGATCCCGGTCCGCAGGTCCTGGCGGCTGAACGAGCGGCACTACGGTGCCTTGCAGGGCAAGGACAAGAAGGCGACCCTCGAGCAGTACGGCGAGGAACAGTTCATGACGTGGCGGCGCAGCTATGACGTGCCGCCGCCCCCGATCGAGGACGACGACGAGTTCAGCCAGGCCGGAGACGTACGCTATGCCGACCTGCCACCCGAGCTGCTGCCGCGCACCGAGTGCCTTGCCGACGTGCTCGACCGGATGCTGCCGTACTGGTACGACGCGGTGGTACCCGATCTGCGGGCCGGACGGACGGTACTGGTCACGGCCCACGGCAACTCGCTGCGCGCACTGGTCAAGCACCTCGACGGCATCGACGAACAGAGCATCGTGGGGCTCAACATTCCGACCGGCATCCCGTTGCTCTACGAGCTGGACGATTCCTTGCGGCCGCTGGTCCCCGGCGGCGAGTATCTCGACCCGGCCGCGGCGGCGGAGGCGATCGAGGCGGTCAAGAACCAGGGACGCTGATCAACCGCACCACACTCAGACTCAGGCGACGGTGACGGGGTGCTCGCCGGTGACCAGGTAGATCACCCGACGGCCCATGGAGACGGCGTGGTCACCGATGCGCTCGTAGTAGCGGCCCAGCAGCGCGATGTCGATCGCCGGCTCCACCCCGTAGGACCACTCGTCGGACAGCAGGGTGCGGAACAGCGAGCGTCGTAGCTGGTCCATCTGGTCGTCCTCACGCTCGAGGTCGGCGGCGGCCTCGACGTCGCGCTCGGCAAGGATGCGGGCGGCGGAGTCCACCATCGTCTCCGCCACCGATGCCATCGTGGTGATGGTCTCGCGCAGCGTGGGTGGCACCGCGACCGCGGGCATCCGCAGGCGCGCGACCTTCGCGACGTGGCCGGCGAGGTCGCCGATCCGCTCGAGGTCGGCCACCATGCGCAGCGTGGCGACCAGCATGCGCAGGTCCCCGGCGACCGGCTGCTGCGTGGCAAGCAGCTGGAAGGCCTGCTCCTCGATCAGCTCACGGGCCTCGTCCACGCTCTTGTCGCCGGAGATCACGGCCTCGGCGGCGGCCTGGTCGGCGTTGAGCAGCGCCTGGGTGGACTCGAGCACGGCTTCGCGCACGGTGGAGGCCATGGAGACGAGGTCGTCGACGATGCCGTCGAGCTGGTCGTAGTACAGATCACGCATGGGGTCCAGACTAGAGACCCACGGATGCAGGCACACCCCGTGTCGTGAACGTGGCGTGAACAGTGGCCGAAACACTGCGACCCGCATGCACAGGCTGCCCGGGACACTCCGGCGGGGAACGTACGATCAGCCCTGTGGACGACTTCACCGTGGTCACGCTCGTGGCGCTGGCTGTGGGCGCTCTGGGAGCATCGCTGGTGGCCTGGTGGCTGAGCGAGCGCGAGCGCACCACGGCGCCGGACCCGGTGACCCCGCGGGTACCGGACGGTGTCGAGTCGGTCCTCACCGTGCTGCGTTCCAGCGCCCTGCTGGTCGGTCCTGACGACGCCGTCCTCAAGGCTTCGGCGCCGGCCTATGCACTCGGTCTCGCCCAGGGCGACCGGGTCGCACCGGACGAGCTGGCGGCCATGGTGCGCGCGGTCCGCCGCGACGGGCAGATCCGGGAGACCGAGCTCGTGCTGTCCGGTGACCGTCGGCACGGGCCCAGCCACGTGCTCGCGCGCGTGGCGCCGCTGAGCAGCCAGTTGATCCTCGTGCTCGCAGAGGACCGGACCCGTGAGCGGCGGGTGGAGGTGCTGCGCCGTGACTTCGTCGGCAACGTCAGCCACGAGCTCAAGACCCCCGTCGGCGCCCTCAACCTGCTTGCCGAGGCCGTCCGGGAGGCAGCAGAGGACCCGGAGGCGGTGCGTCGGTTCTCCGGACGGATGCTGGTCGAGAGCGAGCGACTGACCCGGTTGGTGAAGCAGATCATCGAGCTGTCGCGGTTGCAGGACGACATGCTGATCGACGAGCCGGTGGAGATCAGCCTCGAGGACGTGGTCATGAAGGCGCTGGACCACAGCCGCACCGACGCCGACGCTCGGCACATCGAGCTGGTGGCCCGCTGTGACCCCGGCCTGCGGGTCCAGGGAAACCCCGAGCAGCTGCTGGTCGCGGTCAGCAACCTGGTCGAGAACGCCGTCACCTACAGCCCCGACGGGTCGCGGGTCGCGGTGATGGCCGAGCAGGTGCGAGCCGAGGAGGCCTCCGCACCCGAACACGGCCACCCGAGCCCGACCCACCCCGGTCCGCTGGCAGCGGTCACCGTCAGCGACCAGGGCATCGGCATCGCCCAGTCCGAGCTGAACCGGATCTTCGAGCGCTTTTACCGGGTCGACCCGGCCCGCGCCCGGGCAACCGGCGGGACTGGACTGGGCCTGTCGATCGTCAAGCACGTCGCAGCCAGCCACGGTGGTGATGTCAAGGTGTGGAGCATTCCCGGCCAGGGATCCTCGTTCTCGATCCGCCTACCGCTGCCGGGGCCGACGTCCGACGAGGGCTTGGACGACGTCCCCGTCGCACCGGTGCGCACCCTGCCCGAGCCGACCATCGCATCCCGACCCGGGGTCGAGGCTCCCCGGCCGGTCGACCGAGCACATGAGGAGGCACAGTCGTGACCCGCGTACTCGTGGTCGAGGACGAGGAGAGCTACAGCGACGCCTTGGCGTACATGCTGCGCAAGGAGGGTTTCGAGGTGTCGGTCGCGGCGACCGGTCCCGACGCGCTCGCCGACTTCGACCGGCACGGGGCGGACATCGTGCTGCTGGATCTGATGCTCCCCGGGCTGCCCGGCACCGAGGTGTGCCGCAAGCTGCGCTCGGTCTCCAACGTCCCGGTCATCATGGTCAGCGCCAAGGACGCCGAGATCGACAAGGTCGTGGGTCTCGAGCTCGGCGCCGACGACTACATCACCAAGCCCTACAGTCCACGGGAGCTCGTCGCCCGCATCCGCGCCGTCCTGCGCCGGGGCACCGAGCCCGAGCTCGCGCCTTCCACCCTGGAGTCCGGGCGGGTGCGGATGGATGTCGAGCGACACGTCGTGAGCGTCAACGGCGACGAGGTCCGGCTGCCGCTCAAGGAGTTCGAGCTGCTCGAGATGTTCCTGCGCAACTCCGGCCGGGTGCTGACCCGCGGCCAGCTCATCGACCGGGTGTGGGGCGCGGACTATGTCGGCGACACCAAGACCCTCGATGTGCACGTCAAGCGCCTGCGGGCCAAGATCGAGCCGGACCCGGCGGACCCGCGCTTCCTGGTGACCGTGCGCGGACTGGGTTACAAGTACGAGGTCTGAGTCTCCGACGGGGACGTGGCACTCAGGCGGATGCCTCGGCGACCTCGTCGTACGTGCCGTCCTCACCGCGCTGCACCACGGGCAGCTGGATGTTGAAGGGTTCGGCGTCGGAGAAGGTGAAGGCAACCTCGACGAAGTCCCCCGGGGCGAAGTTGTCACCGCTCAGGACGACGACAGCTGTCTCGTCGGAGTCGGCCGAGGCGTCGCCGAGTTTCTGCGGCTGCCGCGTCTGCGAGGTCACCGTGAATGATCCGTCCACCTGGACGTCGATCTCCTCGCCGTCGAGGGTTTGCGCGCTCACCTCGGTCAGCTCGTGCTCGCTGCCCGGCTCGCTGACCAGCGTCGCTGAAACGGTGCCGGTCTCGTCGCCGTTCGCGACGACCAGCGCACCCAGGATGTCGATCGTCTCGAGCCGTTCGTTGGCACCCACCCCCGGGTCGTACGGCTGGATGGTCTGGGCGTCGAATCCGCTGCCGCAACCGACCAGACCCAGCGTGGCGACCGTGGCCAGGGCCAGGCCGCGGCGACCAGGGCGGGACTCCTGTGCTCTGGACACGTGCTTCCTCTCTGGTCACGGACACGGCCGGGTGCCGGCGGCGGCTGACAGGCGCCCGTGCACCCGTGCAGGCTGCAGCCTAGCGACGGCAGCCGACCGCCACCTCGTGAGGTACGCGGCCGCAGAGTCGTGCAGTCACCTCACCGGTGCGGCCAACTCGCACCCGCACGGGATCGACTATTTGTCAAGCCCCCATAGTGCCTCTGACCTGCAAAGACACCATAGGAGCGGTCCGTCGTGCATGTTAGACTCGTCACTGTCGGAAGGGACACTTGACACCATGACTTTCAGCGTCGGAGAAACAGTCGTCTATCCCAACCACGGGGCGGCAATCATCGAGGACATCGAGACACGACAGATCAAGGGCGAGGACCGGAGCTACCTCGTGCTGCGCATCGTCGCCCAGAACGATCTTGTCGTCAGGGTGCCGGCGTGCAACCTCGATCTGGTGGGCGTCCGCGACGTCGTGGACAAGGCAGGGCTGGAACGAGTCTTCGCGGTGCTGCGGGCCGAGCACACCGAGGAGCCCACCAACTGGTCACGGCGTTACAAGGCCAATCTGGAGAAGTTGCACTCCGGTGACGTCATGAAGGTCTCGGAGGTCGTGCGTGACCTCTGGCGGCGCGAGCGTGACCGCGGGCTGTCCGCGGGCGAGAAGCGCATGCTGGCCAAGGCCCGTCAGATCCTGGTGTCGGAGCTGGCACTCGCCGAGCGAACCAATGAGGACAAGGCGGAGACGATCCTGGACGAGGTGCTCGCCTCCTGAGCACTGATGACTTCCGAACAGGCTGGCGGCGCACCTCGTGTCGTCGGCGTGGTCGTCGCCCCGGGTCGCGGCGGGCCTGGCTGGTGGCGGCTGCACGGTGTCCGGTTCCTCGACCACGCCGTCAAGGCGCTGAGCGAGGTACCCGGCTGCGACGTCGTGGTGGTGGATGAAGCCCACGGCACTCGGGAACTGTCCGTGTCCAGGATGGCGTCCGGCTACGACGTCGTCCTCGTCCACGACCCGTTGTGCCCGCTGGTCCCTGCGAGCACGTTGTCGGCGTGTGCCGCGGCGGTCGGCGCCAGCGGCGTGCTGATCGGTGTCCTTCCCGTGACAGACACCGTCAAGAGTGTCGTCGGTGACGTCATCGCTTCCACGCTCGACCGCGACGCCCTGCGCCTGCTCGCGGCTCCGGTGGCGTTCGCGACGTCGTGGGTGCCGGCGCTGGAGCGGCGGTTGCCCCATGCCCGGGATCTGCATGACCTCGCCCGCCTGGTCGACGTGCTCGGCGACCTGACCACGCCCGTGCCGGTGGAGGTTCCCTCGCTCGCCCGCCGGGTCGCGGACGCCGAGGACATCACCGTGCTCGAGTGCCTCGACGAGGTTGGCCACTCGCCGCACGCAGACGTCAGCACCGGCGGGACGACCGGGCCAGGAGCGCCTCGGCCACCAGCAGGTCCCCGGCGAACGTGATCTTGATGTTCGAGGCCGCCCCCGGCAGGAACCGCACAGTCACCGCGTCGCTGAACACCTCCATGCAGGAGGCCGTGTCGCTGCTCGTGAAGCCGGCCCGGTGGGCCGCTTCGTGCGCTGCGAGGAGCGGTGCTGCGCGGAAGGCCTGCGGGGTCTGCACGGTGACGGTGTCCACCGCACTGGGCCGCAGGCGGGAGTCGAGCAGCCTGCTCTGCCGTCGTCCCGGGACGGCGCCGCCGTGGGCTCTGGCAGCGCGCACCACGTCGACGAACAGGGCTCGATCCGTCAGCGGCCGGGCTGCATCGTGGACCAGCACGACGTCGACCGCGCCGGCCGTGATCTCTGCCGCGAGTGATCGCAGGGCGTTGTACTCCGAGCCGTGCCGGGTCAGACCACCGGGTACGACGCGCACGTCCCGCTCCGGACTCTCCTGCTCCAGCACTGTGCGGGCCACCGCGACCTCGTCGTGACGCACCACCAGGACGACCGGTCCGATCTGTCCCACCGAGGCGGTCCGGTCCAGCGACCAGGTCAGGACACAGCGACCTGCCAGGCGGCGGAACACCTTGTTGGTCGCGTGCCCGGTGCGGCTTCCCGAGCCGGCGGCGAGCAGCACGAGGGCAGCGGCAGACACCCCGGAAGCGTAGCCGCGGCGGTGTCGAGGCTCAGCTGGCGCGAAACACCACGGCGGTGGCGATAGCCGCGATGCCCTCACCGCGACCGGTCAGGCCGAGGCCGTCGGTCGTGGTGGCGGAGACCCGGACCGGGGCACCACAGGCGTCGCTGAGCATGGCCTGCGCCTCGTCCCGGCGGTGTGCCAGCCGGGGACGGGCTCCGATCAGCTGCACCGCCACGTTGCCGACGTGGTAGCCGGCCGCCACCACTCGACGGGCCGTCTCGGTCACGAGGTCGACGCCGCTGGCACCGGACCACTCGGACTCGCTGGTACCGAAGGTGGAGCCGAGGTCACCGAGACCAGCCGCCGAGAGCAGGGCGTCGCACGCGGCATGGGCGACCACGTCGCCGTCGGAGTGACCGGTGAGTCCGGCCGGTTCGTCCGGCCAGTGCAACCCCGCCACCCACAGTGGGCGTCCCTCTTCCAAGGCGTGCACGTCGGTGCCGATACCGATGAAGGGGAGCGGGGTCACGGCACTCATCCTCGCAGGCCGCGTCACCGGGTCGGCAGGGTTCGCTGCCCGTGCCCAGACCGGTGGCACCATGGCAGGGTGAGTCCTCGGGTCCTGCGGTCAGCGCTGGCCGGCGTGGTCGCCGGCCTGGTCGGCCTTGCCATGGCTGAGCTGGCCGCCGCGGTCCTGCGGGCGCGGCTGTCCCCGGTCGCGGCGGTCGGGGAGGCCGTCATCGAGGTGACTCCAGGAGGTGTCGCCGAACGGGCCATCGAGGCAGTGGGCCAGTGGGACAAGCCGCTGCTGCTCTCCGGTGTCGTCCTCGGACTACTGCTCGGGTGTGCCTGCGCCGGGGTGATCGGCGTTCGCCGACCGAGGGGCGGGACGCTGCTCATGGTCGCACTGGCGGCGATCGCCTTCGCGGCCTCCGTCACCCGCCCTGACGCGGCGCCCACGTCGTTCCTCCCGTCGATCATCGGCGGTGGAGCCGGTGTCTTCACCTACCAGTGGTTGCTGCCGCGGGCGCTCGCGGTGGTCGGGAAGCGGTCGGAAGAGCCAACGGGCCGACGGAAGTTCCTCGTGGCCGCCGGTGGCCTGCTCGTGGGGGCTGCGGTCGTCGCGTGGGCGTCTCGCTGGGTCGGTCAGGCTCGGCGCGGCGTCGAACAGGCACGCTCCTCGCTCCGGCTCGCGCTCGCCTCGGTCAGCACCCCCGACGGCGCCGACCTCGGCGTACGGGGCGTCGTTCCCTGGGTGACCCCGACCACGGACTTCTACCGGATCGACACCGCGCTGGCACCGCCGCTGGTGTCTCCCGCGGACTGGGAGCTGCGGATCCACGGCCTGGTCGAGCGTGAGCTCACGATCAGCTACGACGAGCTCCTCGCTCGCGGGCTGCAGGACGCCTGGATCACGTTGTGCTGCGTCAGCAACGAGGTCGGCGGGGATCTCATCTCCAACGCCCAGTGGTCCGGGGTCCCCATCGCGGACCTGCTCGCCGAGGCAGGCGTGAGTCCGGACGCCGATGCACTGCTGTCCACGTCGCAGGACGGCTGGACCGCGGGCACACCGCTGTCGGCACTCACCGACGGTCGGGACGCACTGCTGGCCGTCGGCATGAACGGCGTGCCACTGCCGATCGAGCACGGCTTCCCCGTACGGATGGTGGTGCCGGGGCTGTACGGCTTCGTGTCGGCGACCAAGTGGGTCGTGGAGTGGGAGGTCACCCGTTTCGCCGACTTCACCGCGTACTGGACCGACCGGGGCTGGTCGCCCGACGGTCCGGTCAAGACGCAGTCGCGCATCGACACTCCGCGTTCGGGGGACCGCCGCGAACCCGGTCCGACACGGGTAGGGGGCGTCGCATGGGCACAGCACACCGGCATCGAGCGGGTGGAGGTGCGCGTCGACGACGGTGAGTGGCAGGAGGCGACCTTGGCACGCGAGCCCAGCATCGACTCCTGGGTGCAGTGGGTGCACGGGTGGGACGCCGAGCCCGGTGACCACACATTGGCCGTACGCGCCACCGACCGCAGTGGCTACATCCAGACCGGCGCACAGGCCGACACGGTGCCCGACGGTGCCACCGGCTGGCACACAGTCGAGGTCTCGGTAGCCTGATCGGGGCGCTCACGGCGACGGGAGGCTCGCCCACTCCCACATCATCAGCGCACACGATCGGAGCCGGCAGCGATGAGCCGCTGGATGAACCTGCGGCAGAGATTCTGGTTCCTGCCAGCACTCTTCTGCGCCCTGGCCGTTGTCCTGGCCGAGACGTTGATCTTCATCGACCAGCGCCTCGGCGATGTCGACCTCGGGCCCCTCAGCTTCCTGATCAACCGAGTCGGGGAGTCCGGAAGCCGGGACCTGCTCGGCGCCGTGGCCGGCTCGATGCTGACGGTCGCCTCCACCACCTTCTCGATCACCATCGCGGTGCTGGCACTGTCCTCGTCGACGTACGGGCCCCGGCTGGTCCGCAACTTCATGGCCGACCGCGGCAACCAGTTCGTGCTCGGGGTCTTCGTCGCGACGTTCTTGTACAGCCTGCTGGTGTTGCGTTCGATCCGGGTCCGCGGCGACGGCGGCGACTACTTCGTCCCCCACCTGGCCGTCAATGTGGCGATGCTGCTGGCGCTGTTGGCGATCGGGGTCCTGGTCTACTTCATCCACCACATCAGTGATTCGGTGCAGGTCTGGACGCTGGCGAGGCAGGTTCGCACCGACCTACTGTCCACGGTCGATCGGCTGTACCCGGAGCAGATCGGTTGGGACTCCGGGGACGTGAACGATGCGGACGGCGCCCAGGACGTTCCCGGCAGACTCGACATCGAGGGGGTTCTCGCCGTGTCGCGGAAGACGGGGTACGTGCAGGGCGTGGACCACGAGGACCTGCTCGCGCTGGCCGTCAAGCACGACCTCGTGGTGTCCCTGCAGGTCCGACCCGGCCGGCACACCAACGACGGAGATGCGCTGGCGGTCGTGTGGCCGCCGAGCCGGGTGGGTGATGATCTGCTGGCCGAGATCGGGAAGGTCGTCCGGATGGGCCAGGCTCGTGCTCCGCACGAGGACGTGGAGTTCGCTGCCTTGCTGTTGGAGGAAATGGCCGTCCGGGCGCTGTCCCCCAGCACGAACGACCCGTACACCGCGATCAACGCACTCGACGATCTGTCAGCCGGTCTGGTGCTGCTCGCCGGCCGTCGCACGCCCTCGCCCTACCGGTACGACCAGACGGCTGACCTGCGGGTAGTGGCGCCCATGGGCGAGCTGACCGACCTGCTGGACCACGTGCTCGACGCCATGCGGCTGTACGCGATCGAGCACCCCACGGTGCTGCACCGCACCCTCGAGCTGCTGGACCAGGTCGGCGCCGCGAGCCGCCAGCCGGCGCTGCTGGCCCGGTTGGACATGCATGCCCAGCGGCTGGTCGAGGCGTACGAACTCAGCTCACCCCAGGCCTGCGATATCGAGGAGTTGACCCGGCACGCCGATCGGGTCCGTCGCGCACTCAACGGCCGAGCGCCACGGTGAAGGCTGCCGCCGCGACGAGAGCCGCCAGCCCGCGTACGTGATTCCATCTCGTCCAGCCCTGGACATAGCCGGTCCAGTGGCTCGTGGCAGCCGCGTCGGCCGGGTCGAGGTCGGCGAGCGCGTCGTTCAAGGGCACGTGGTACCCGATGGTGAGCAGGATCGTGCCGGTGACATACACCGCACTCCCGGCGATCAGGAGCGCAGCACGGTGGTCACCCCAGGTCAGGAGCTCGCCGACGCCCAGAGCAACGCAGAGGGCAGCCGTGCCGAACAGGGCCGTCATGAAGGCGGGGCGGACAGCCGTGACGTTGATCGACTGCATGGCGGCGATGCCCTGGGTCGCAGGAAGCCGCGCGAGGGCATTCATCACGATGGCGGAGAAGGCGAAGAACACCCCTGCCATCGCTGCGCAACCAAGGGCCGCCACGAGCGTCAGCGCGTGCAGCACAGGACTCATGTCCAGCCCTCCTCGCCGCACCAGATGCCGGTGGCGGCGGTGGCAGGTACGTAGTCGTGGAGATCTCGGGGCGGACGGCCGAGGGCGCGCTGGACGCCGTCAGTGAGGTGCGCGTTGCGGCCATCGAGGACCTCGGTGAACAGTATCTCAGCAGGGTCACCATCTCGGCCGGCACGTCCTGCTGCGCCAGGAGGACCGCTCCGCGGCAGTTGAGAACGCTCGGAGTCGGGCGAGCACCGCACGTTCAGTCCAGGTCGAACGCAGCCCGGATCGCCTCCGTCAGCGCGGTCTCCTGATCTGCCAGAAAGTAGCCCAGTTGACGTCCGAGCGCACTGACGGGCACGGTGACGATGTTGTCGCAGCTCACCACGCTGGCGTGATCGAGCCCGTTGGCTGGGCCGACCGGCACCTCCGTGGACAGGCCACGGATTGTGCTGGTGATTGGCGCGACGGTGACTCGACTGAGGTGGGGTCGTACGGCCTCACGAGTGAGGATCAGCACCGGCCGCGTCTTGTCCAGCTGAGCGGCATGAATCGGTCGCATCAGCCGAGGTCGTCCATCGGCGTTGTGGCCGCGAACTCCGAGAGATTGTCCAGATCGGTGTCCGTGCCTGTGCTGGCGAGGATGACTGCGTCTCGCTCCGCGACCATGCGACGACGCTCCCGTTCGAGGGCTCTAGAGATCACCGCCGCTCGGCTCGCGGCATCGCCATGACTGACGAGGTCGTCAACGAAGGCGACGAGGTCATCGGGCAGGCGGACAGCGATCTGCGTGTTCATACCAAAACGGTACCATCATGGGATGCATTCGGCGTGCGCGCGCAGCAAGAGCGTATGGTCGTGCAAGCTCGCCACATGCGCCGGCCGTATGAGAGTGCACGTGGTTGGCAGAAATCGTTGGCGCGGACTAGCGGGCGGCTGAGACTCTGCACGGCATGTACGGATTCCAGCCCAGCGAGAGCTTCGGCCCGGACGTGGCCGGGCGCTACGACGACAGCCCCCGCGGGGATGAAGGGGCGGCAGCCGATCTGCTCGCCCAACTGGCCGGGGACGGCGCAGCTCTGGAGTTCGCCATCGGCACCGGCCGGATGGCGCTTCCCCTCGCCCACCGTGGCGTGCGGGTCGAAGGCATCGAGCTGTCCCGGTCGATGGTCGACGTGCTCCGTTCTAAGCCGGGAGGTGCGGCGCTCAACGTGACGGTCGGCGACATGACCTCCGTTCACACGGGGAAGAGATACGAGGTCGTCTACCTGGTCTTCAACACCATCTTCAACCTGCTGACACAGGACGACCAGGTCCGCTGCTTCGAGAACGCCGCCGGTCACCTGACGGACACCGGTGTCTTCCTGGTCGAGGCCGCGGTGCCGAGCGCGTGGCTACCGACCCACTCGTACGCGAGCCCCGAAAGGGTCGACCTCGACGCCGTGACCCTCGACGTGTGCACCTACGACCCGGCGACTCAGATCCTCGACGAGAACCATGTGCACATCTCGAAGGACGAAGGGATCCGGTTCGGGCCGATCTCCTGCCGACTGACATGGCCGTCCGAGCTCGACCTCATGGCACGACTCGCGGGGCTTCGGCTGGCGGACCGCTGGGGAGGTTGGCATCGTCAGCCGTACACCGGCAAGGGCATGCACGTCTCGACCTACCGCCGCGCCTGACGACCCCCAGCCCGGTGCCGATCGGCTACCAGTTCGCCTCGGCCGGTGCGGTCGGGAGCACGGCTTGCGGTGGGTGGACCACGTACACGATGCCTCCGGACGCCCCCAGCCATGCGCGTTCCAGCTGCTCGCGCGCGTACACCGTGCGCACGGCTGCGTTGTCGCGGATCGTGTGGGAGGCGGGGTCGTGCACGACGGGGTCCCCGTCGGCGCCGAAGCCGACGAGGACCAGCAGGTGACCGTCCGTGCGGTAGCCGGCACCGTTGAGCTGGTCGGCTTCGAACGCCACCGACAGCACCAGTGGCAGACCGGCGTCGATGAACCGCTCGGCCTCCGCGAACGAGCGCAGCCGGGTCACGAACGCGGTCATCCCCCGGGTCGCTGCGTAGGCCACGTTGAACGACCAGTTGCCGGCCCCGCCGTACGCATGGTCGAAGCAGCGTCGGGCGAGATGCGGGACGAACCGGTCCGGCCCCTCGGTCACCCAGGTGTAGTCCTCGGGGCTGGGCAACGCGCCGACGTGGTCGAGCACCATCGCCAGCGAGGTGGGGGAGCACCACGACCCGCCACCGCCGTCGTACTCGGAGAAACGGTCGTGGTGCAGCTGCTGGGAGTACACCGGCAGCTCGAGCACACGGTCATGGCTGGCCACGGGACCCGGTGCGGGGTGGTGGTCGGTGTCACGCCCGGGTACCCGGGACGCCAGCACACCGACACGGTGCAGGACCGGACGATCGGCACCCGTGCCGCGGCGCATCAGGTCGACGCGGATCTGTACGCGGCGCCATCCGCGGTCGGGGCAGATGCGGACCTCGTCGGTCGCCACGTGTACGCCGTCGACGTCGACGTGACCGGACATGCTGGTCGGCTCGACGACGTCATCGTGATCGGCCCACCGCGCGATAGGCACCCACGGGGTCCAGGCGTCCTCACCGCCGCGGACGAGCACCTCGATCCAGGAGCTGCCGGGGGTGGCGGCGTGCCACGAGGTGACCACCGAGGTGGCGGCGAAGTCGAGCTCGAGCGGTGCCGACGTCACCGAGCCGATCAGCTCACCGGCAGGTACGCCGGTCGTCGGTTGCTCCAGGTCCAACCACCGAAAGGCGATGCGCCGTGACGGGGCGGCGGGCCCGCTCACGGCAGCGGGGTGCCTGCCGGGCGCACCACGTACACGACCCCGCCGGACGCCGGGATCCAGGCGTTCTCGAACTGCCTGCGGTCGTACGTCCTCGGCACGCCCTTGCGGGACGCGGCGGCCGGATCGTTGGCGAGGACGTCACCGTTCTTGGTGAATCCGCGGATGACCAGCAGGTGACCGGCCGAGGAGCTGATCGGCGATCCGCTCAGCTCGCCGGGGCCGAAGGCGATCGACGCGACCAGCGGGATGCCCTTCCTGATGTACGCCTCGGCCCCGCGCAGCGAGCGCAGCCGGGTGACGTGGGCGTCCAGGCCGCGGGTGCCGGCGTACGCCGGGTTGAAGGGCCAGTTGCCCGCCCCGTCGTAGCGGTAGTCGAAGACGAACCGGGTGGCGTGCACGACCCAGGGTTGCGGGTAACCGGCCGGGACGAAGTCGTACTGCTGCTTGCTGGGCAGCCGGTCCCAGAAGCCCAGGATCATCGCGGTCGACGTGGGCGAACACCAGGCCTGGCCGCCGTTGTTCCACTGGGGGTAGTCCCCGGCATGCAGCATCTGGGAGTACCGGGGCACCCGCAGGGAGCGGGTGGCCTGCATGCTGGTGGCGCTGGTGGGCACAATGCTGCGGTCGGGGACGCGGCTGGCGACGGCACCCAGGGAGCTGACCCTGGGTGAGGCATCCGTGCCGACCCGGCGCATCAGCGCGACCCGTACCTGCCAGCCCGTCGGCCGAACGCCGTCCGCGGCTACCAAGGTGTCGACGTTGACCCGAGTCAGGTCGTCTGCCTGCGGCGTTCCGGAGTTCCGGTGGAAGCCGCGGTCGTTGTTCGCCCAGCGTCCCAGCACGTCCCAGGAGCCGACCCGGCTGCCCGCACGGGCACGCAACGAGACCTCGATCCAGGTGTTCGGCTGGGTCGTGGCGTTCCACGAGGGGATCAGCTCGGTGGGCGCGAAGCCGGGTTGGACCCAGCGCGAGGTCCAGCGGCTCACGTCGTAGCGGCGGGCTTTCCCGCTGCCGTACGGGTCGCTGTAGACGCGGGTGCCGACCGGCTTGCCGATGGACAGCGCGCCTCTGGACACCCGCACCCCGCCCGTCGCGCCGCTGCGCCACTGTTGGGTGGTGCTCCAGCGGCGCATCGAGATCTTGGTTTGAGCACGCTCGGCGGCCACCGCCGTGGACGGCTCGGTGGACGGGGCGGTGCCCGTGGCGTCCGTCGCCGCGTAGGTGGGTGAGGTGAGCAGTGGTACGGCACCGACGGCGAGGCCGATCCCGATGGTCGCGATACGTCGTAAGACAGTCACGGAACGTCACGCTATCCCGCTTTGTGCTGTGACAGTAGTGGATCGCTGTGACTGGTGTGACGAACGCAGGGCGGTGGGCCGGGCGCCGTTAGGCTGGACCGGTGAGCATTCGCCTGTACGACTCCGCCTCGAGGGAAGTCCGTGACTTCGTGCCCGTGCACGGCGGACACGTCGGGATCTACCACTGCGGGCTCACCGTGCAGGCGGCTCCGCATGTCGGCCACATCCGCAAGGAGGTCGTCTTCGACGTGCTGCGACGGTGGTTCGAGCACGCCGGGTACGACGTCACGCTGGTGGCCAACGTGACAGACATCGACGACAAGATCCTGCTGAAGTCCGCCGAGCAGGGCCAGCCGTGGTGGGCGCTTGCGTACGCGAACGAGCGTCGGCTGCACGAGGCGTACTCTGTGCTCGGCTGCCTGCCCCCGGCGTACGAGCCGCGGGCCACCGGGCACGTGCCCGAGATGATCGAGATGATCGACACGTTGATCGACAAGGGTCACGCGTACGCCGCCGCCGACGGCTCCGGCGACGTCTACTTCGACGTGCGCAGCTGGCCGAGCTACGGCGAGCTGTCCAACCAGCGCATCGACGACATGGAGGCCGCGGCCGACGCCGATCCCCGCGGCAAGCGGGACCCGCGTGACTTCGCACTCTGGAAGGGGCACAAGACCGGCGAGCCGGAGACCGCGAGCTGGTCGACTCCGTGGGGGCGGGGACGTCCGGGCTGGCACCTGGAGTGCTCGGCGATGGCTGCGAAGTACCTCGGTCACGAGTTCGACATCCACGGCGGTGGTTTGGACCTGCGCTTCCCGCACCACGAGAACGAGCTGGCCCAGTCTCGCGCTGCTGGACAGCTGTTCGCGCGCACCTGGATGCACAACGCCATGGTGACCACGGCCGGTGAGAAGATGAGCAAGTCGCTGGGCAACTCCGCACTCGTCAGCGAGGTGGTCAAGCGGGTCCGCCCGATCGAGCTGCGCCACTACCTGGTGTCGGCGCACTACCGCTCCATCATCGAGTTCAGCTTCGAGTCGCTCGACGAGGCCGCCGTCGGGTTCAAGCGGATCGAGGGGTACGTGCTACGGGCGACCGAGGTGACCGGGGGGGTCGACCCATCCGCCGGGTCGCCCGGGGGAATGATCTGTGCCGAGTTCGCGGAGGCGATGGACGCCGACCTGGGCGTACCGGCCGCACTGGCCGCTGTGCACGGTGTGATCCATGAGGGCAACAGGCTGCTGGCGCGGGGTGACTCCGCGGCGCTGCGCGGCAACCTGGCGTCGGTCCGCACCATGCTGGACGTCCTCGGACTTGACCCGTTATCGACTTCCTGGGCGAGCGGGGCCGACGACTCCGAGCTGCGTGCAGCAGTCGGCTCGCTGGTGGCCGCCCTGGTGGGACACCGCGAGGAGGCTCGTGCGGCCAAGGACTTCCACTCCGCCGACCGGATCCGCGACCAGCTCCAGACCGCCGGCATCGAGGTCGAGGACACCGCAGCGGGACCGCGCTGGAGACTGTCCGGCGAATGAGTCCCCGGTAACGAGGCCGACCCCACGACATCGACGAACAGGACTGACATGGCCGGCAACTCCAAGCGCCGGGGCGCCGTCAAGAAGAGCGGCAAGGGCAATCCGACCGCCGGTTCCGGCGGCCGGGTCCGCCGCGGGCTCGAGGGCAAGGGTCCCACCCCCAAGGCCGCCGAGCGCCCGAACCACAAGGCATATCGCAAGGCCCAGAGCGACGAGCGCCGTGTCTCGGCGCAGCCTCGGCGCAAGACTGCCACGGATACCGAGTGGGTAGCCGGGCGCAACCCGGTGGTCGAGGCGCTACGGGCCAGGGTGCCCGTGACGACCGTCTACTTCGCCGAACACACCGAGCGCGACGACCGACTACGCGAAATCCTTCGGATCTCAGCCGATCTCAACCTGCCGATGCTCGGGGTCTCGCGGATCGAGCTGGACCGGCTCACCGACCGGGCGGTCCACCAAGGCGTCGCCCTGAAGGTGCCGACGTACGGGTACGCACATCCTGACGATCTGGTCCAGCTGGCCCGGGATCGCCAGGAGCCGCCGCTCGTCGTGGCTCTGGACTCAGTCACGGATCCGCGCAACCTCGGGGCGGTGGTGCGGTCGGCGTCGGGGTTCGGCGCCCACGGTGTGCTGATCCCGGAGCGTCGGTCGGCCGGCATGACAGCGGCGGCCTGGAAGGTGTCGGCTGGTGCCGCGGCGCGGGTACCGGTGGCTCGCACCGTGAACCTCACTCGCCAGCTAAAGGCCTACGCTGAGGCGGGACTGATGATCGCCGGGCTCTCGGCCGACGGTGACGTGTCGCTGCCCGACCTCGACCTTGCGGACGGGCCGCTGGTGCTGGTGATCGGCTCGGAGGGCAAGGGGCTCTCCCGGCTGATCAGCGAGACCTGCGACGTACGGGTGGCGATCCCGATGAGCAGCTCGCTGGAGTCGCTCAACGCGGGTGTGGCCGGCGGTATCGCGCTCTACGAGATCGCCCGGCGCCGGGGGTTCTGAGCAGTTCCTTTTCATCACGGGGTGGCCCCGTGACGATAGGTTCGTTACGGGGCCACCCAGTGACCATTCCCGCGCCGCCCTCGCCGCGCCGCCTAGGCTGATCAGCATGATCGTGGCCTTCAGCATCAGCCCTGCCGGAACCGAGCCGGATGGCGGCGTCTCGGCGGCCGTCGCCGAGGCCGTACGCGTCGTCCGTGAATCCGGATTGGCGTGTGAGACCAACGCGATGTTCACCAACGTCGAGGGGGAGTGGGACGACGTGATGGCCGTGCTGAAGCGCGCCGTGGACGTCGTGGCCGCGCGCTCGCCACGGGTCTCGTTGGTGCTCAAGGCGGACATCCGGCCGGGCCACACCGATCAGCTCACGGCCAAGGTCGCCAAGGTCGAGCGGTTGCTGGATGGGTAGCCGTCACCGGAACCGCTCGAGGCTTCGCCTCCGGGTCGTCTCCATCGTCCTGCTGGTCCTGGCCGGCGCGTGCACCGCGCCGCCGCAGGAGGCGCGGACGACACCGGGAGCGGGCGACTCCCTCGGATCGGGTGACGCCCAGGGCGCGAAGCCCGCAGGCCTCGAGGTCGTGCAGCCGACCCGGTGGGTTTGCCGACCCGGGCCAGTGGACAACCCGTGCGTGCGCGGTCTGGACGCCGAGCTGCTGCCGATCGCCGGCGGCTCGCGAGCAGAGCGCTTCGTGCCCGCCGAGTATCCGGCGGTCGACTGCTTCTACGTCTACCCGACGGTCTCCGACGCCCCCGGCGCGAACGCTCCCCGCCGGTCCACTGCCCGGATCGAGGCGACCGTACGGGCCCAGGCAGGACGCTTCGCGGAGACCTGTCGACTGTACGCACCGGTCTACCGGCAGGCGACCGCGGCTTCGCTGCGCAGCGGTGACTACTTCGCCCCCGAGGTGCTCGAGCTCGTCGACCGTGACGTCCGCTCGGCGTGGCACGACTACCTGAAGGAGGACAACGACGGCCGAGGCGTCGTGTTGATCGGCCATTCCCAAGGTTCGATGGCGTTGCAGCGGCTACTGGGCTCGGAGATCACCCAGCACCCCGAGCAACGTGCCCGCATCGTCTCCGCGCTGCTGATCGGTGGCAACGTCCCGGCCGGAACCACCGAGAACGGCCTCGTCCCCTGCGAGAGCCCCGGTCAGCTCGGTTGTGTCGTCGCGTACAGCGCGTTCGCGACGCCGCCGCCCAGCACCGCCTTCTTCGGCCGTTCCGGTGTCGGACCGGCTCTGTGCACCGACCCGACGCTCCTGACCGACGGCCCCGCCGGCGCTCTGCACCCGTACCTCCCGACCGAACAGCTCACCGGCGCGGGCGACCTGTCCGGGACAGGGCAGGCGTGGCCAGGTGTGCGCGCTGACTTCATCGGCTACCCCGGTTCGTTGACCGCCCGGTGCCGGACCGCCGACGGGTTCAGCTGGCTGGACGTCGATGCCGTCGACCGGGCGCGCACGCCGCCACTCGACCAGCCGCTCGGGCCCCAGTGGGGGCTGCACGTGGCCGACGTCAACCTGGCTCTTGGCGATCTCGTCGAGGTGGTACGCCTGCAGGGCGAGGCATGGGCAGCGGCCGGGTGATGGTCACCGCGAGCCCGCCGGTCTGCCCGGCCCGCTGCCAGCAGGGACAATCGGAGGATGCGACGAGACTTCGATCCCGACCACATGCCGGTCCGTGCGTTCTACAAGCTGATGACGGCGGTGGTGGTGCCCCGGCCCATCGCCTGGGTCTCCTCGGTGTCCGCCGCCGGCGTGGACAACCTCGCCCCGCACTCCTTCTTCACCGTGGCGTGTGTCGACCCGCCGATCGCGCAGTTCACCTCGGTGGGTCGCAAGGACTCGCTGCGCAACGTCGAGGCCACCGGCGACTTCGTGGTGAACCTGGCGCCCGAGCCACTGTTCCAGCAGGTCAACGCGACGGGGACGAACTTCCCGCCGGAGGTCAGCGAATTCGACGCGGTCGGCCTCGAGCGAGAGCCGTCGCTGAAGGTGAAGGCCTCCCGGGTGGCGGCCTCGCCGGTCGCGCTCGAGTGCGCGCTGCACTCCACGATCCGGCTCGGCGACTCGGTGCTCGTGCTCGGCCGCGTGGTTCACGCCGCGATCCGCGAGGACGCGCTCGACGGGGACCACCCCGACATCGCGAAGCTGCTGCCGCTCTCTCGGCTGGGCCGCAACCAGTGGGGTGACCCGCCCCCGGTACGTGCCATCGACCGGATCCCGTACGACCAGTGGCCCGGTCACTTCGGTTGAGCCAGTCAGCAAGCTCGGTGATGTAGCCTTACATCATGTTGCGGACCCAGATCTCGTTGACCGAGGAGGAGCGCCGCGCCCTGGATGCCGTCTCGGCTCGTACCGGTCGGTCCATCGCCGCCCTCATCAGGGACGCCGTGGACGCGGTGTACGTCGAGGAACGCTCCGCCGGGGACGACGTCACCGCCATGCGTCGCGCCTTCGGGGCCTGGACCGACCGGGACGTGGACGGAGCCGCATGGGTCGACCGGGTGCGGTCCGGACGGCGGCTGGAGGACGTCCGGTGAGCGTGCTGGTCGACACGTCCATTGTGTTCGACTACCTGCGGGGCCACCACGGCGCCGCCGACCTGTTGGAGCAGGAGCGAGGGGCCGGCGTGTTGCACGCCAGTGAGATCACCCGGCTGGAGGTGCTGGCCGGCATGCGGACCACAGAGCAGCGCCAGACCCGGTTGCTGTTGTCGACCCTGCGCTGGCACCCGGTCGACGCGGAGGTGGCCGAGACGGCCGGGGACCTGGGTCGGACGTGGCTGCCCAGCCATGGCAGCATCGACGGTGCCGACCTGGCGATCGCGGCCACCGCCGTCCTGATCCATGCGCGGCTGCTCACCGTGAACGTCCGTCACTTTCCGATGTTCTCAGGTCTCGACCGCCCGTACTGAGCCCGGGCTCAGCCGGTGACCGCGTCGAGCTGGCCGGTGTCGTCACCGGACTTGCCCTCCGCCGCGGCGAGCGCGCGTACCCGGGCGGGCACGATGTTCTCGACGTAGTCGCGCGCCGCGTCCCAGAACTCGACCTCGTGCCCGGCCCGCTCGGAGAGCAGCCAGCGGTGCACGAGCACGTCGTGGTAGAGCTCGGGCGCCCCGATCAGCTCCACGCACTCCGTCGGCGCGAGTGCCTGGAGCGGCTCGTACACGT